>DASULS010000018.1:0-64851 GCA_036278095.1 Solirubrobacterales bacterium | reverse complement strand
CTGGTTGGCGACGATCCCCGCCGGCTGGCCGCCGAAGCGGGCGAAGCAGGTGATCACGTTCTTGGCGAACTTCGGCTTCAGGTCGAACCAGTCGCCGTCGTCGACGATCTCGCGGATCACGTCGTACATGTCGTAGGGCTGCCGCGGCGACTCGGGGACGATCTCCATCAGCTTCTCCGAGGCGCGCTCGACCGGGTCTGAGACATCGATCACCGGCGGGCGCTGCTCGCAGTTGCCGGGGAAGTAGGAGAGGTACTTCTTGACCGAGGCGATGCACTCCTCGTCGTCGGCGACCGCGAGGTCGCCGACGCCGGGCTTGCGGCAGTGAACCTTGGCGCCGCCGAGCTCCTCCATCGAGATGTCCTCTCCGGTGACGGCTTTGGTCAGGTGCGGTCCGGCGAGCGCCATCGCGCCCTGGCCGGAGACCATCGGCACGAAGTCCGAGAGCGCCGGGATGTAGGCGGTGCCGGCGGCGCAGGGCCCCATCATCGCCGCCACCATCGGGATCACCCCCGACATTTCGACCTCCTCGCGGAAGAGGTGGCCGGAACCGGCGAAGAGCGAGCCAGCGGCCTCCTGGATGCGGGCGCCGGCCGAGTCGAGCAGCCAGATGAACGGCATCCGCTTCTGCAGCGCCATCTCACGCAGGCGGGTGACCTTGAGCTCGCCGGTCATCCCCATCGAGCCGGCCATCACCGTGAAGTCGTAGGCGGCGATGCAGGTGGCGCGGCCGTCGACGTCGCCCCAGCCGGTGATCACGCCGTCGGCGGGCGCCTCGACCCCGTCCATCGCCCGCTGGGCGAAGTGCGGGCGGCCATGGATCCCCATCTCGACGAAGGTGCCCTCGTCGACCAGGAGGTCGATCCGCTCGCGGGCGGTGAGCTTGCCGCGATCGTGCTGCTTGGCGATCTTCTCCTCGCCGCCGCCGAGCCTGGCCTTGGCGCGGCGCTCGTGCAGCTGCGCGGTCAGGTCGGCCAGCGGCGCGGTTCCCGGCAGCAGGTTCGGAGATTTCTCCTCGGTCGCCACTAGCGTCCTTTCCACTGCGGGTCGCGTTTCTCGAAGAAGGCGGTGACCCCCTCGACGATGTCCTCGGTGGTGAAGGTAAGCGAGAGCTGCGAGCGCAGGAACTCGAGCGCGTCGTCGAGCGCCATGTCCTGCTGGCGGTACATCGCGTCGTGGCCGAGCCGCATCAGCACCGGGCTCTTCGAAGCGAGCACCGTCGCCCATTCGGTCACTGCGGCGTCGAACTCCCCCGCCGGCACCACCTTGTTGGCGAGCCCGTACTCGACCGCCTGCTCCGCCGAGAGCCGCTCGCCCAGCAGCATCATCTCGTTGACCTTCTTGCGCGGGACGTTGCGGTAGATGATCGACATGATCATGTAGGGGAAGGCGCCGACGTTGATCTCCGGCGTGCCGAAGGTGGCGCCCTCTTTGGCGATCACCAGGTCGCAGGAGAGGGCGAGGCCCATCCCGCCGGCAAGCACGTGGCCGTTGGCGGCGCAGAGCGAGGGCTTGCCGAGCCGCGGCATCAGCCGGAAAAATTCAAGGAAAAGATCACTTGCAAAGTGTTTGTGGATCAGCGGAACGTCAGCGGCGAAGCCACCGAGGTCCGCGCCTGAGCAGAACGCTTTGTCGCCGGCCCCGGTGAGGACGACCGCGCGGACCTCCTCGGAGGCTTTGGCGAGCTTCATCGCCTCCACCAACTCGCTCAGCATCTGGCCGGAGAGCATGTTGCGCTTCTCCGGGTCGTTCAGCGTCACCGTGGCGACGCCGTCGGCCACCTTGTAGGCGACCTTCTCTCCACTCCATTGACTCGCTCCCTGACTCACGGCCGGGACCATAGCATCGTGTGAAGTGGGAAGTGCTACTGTCCACTTCTGTATTCGGGACGAATGCGTTTTGGGAACGACCAGAAGGAGAGAGACAGTGGCGACCGCGACCAGCGACGGCTCCAGCGTCATCAAGCCCGACTTCGAGGGCGGGCGCAAGCACTTCATCTTCAGCCAGGAGCACGAAGACCTGCGCGAGTCGATGCGCTCGTGGGTCGAAAAGGAGCTCTGGCCCCACCGCAACGAGTGGGAGGAGACCTACTGGCCCGACGAGGCGATGAAGCGGGCCGGCGAGCTCGGCTACCTCGGCCTCTGCTTCCCGGAGGAGTACGGCGGCCAGGGCGGCGACTACTTCTATTCGCTGGTCCGCGCCGAGTGCATGAGCTACTCCGGCTCGGGCGGCACCAACATGGCCTTCGCGGTGCAGAGCGACATGACCCTCCCCCCCGTCCACCTGCTCGGGACCGAGGAGCAGAAGCGCAAGTACCTCGAACCGGGCCTGAAGGGCGAGAAGATCGCCTGCCTCGGGATCACCGAGCCGGGCGCCGGCTCCGACGTCGCCGGGATCCGCACCACGGCGATCCGCGACGGCGACGAATACGTGATCAACGGCTCCAAGACCTTCATCACCAACGGCCCGCGCGCCGACTTCATCGTCCTGGTCTGCAAGACCGACCCGGGCGAGCGCCACGCCGGCATCACCCTCTTCATCGTCGACCTCAAGGACGAGAACGGTGAAAAGGTCGAGGGCTTCACCGTCTCGGCCGAGCTGGAGAAGATGGGGATGCACGCCTCCGACACCGGCGAACTTGCCTTCGACGACGTGCGGGTCCCCGCCGACGCGGTGCTCGGCGAGGTCGGCAAGGGCTTCTACCACATCGCCTGGGAGCTCCAGGGAGAGCGACTGGTCGCCGCCGCCGGCTGCCACGCGGGGGCGGAGCGGATGATGGAAAAGACCCTCGAGTACGCGAAGGAGCGCGAAGCCTTCGGCCGGCCGATCGGCAAGTTCCAGGCGATCCGCCACAAGTTCGCCGAGATGGCGACCAAGATCGAAGCCGCCAAGCAGTTCACCTACGCGACCGCCTGGCGCTTCGGCAACGGTGAGTACCCCGTCCGCGAGATCACGATGGCCAAGCTCTACGCCTCCCGCATCGCCTGCGAGGTGGCAGACGAGTGCGTCCAGATCCTCGGTGGCTACGGCTACATGAAGGAGTACGAGATCGAGCGGGCCTACCGCGACGTCCGCCTCAACCGCATCGGCGCCGGCACCGACGAGGTCATGCTCGATGTGATCGGCCGGAGCTACGGGCTGTAGGAAGCAAGGCGGGTTTGTCAACCATAGGGCGACAAACCCGCCACTGCCGCTGACGATGACCGGCACGGAGCGCGTCCGCGCTTACTACGAAGCGCTGAACACGGGCGACGCTGAGGCGGTGTCTTCGCACTTCACCGACGACGCCGTCCACTACTACACGCGCCTGGGACCGCACCAGGGGGCGGAGGCGATCGGCGGCTACGCCGCGCTCGGCGTCTCCACCATCGACGCCCAATGGTACGTCGAGAACCTGATCGAGCAGGGCGACCAGGTGGCGATCGAGTGGACGATGACCTGGCGCGACCCGAACAGCGGCGAGCGCCGCCTCGACCGCGGCGCCGAGTGGTTCTTGATCCGCGAGGGCAAGATCGCCGAGGTCCGCGCCTACCACCACGGCGGCAAGAAGAACCCGCAGGGCGACCTGCTCGGCTTCGACCACAAGGGGAGGGGTTATCGGATGCTCGAGGACTGGGAGGCGCCGGCCTCAAAGGCGGAGCAGGCATGACCGTCGTCAAGGACACTGGTGCCCGCGCCACCCTCCCCCCCTTCGGCGAGGAGCACGAGGAGCTGCGGCAGACCGTCTCCCGCTTCGTCGCCAACGAGATCGCTCCGCACGTCGACGAGTGGGAGGCGGCGCGCGAATTCCCCCGCGAGCTGTTCGGCCGCTGCGCCGAGCTCGGCTTCCTCGGCCTCAAGTTCCCGGAGGAGCTCGGCGGCCAGGGCGGCACCCACCTGCACGACGCGGTCTGGGTCGAGGAGCTGGCCCGCTCGGGCGGCTCCGGCGGCGTCGCCGCTGGGCTCAACGCCCATGCCTCGATCGCGATGCCGCCGATCTTCAACTTCGGCACCGAGGAGCAGAAGCAGCGCTGGCTGGTGCCGGGGATCGCCGGCGAGAAGATCGGCGCCCTCGGGATCACCGAGCCCGGCGCCGGCTCCGACGTCGCCTCGCTCTCCACCACCGCCCGCCGCAACGGCGACCACTACATCGTCAACGGCGCCAAGACCTTCATCACCAACGGCGTCCGCGCCGACTTCCTCGTCTGCGCCTGCAGGACGACCGAGGAGGGCGGCCACGGCGGCATCTCCTTCCTCGTCCTCGAGCGCGAGATGCCCGGCTACGAGGTCAGCCGCAAGCTGGAGAAGATGGGCTGGCACTCCTCCGACACCGGCGAAATCTCCTTCAGCGACGTCGAGGTGCCGGCCGAGAACCTGCTGGGAGAGGAGAACGGCGGGTTCAAGCTGATCATGGCCAACTTCGCCTGGGAGCGGCTGCTGATGGCGATCGGCGCCGTCGGCGCGATGCAGCGCCTGATCGAGACCACCGTCGCCTACGCCTCAGACCGCGAAGCCTTCGGCCGCCCGATCGGCAAGTTCCAGGCGATCCGCCACCACGTCGCCGAGATGGCGACCCGCGCCGAAGCCGCCCGCGCCCTCACCTACAACGGCCTCCGCCTCTTCCACGAAGGCCAGGACTGCATCCAGGAGGTCTCGATGGCGAAGCTCCTGACCCAGCGCGCCGTCCTCGACATCGCCAACCAGTCCCTCCAGATCCACGGCGGCTACGGCTACATGCGCGAGTACGGCATCGAGCGCGCCGTCCGCGACGCCCGCCTAGGCCCCATCGGCGGCGGCACCGACGAGATCATGAAAGAGATCATCGGCAAGACGATGGGTCTATAGGGCTAGCGGAGCCAGCTACACCAGCCACTCTGGCGTATCTTCGGCCCACTCCACGATCGTCGTCACAAGCTTTCGGACGTCACCCTGACTCGCCTGCGGTGCCATACCGCTGTCCATAAAGACGCCGGTCGCTCGCCACGCTCCATCCCCGGAAACGGGAGCCACCATGTGCGGTGCAAGCTTGGCAAAGAATTTCGTGACCTCGCCATCGGTCATGCGATCCACTGGTTCGTCCTTATCTGCGATAACCAGCTCGTGATAGACGCCCGCTAGGACCCGAAGCATCGTGGCCGATCCAAGCAGGCTTTCTTCTCGAAGTTCAGAGGGCGATTTCTGACCATCCTCGATCGCCCTGAGATCAGGAAACGAATCCTCCGCAACATCGAGAAAACGCTCGGCATTCTCTGCCACCCGCCTCTCCTCCAACTCGTCCTCCAGCCGCTTTGAGACCCGTCGTGCAGCCCCCACCTGCACCGTCCGGATAATGTCCGCTACATGCTTAGCCGTCAGCAAGTTCGGGTTACTTCCGGAGAGCCGATCTGACTCTTCCTCCACCCGCCCTTTGAGGAGTGGGTGCTCTACAACAAGCGGAAGAGCACGATGTACGACCTTCCGACGGTCGAAACGTGCGCTCAGGGTCCTCGTGACACCCTTCGCATTGTCGGCGATGTCCACAAAGACCTGCTTGTAGGCCTCTGGATCGTCCACGATGACGATGTCGATAGCCACCCGATCAGCCGAGAGCCTCTCGCGGAGCTGGAGCTTGCGCTTGAGGCGTCGTTCGACCTCTTTGACGTGCTCCGGTGGCCCAGTGCGTTTGGCAATCGAGAGAGTCTCCCGGGCACTCTGGATCGCATCCGAGACACTCTTCCAGGCCAGGTGGAAACCAAGGATTCGATGCTGGCCATCCAGGATTTGAAGGGCATTGCGGGCAAGACGTGGAACTGACAGAACGCCGAGCTCAGAGCCTCCGATCTCCTTCAGCGGTCGGAACTGGAACTCCCCGTCCGGAGCTCGCAAGAGCAGAGAAGGGCAGACCCACTCGGGCCGCTCTTGAATGTACTCGGCGAAACCCCTGGCATGGGATGGATTGATCCTTCGATTCCCCTCCTGCGGATGGTTTGGGTCAGGCTGCGGCAGCGACGCCACGAGCTGAGGTACAGAGAGATCGACCGCATACACGGTCCTTCCTCCCTGGCGGAAGCGGGTCGCAAAGTATTCGTCGTGCGTTCCGTAACCGCTTGGCTGCTCCTGAGCGATCTCAATATTTGCCTCTGCCACCTGGGTACTGGCCTCCATGTCGGCGTCTCCTCGTAGACTTTAAGTTGGACATTAAAATCTTAATCACAGAATTAGTAGATTGTCAAGCAAATTTGAAAATTGATGGCCACTGGTCAGCTTGAACCATCGCTGCGTGATCCAGGCCGCGCCCCACATCCAGTGGAGGAGCACAACGGCGACGAAGATGCGAAACGCAATAGCCGCCATCCATCATCAGGTTGATGGGGAGCCCACCCCCCATCAACGGAAAATTAGCCCAGCGCTATGGCGTCAGCGCCGGGAAACTCATTTTGGCGCACGCCAAAGGCGGCGCAGCAGCGCTCGAGGCGAGGGAAAAATGCTGCCGCTAATCTCGCCCCGTCCGAAGCCAGGAGTTGGAGGCGGGGGCGGTGGTGGACCTCCCCTTGACTGTGGTTTGGGTGCGACTGCCATTGCTAGAGGATGCTATCTCCCATAGGACCGCCCAGAAGACGATCTCGATGACGAGAGAGGTGGCAGCGAGGACGAGGTCCAGCTCAGGCGCCGGATCTCGCGCTCGTTTGAGTCCCATAGGTGATCTACGTCGTAGGCAAGACGGCGATAGACCTCCGCCATGTCGCTGCGAAGGTCATAGAAGCCCGCATAGAAGTCAGCGGCAGCCGCGGCAAAGACAAGGTTCCTCTTCGGCAGCAGGATGAAGACGCCGGCAGCCATCGAGATCACAAATGCGACAAGCGCCGCGATCGCCAGACCCCGCGGACCAGGATTCCGGACTGCCTGCTGACCAAACACCGAGACCGCCAAGAACGATGACGCCAGCAGGATGCCGGTACGAGCCCTCAGGGCTTCCAGCAACCCCTCCTGCTTGTCGAGGCCGCGGACGGCTTCCTCGTAGGCCAGCTTCTCGAAATCTCCTGCCATTGTCCCTGCATCATATTGTCTGAGGTGGCGGAATGGTTTGTCGTCAGCGACGAAGCCAGCGCCGCTCGATCCAGGCGACGATCATCGGCCAGAAGCGGAGGAGGAGGACCGCGGCGATTATGGCGACGGTGACGAGCCAGCCGCCGCCGCGGAAGAGCTGGTGGAAGAGGAGGCGTTGGCCTAGCGCCAAGGGCACCTGGGGAGCGTAGGGGCTGGTGGGTGCGGGCTCAGTGGCCGGGGCCGGCGTTGCACTCGTGGGACTTGCCGATGCCGGGGCCGCCGTTGCAGTAGTCGTAGCCGCGGCCGCCGTAGAGCTGGTCGGGCTGGGCGCCGCCGTAGAGGCGGTCGTTGCCGCCTTCGCCGTGGCAGCCGTCCTCGCCGGGACCCATGATGCAGACGTCGTTGCCGGGGCCGCCCCAGCAGCCGTCGCTGCCGCTGCTGGTGCGGCAGTAGTCGTTGCCGGCGCCGCCGACGCAGTCGCTGTTGCGGGGGCCGGTGATGCAGACGTCGTTGTTGGGGCCGCCGACGCAGCGGTTGCGGCGCGAGCCTTCGCCGTAGCAGACGTCCCGCTCCCCGTTGCCGATGAACTTGTCCGAGCCATGCCCGAGGTGGACGGTCAGCGGCAGCGGCAGACGATCGGCGACGCGAACGAAGTCACCCGAAGGCCCCATGTCGATTTCGACGGCGGAGGCGCGCCGGGTCGGGCAGACGGCGATCCGGTGCCCGCGCTTGAAGTGGCACCCTTGCGGATGACGATGGGCCATGTTGCCCTTGACCACGATCTTGGTGCCCCGCATGCTCAGGGTCAGCGTCGAGCCCGAGTGGGAGCCGTAGATGACGATCAGCCCGGCGGTGTTGGCGACCGCGGGCAGCGCCAAGAGGGCGGCGAGCGCGAGGACGACAGCTAGGAGCTTGCGGCGGAAACGGGATCGCATCGGCGGCATGATAATCATGTGCATCGGCTAATAAAACGCAAACTTAAGAGAAACATTTGTTCTCTGATACTTGCTTCCTAATTCATCGGCAAATTGCTGTATTTGCTTAGACACGGAAACGCCGAGGAAAATCACGCCGAAGGCGACGCGGCCCGGCGTTTGACGCCCAAGGGCGAACGACAAGCGCTTGCAGCAGGCAAGGCCCTGACCGCGATGGAGGCGAAAATCGATGCCTGCTTGACCAGTCCGAAGGTGCGTGCCGTCGAAACCGCACGCCTTGCCTGCGAGGCGCTCGGGCTCGAGCCCGAGGTCGCAAACGAGCTCGGCGGCGGCCGCTTCGACTCGCTCGCACTGAGCACCGGGCGCGGCGACCTCCTCCTCGTCGGCCACGAGCCCGACTTCTCGGCCGAGGTCGCCCGCCTCACGGGCGCCAACGTGAAGCTGAAGAAGGCCGGCCTCGCGATCGTCGACGGCTCCACCCTGACGGCCCTGCTGCGTCCGCGCGATCTCGCGGCATTGGCGAAGGGCGTGGCCTAGAGAAGTCTTCCTCAGTACCCAAGGAGAGCTGCTGGGTTTAGGATGCCGCCCGCCACCACTAACTTCACTGGGGAGGAAGAGAGATGGAGAAAGCTAGGAGCTGGGTGCGTGCTCGTCCCGTGATCTGGGTGATCGCCGCATTCATCCTCGGCGGCATCATCGGGGGCGCCGCCGGCACGGCCGGCGAAAGCGGGGTCAAGGACGAAAAGGAGGAACTCCAAAAGGAACTCGGCCTTGCGGAAGAGCGCCAGCAGGCGGCCGAAGACAAGGCGACGGCGGCGAAGGAAGAACTGGAAGCCGAAAAACAGGCCATCCTCGCCAAGGCGCGGCGACAGGCCGACGGGATCATCGGCGACGCGAAGGCCGAAGCTGAAGAACTGGAAGACGTGAAAAGCGAAATCGCCGCCAAGGAAGGACAGCTGGCAAGCGTCGAATCCTCCCTCGAAGGGGCTGAAGAAGAAAAGTCGCTCAGCAACTTCGGCGAAGGCATCATGAAGGCTGAAGTCGACTACACCCTCGGTGCCACCTACGAGGCCGCAGGGGGAACGGGCTGCTATTGGGCTCTCCTCAATAGCGCCAACACGAACGACCTGGCGGGCAACGAATTCACCAACAACGCGGTGCAACAGATCGTCACGATTGAAACCCCCTACTTCACCTCCGAAGACTGCGGAACCTGGAAGAGGATCGAATAGCGCAGGAGATCAAGTCGGGACGGCGACCAGTTCGGAGGCGACCTGGCCGGCCCAGGTGCGGATCTCGCTCCAGTCGCGGCGGTCGCGGAACTCCCTCGGCGTCCCCTCGACCATCGCCTTCTCCATGAAGCCGTGGGGCACGGTGGGCAGGCAGCCGCCGAAGACGACGTGCCCTCGCCCGCCCATCTCCTCGACCTTCGCGGCCAGCTTCGGCGGCTCCATCCATTCGGGGTTGTCGTTGGCCGGGTCGCCGATCGGCCCCGAGCTGAAGACCCAGAAGGGCAGTTGCCGCAGCGCTCTGCGGTGCTTCTTGAGGAAGTGGCGCGCATCGCCGCGCCAGCGCTTCATGTAGACGGCGCTGCCGAGGACGACGGCGTCGAAGGCATCGAGGCTCGTCACCTCCTCGGCGGGCTTCAGGCAGACGTCGAGTCCGGCCCGGCGCAAGGTCGCCGCCACGGTCTCGGCGATCTCGGCGGTGGAACCGCGCTTGGAGGAATAGGCGACCAGAACGGTCATCGGCTTTGATTCTGCCGATCGCTGGACAAAGTGTCATCCGGACATTTCCCACATAAGTCTGCGGTGGGTCCCCGGTGACTCGCTGCGGGCGTAATCTCACTGCGTTCGACTCGATCCGACGCGAGGAGGCGCCGATGCTCTCATGGCTGGCCGGGAAGCTGATCGCCCACCACATGCGGAAGCTGAACGAAGGCGACCCCGCCCCGACGGTGCGGATGTACGCCGAGGACGTGCGCTTCAAATTCCCCGGCGACAACTCCTGGGCCGGCGAGATCGAAGGCAAGGAGGGCCTGGAGCGGTGGCTGCGCCGCTTCGCCGACGTCGGCGTCCAGATCCGGCCCGACGAGGTCGTGCTGCAAGGGTGGCCCTGGCGCCAGACCGTCTGCGTCCGCGGCGTCACCACCTTCGACACTCCCGAGGGCGAGCGGGTCTACGAAAACCGCTACGTGATCTGGGGCCGCCTGGCCTGGGGGAAGATGCGCGCCTACGAGGTCTACGAGGACAGCGAAAAGGCGAAGATGCTGGACCGCTACCTCGAAAGCGTCGGCAAGCTCGCGCCGCAGGGCTCAGAGGAGCAACTCGAGCGTCCCGCGTAGGAGCAGCAGGACGCCGATCGCGATCGCGATCTTGCCGGCGACCCGGACGCCGTTGAGGGCGATCCACTCGCGGAACCGGCTCACCGCGCCCTGGGTCCACTCCGGGGCGATCACGTAGCCGATCAGGGGCAGCTCCAGCAGCACCAGCTGGATCACGCAGAAGACGACCACCAGCAGGACGGCGGCTGCCGCCCCGGCGTCGAGGCGGGCGATCCGGTCGAGCCCGACCAGGTACGAGGCCCCGGGGAAGCTCAGCAGCACGCCGACGGCGAAGGTGATCCGCGCCGAGCCCCGTCCCAGCAGCCGCTGTGGCCACGGCTCCTTCCTCTTCTTGCCTTCCTTGCGACGGCGGCGTCTCTCCCGCAGCTCGTCCGCCCGGCCGGTCCACAGGACGATCCCCACGATCAGCGCGATCGCCCCGAAGACGAGGTCCTCGGCCGGCGTCAGCGAGGCACGGGCGGTGTTGGTGGCGCCGGTGTCGTGCAGGGAGAAGACGATCAGCAGACCGACCGAGATGCTCGCCAGGTAGGCGCCCAGCAGGTAGCCGAACATCAGCTTCTTCGTCTCCGGCAGCAGCATCATCACCGTCACCGCCGCCAGCAGCGTCGGGTTGAGCATCGCCAGCAGCGCCAGCGCGAGAATGGTCCCGACGTCGCCCACAGCGGTGATTGTCCCTGGGATACTCGGACGCCAGTGAAGCAACGGGTCAGCCTGATCACCCTCGGCGTCGCCGATCTCGCGCGGGCGCGCCGTTTCTACGAAGCGCTCGGCTGGGGCGGGGTGACGCCGGCCGCGAGCCGGCGGAAACCTTCTGGGGCGGCTACAGCGGCGTCTTCATCGATCCCGACGGTCATCCCTGGGAGATCGCGCACAACCCGCACTGGACGCTGACCGAGGACGGCGGCGTCCGCCTCAACTGACCGACTGGCCAGTCAACCAGGACCGTCCCGATCCCGGTAGCCTCCCGGCGACTTTTCACGACTCAAAGGAGAAGCGGACTGATGGGACTTCTGGATGGGAAAGCGGCGATCGTCACCGGGTCGGCCCGGGGGATCGGGCGCGCGACCGCGGAGCTGTTCGTCAGCGAGGGCGCGAAGGTGCTGATCAACGACCTCGACGCCGACGTCGCCGAGCAGACGGCGAGCGAGATCAACGGCGAGACCGCGGTCTTCGCCGGCGACCTGACCAAGACCGGCGCCGCCGACGACCTGGTCAAGGCGGCGAATGACGCCTTCGGCGCGGTCGACATCGTCGTCAACAACGCCGGCTACACCTGGGACGGCGTCGCCCACAAGATGACCGACGAGCAGTTCCAGGCGATGCTGGACATCCACACGATCGTCCCCTTCCGCGTCGCCCGGGCGCTCGCCCCGACCTGGCGCGAGGCGGCGAAGGCCGAGCGCAACGAGGGCAAAGAGGTCTTCCGCAAGATCGTCAACGTCTCCTCGACCTCGGGGATGATGGGCAACGCCGGCCAGGTCAACTACTCGGCCGCGAAGATGGGCGTCGTCGGTCTGACGAAAACGCTGGCCAAGGAGTGGGGCCAGTTCAAGATCAACGTCAACGCCGTCGCCTTCGGCTTCGTCGAAACCCGCCTCACCGGGGCCAAAGAGGCCGGCGAAGAGATGACCGCCCCGAGCGGCGAGAAGATCGAGCTTGGCATCCCCGAGCAGATGCGGGCGATGGCCTCGGCGATCATCCCGCTCGGCCGCCCGGCCACCCCGGAGGAGGCCTCCGGCCCGGTGCTGTTCCTCTGCTCGCCGCTGGCGAACTACATGCACGGTCAGGTGCTGAACGTGACCGGCGGGATGTTCGGAGGGATGTACACCTGAGCAAGGAATCAGGTGCGCGGCGGACGCCGCGCTACCTCGACCTGGCGGACCGCATCTGGCCCGTCACCCGGCGTGTCATGGGCGTCCACACGTTCCTCTACCGGAGGACGGGTGGGCGCCTCGGCCACCGCATCCCCGGGCTGCGCGGAAGGATGCTGCTGCTCGACCACGTCGGGGCGAAGAGCGGGATCAAGCGGACCTCCCCCCTGCAGTACATCGAGGACGGCGACGACGTCGCCGTGATCGCCTCCAAGGGCGGCTACTCGAAGAACCCAGCCTGGTTCTACAACCTGAAGGCGAACCCAGACACGACGGTGCAGATCGGCGACGAACGGCGCCCGGTCCACGCCCGCGTCGTCACCGACCCCGAGGAGCGCGAGCGCCTCTGGGCGAAGGCCGTATCGATCTACCGCCCCTACGAGGACTACAAAGCCCGCGCCGGCCGCCAGATCCCGCTGGTCGTCCTCGAGCCGCGTTAGAGCAAGGGACTTAGGTCTGCCGGTACAGAGGGGTGGGTGTCACTCGCTCCGACAAAAGCCGAGCTGATCAGCTCGGCTTTTTGAGTGTCCGTCGGCTCGAGTGACACTCACCCCTCCCACCACAGAGCTCCGTCTGACGCCAGCTGACGAAGCCGCTCCGAGTTCCGTGGTTCCTTTGTCGTGCATAGCCGGACAAAGGAACCACGCAATTCGAAGTACGGGCATCTGTCCCAGATGCGCGTGTTGGGAGAGGGAGCGGGGACCCCTCCGACAGAGGCTTTGGGTCAAGCCGATGCAGACTTTGGTCCCGTCAGGGACGTACGGTCTCTGGCGGAGGGGTCCCCGCTCCCTCTACTGAGAGGGCCGGCGTTCCTCGGCTACCGGGGCGCCGGACTCGTCGGCTATTGCTTCGGGGGGCCAGGGGCCGGCCCAGTTGTCGCGGGCACCGTCGATGGTGATCGTGGTGCCGGAGACGAAGTCGCCGGCCGGGGAGGCGAGGTAGGCGACGAGCCAGGCCATCTCCTCGGATTTGCCGGCGCGGCCGAGCGGGATCGAGCGCTCAAGGTTGTCGACGACCACCTGCGGATACTTGGTCAGCAGCGTCTCGGTTGCGAACTGGCCGGCGGCCAGAGCGCAGGTCTTGATCCCGAACCGCGCCCACTCGATCGCCAGCGTCCGCATCATGTTCTCGACCGCGGCGCGGGCGGCGCCGGAGTGGACCATCCCTGGCATCCCGTTGTGGGGGGAGAGGGTGACGCTGAGGATCTTGCCCTCGCCCTGCGGGATGAAGGCCTTGGTCGCGGCCGCGTGGGTCATCAGCCAGGTGCCGTTGACGTTGAGGTCGATCACCGTGCGGAAGCCTTTCGGCGAGATCGCCTCGGCCGGGCTGAGGAACTGGCCGCCGGCGTTGTTGACCAGCACGTCGAGGCGGCCGTGGCGCTCGAGCAGGCCGTCGAAGAAGCGGCCGACCGGCTCCTCCTCGCGGATGTCGAGGGTCTCGAGCTCGAAGGAGCCCGGCAGCCCCGCCGCCAGCTCCGCCGTCTCCGCCAAGGGCTCCTCGCGGCGCCCGCAGGCGACGACGGTCGCCCCCAGCCGCGCCAGCTCCAGCGCCGTCTCGCGGCCGAGACCGCTGCCGGCGCCCGAGACCGCGCAGACCTGCCCCTCGAGCAGGCCATCCCTGAAGATCCGCGAACGGTCGCGTTCAGCCATCGACGGGCAAGCCTATAGGCGCCCCGAGCCGCGTAGATTCCCCTGCGTCATGGGCGTCCACGCCGAACCGCATCCGCTCCACGAACCGCTCGCCGGCGGGACTCCGGGCGCCACCGTCGCGGTCGAACCGCTGGTCGCCGGCCACGTCACCTGGCCGCGGACGATGATGGTCAGCCCCGGCGGCCGTCTAGTGACCCTGAAGCTGGCGCGGGCGCTCCTCACCGGCAAGGGCGCGGTGACGATTCCGGTGCCCGCCTTCCTGATCCGCCACCCCAGCGCCGGCACGATCCTCGTCGACACCGGCCTGCACCCCTCGGTCGCGACCGACCCGAAGGAGAACTTCGGCTCGCTCGCCCGCTTCGGCGACCTGACCCTGGAGCCCGGCGAAGACGTGCCCTCGCAGCTGCGCGAGCGCGGTCTCGACCCCGGCGAGATCCCGGTCGTGGTGATGACCCACCTGCACCTCGACCACACCTCAGCGATCTCCGAGTTCCCCAACTCGACCTTCGTCGTCAGCGAGACCGAGTGGAACTTCGCCGCCAACGGCCCGAAACCGCTGCTGAACGGCTACCGCCGCGCCCACTTCGACTACGCCTTCGACTACCGGACCGTCGACTTCGACCGCGCCAACGTCAACTCCTACGCCGGCTTCGGCCGCGCCTTCGACCTCTTCGGCGACGGCTCGGTCCGGCTCGCCTACACCCCGGGCCACAGCGCCGGTCACATGTCGGTGATCGCCCACCTCGCCGAGAACGACTTCGTGATCGGCGGCGACTGCGTCTACGTGGAGGGCCAGCTCGACGACTCAGAGCCCGGGCAGCCGCGCCCCCAGGACGCCCACAACCTGCGCCGCTCGCTGCAGGAGCTGCGCCTCTTCCACCGTCAGTACCCCGACGCGGTGATCACGCCGGGTCACGATCCGGACTTCTACGCCCGGGTCGAGAAGCGCTACGAGTAGCGAGCGCTTCGTACATCTCCCGCACTGAAGCGAAGACCTCGGTCGCGACCTCCAGCTGGCGCTCGCGGCTCGGCTCGGCCTCGACCGGGAAGCTGAGGGGCGCTCCGAACTGAACCGTGACCCGGGGGAAGCGCAGCCGCTTCCAGCCTCGCACGCGCTCGGACCCCTGCAGCGCGACCGGGACGATCGGCGCCCCCGTTTCCAGGGCGATGCGGCCGATGCCGGGTTTCGGCTCCCCCATCTCGCCCGAGCGCGAGCGGCCGCCCTCGGCGTAGACGAGCAACATCTCCCCCTGCTCGACGAGGATGCGCGCGGTCTCGATCGCCTCCTCGTCGTGGTGGCCGCGGCGGACCGGGAAGACGCCGCCGTGCTTGTAGATGTAGGTGAGGACCGGCGGGCCGAAGAGCTGCGATTTCGCCATGAAGCGGATCTTCCGCTTCAGGTAGACGCCGACGAAGAAGTGATCCATCTGGCTGAAGTGGTTGGGCGCCAGCACCAGCGGCCCGTCCTTGGGCACGTTCTCGACGCCGATCGCCCGCACCCGGTAGATCAGGATCGTCGGGATCGTGAGGACGATGCGGGCCAGGGTGTAGGTCCAGCCGACCCCCTTGCGCGCCGCGGCGTGGAACTGCTCGAAGTACTCCGCCGGGCGGGAATCCTTGTAGACCTGTGGCTTCATCTCGGCCATGACTGAGGGACGGCGCAGAAGTTGCCGCTGACCTGCATACGCGCTGCGCCGGGAGCGGTTACGCCCACCCGCGCGAGCGCTCCAGCGCCCGGTGCCAATCCGCCAGCAGTTGCTCCCGCTGCGCCGCCTCCATCCGCGGTTCGTAGCGGTCGGCCTCGCGCCACATCTCCCCCACCTGCTCGGCCGTCCAGACGCCGGTCGCGATCCCAGCCAGGTAGGCGGCGCCGAGCGCGGTCGTCTCGGCAATCTCCGGGACCGAGACCGGCGCCCCCAGCACGTCGGCCTGGAACTGCATCAGCCAGCGGTTGACGGTGGCGCCGCCGTCGGCCCGCAACAGCTCCAGCCGCTCGCCGCAGGCTTCCTCCTGGGCGCGCACGGCGTCGACGGTCTCGTAGGCGATCGCCTCCAGCGCCGCCCGCGCCAGATGGGCGCGGCCGCTGCCGCGGGTGAGGCCGACGATCGTCCCCCGCGCGTAGGGGTCCCAGTAAGGCGAGCCGAGGCCGGTCAGGGCCGGGACGAAGTAGACGTCGTCGTTGGAGTCGAGCGAAGCCGCCAGTGCCTCGGTCTCGGCCGCCTCCTCGATGATCCCGAGCCCGTCGCGCAGCCACTGCACGGCGGCGCCGGTGACGAAGATCGAGGCCTCCAGCGCGTAGGCGGGCTCCTCGCCGAGCCCGCAGGCGACCGTCGCCAGCAGGCCGTCGGGGACCGGCGGCGGCTCCGGGCCGCTGTTGAGGAGGACGAAGCTGCCGGTTCCGTAGGTGTTCTTCGCCATCCCGGGGTGGTGGCAGGCCTGGCCGAAGAGGGCGGCCTGCTGGTCGCCGGCCACCCCCGCCACCGGCACCTCGCCGCCGAACTCGGCGGTGGTCCCGAAGACGTGCGCCGAGGGACAGGCCTGCGGCAGTCGCGCCGGGTCGACACCGAGCAACTCGCAGAGCTCCGGGTCCCAGTCGAGCTCGCGGATGTCGAACAGCAGCGTCCGCGAGGCGTTCGTGTAGTCGGTGAGGTGCCGGCCGGTGAGCTTGAAGAGGAGCCAGGAATCGATCGTGCCGAAGACCGCACGCTCCGCCCCCTCGGCGTTGCCCAGCAGCCACTCGATCTTGGTCCCGGAGAAGTAGGGATCGATCGTCAGCCCGGTCCGCTCCCGCACCAGCGGCTCGTGCCCGGCCGCCTTCAGCTCCTCGCAGCGGGCGGCGGTGCGGCGGTCCTGCCAGACCAGTGCCCGGTGGACCGGCTCCCCCGTCCCTGGGTCCCAGGCGACGACGGTCTCACGCTGGTTGGCGATCCCGATCGCGTCGAGCTCGGCTCCCTCGATCCCGGCGGCGGCGATCGCCTCGCCGGCGACCCGCCGCGTCACCTCCCAGATCTCGTTCGCGTCGTGCTCGACCCACCCCGGCTGCGGGAAGAACTGCTCGAACTCCGAGTAGGCGCGCCCGGCGATCGCCCCCTCGGCGTCGAAGACGAGGCAGGTCGTCCCCGTCGTCCCCTGGTCGATGGCGAGGATCACCGGGAGCTGTTGCGAACCCGGCAGGTGCGGGTCAGGGTGGAGGCCAGTTTGCGCCCGTCGGAGAAGGTCATCGAGACGCGGACGAAGGGGAAGGCGGCGATGTTCAAGCCCGCAGGGGCGGCGCAGGCGGCGGTGAGGTAACTGTACCGGTGGCCGCGATAGAAGAAGTGGCGCTGCAGGTTGAGGCTGATCTTCTTCAGATATCCGAACTTGTTGAGCCGGGAGGGAAGCGCGGCGGTGAGAATCGTCCCGAAGGTCCCATGCGAGCGGTGGATGTGGAAGACGAGGATGCGGCTGTTCGGCACCGGGTGGCTGCCGTAGACATGCGCGAGGATCGCCCGCTGGCCGTGGTCGATCGCGTTGAAGGCGAGCACCCGTCCCTGCAAGGGAAAGGCGCTCTGTTCCGGCAGCGAGACGGCACCGACGTAGCGCCCTTCGCCGACCAGCGCCTTGCCGCAGACGGCCAGGGCCTGCTGGGAGCTCACGGACTGGATCTGGGAGCGCCGGCAGCGCGGCAGGCCCCGGGTGTCGATTTCGCCGCCGCGGTTGATCGCGATCGAGATGAAGCGCAGTGCCGGCGGCCTCGCCCCCGAGAGCGTTTTGATCGTGCCTTCGACGCGGACCGAGATCGGCGCGTTTTCGGTCCGCGGCAGCGCCAGCGGCGCGATGCCGCCGTCGAACTTGACGAAGAGATCCCCCCGCTCGATCAGCTGGGCGGCGTTGGCAATCGCGGCCACCAAGAGGCAAATCGTCGTCAAGACCGCGAGCAGCGCTCCCCTTTTCCCCATTCCGCGCATCGACTCCAGGCTAACGCGGCACAGGAATCGGTTCAGTGCTGCGTCAGCACGAGGCTGAGGAAGCCGATGACCATCGTTCCAAACAGCCCGCCTCCCACTTGGATGATCAAGCGATGAGTCGCTTCAAAACGCGTGTTCATCTCTCCGCGGACCCCGGCGATCTCTGACCGCACTTCGCGGATGTCCTCGTCCAAGCGGCTGAACCCCTCGCTCACACGGGCGTTCAAATCGTCGAGGCGCTCGTCGGTCCACTTTTCCCTCATCGACTCCATGATTTCACCCTACGAGAGATTTATTCACGTGTGGGTCACAGAAATGAAAAATCTTCGTGACACGGTTAAGAGCGCCGCACCAGGCGAGACATGAACACCCGCAGGAAGTCGCGCAGCTGGACGGCGCGGTGGAGG
Organism: Solirubrobacterales bacterium; assembly: GCA_036278095.1. Lineage (GTDB taxonomy): Bacteria > Actinomycetota > Thermoleophilia > Solirubrobacterales > 70-9 > VAYN01. The sequence continues at coordinate 46,693 of DASULS010000018.1, read as the reverse complement.
AAGCCTTTGAGGTCGCGGCCGGTGGCGCGGTGCTCGAGGTCGAGCTCGTACTCGCGCAGGTGGAAGCCGGCGCGGGTGGCGTCGACGGTCATCCCGATCTCCATCCCGTAGCCGCGGGCGAAGGGCAGGGTCGCGCGGAGGGCCTCGACCCGCAGCGCCCGCTGGCCGGAGATCGGCGCCTCCACCTCCAGCCCGCAGAGCCGGCGGATCGCCCAGCGGGCGAAGCCGAGCGCCAGCCCGAAGCCGCCGCCGACCCGACGGCTGAAGGAGGCGACGGCGAGGTCGCATTCCCCCCGCTCCACCGCCTCCACCAGCGGCGCCAGCCGCGCCGCCGAGCCGCCGAGGTCGCCGTCGCAGAGCAGCACGAGCCGAGGCGGCGGCTCCACGCTCAGCGCCGCCTCAGCCCCGGCGGTGACGTTGCCGCCCTTGCCGTGCGAGCGGCCGCGCCGCACGACCTCGGCACCCGCGGCCATCGCCGCCTCGGCGGTGCCGTCGCGGGAGGCGTCGTCGGCGACCCAGACCCGCGCCGCGGGAAAAGCCTCGCGCAGCGCCCGCACGGTCGCGGCGATCCGGTCGGCCTCGTCATGGGCGGCAACGATTGCCGCCACCTCGCCTTTTGGTCCTGCCGCGGTCTCCAGTCCCATCGTCGGGTTATTGTCCCCGGCAATGGCAGACATCGAGGCGCACATCACCGGCAACGTCTGGAAAATCGAGGTGGCGGTCGGGGACCAGGTCTCCGACGGCGACACGGTCGTCATCCTCGAGTCGATGAAGATGGAGATCCCGGTCGAGTCCGAAGACGACGGGGTCGTGAAGGAGATCCGCTGCGAGGAGGGCCAGTCGGTGAGCGAAGGGGACGTCCTCGTCGTGCTGGAGTAGGCGTGGAAGAGCGGCTCGCGCGCGGCAAGCTCCTCCTCGACCGGCCGGCTGACGCCGTCGCCCGGCTGACGATCTCCAACCCCGAGCGGCGCAACGCCCTCGACCACGAGATCCTCGACGGGATCGCCGAAGTCGTCCCGCAGCTGGACCACGGGATCGAGACCCGCTGCCTGATCGTCACCGGCGCCCCCCCGGTCTTCTCCGCCGGCTACGACATCGGCGGGATCGACGAGGAGACCTTCGAGCGCGACGCCGAGGCGCTCGTCGCCCATCCCTTCCACGCGGCGATGGAGGCGCTCGCCCAGCACCCGTGGCCGATCGTCGCCGCGGTCAACGGCCACTGCCTCGGCGGCGGCCTCGAGCTGGCGATCACCTGCGACCTGCGGATCTGCGCCGCCGGCGCCAAGCTCGGCATGCCGCCGGCGAAACTGGGGCTGATCTACGGCCACACCGGCCTGCGCAAGTTCCTCGACACGATCGGCCTCCCCCGCACCAAGGAGCTCTTCCTCACCGGCCGCAACCTCGACGCCGCCCGCGCCGAGGAGATCGGCCTCGTCAACGAAGTCGTCGCCGGCGAGGAGCTCGAGCGCGAGTCGGTGGCGCTGGCGGCGGCGATCGCCGAGAACGCCCCGCTCTCGATGCGCGGCAACAAACACGCGATCGACCTCCTCACCTCCTCGCCGGAACTGACCGAGCAGCAGGAGACGGGCTTGATCGTCCTGCGCGAGTCCTGCTTCACCTCGGCCGACTTCCGCGAGGGCATCAGCGCCTTCGCCGAGAAGCGCCGCCCGCAGTGGACCGGCCGGTGAGCGCGAAGGCGCGCAAGCACCTCGCCGCCGCCGACCCGACGATGGCCGAGCTGATCGAGCGGGTCGGCAAGATCGACCTCGCGACCCGGCTGCGGCGGCGCAAAGAGGAGCGGCCGGCCGACGCCTACGGCGCTCTGCTGCGGGCGATCGTCGGCCAGCAGCTCTCGACCAAAGCGGCGCGGACGATCTACCTGCGGGTGCTCGACCTCTTCGGCGGCACCACCCCCTCGCCCGAGCAGCTGCTGGAGGCGCGCGAAGCAGATCTGCGTGCTGCCGGCCTCTCCGGCCGCAAGACCGAATACATCCGCGACCTCGCCGCCCACGTCCTCGGCGGCGAGCTGGAGCTGGACCGGCTCGACGAGCTTGGCGACGAGGAGGTGATCGAGGAGATCGTCGCCGTGCGCGGCCTCGGCCGCTGGACCGCGGAGATGTTCCTGCTCTTCCACCTCGAACGGCCCGACGTCCTCTCCGGCGGCGACCTCGGCATCCGCAAAGCGGTCCAGGTCGAGTACGGCCTGAAGGAGATGCCGCCACCGACGCGGGTGCTGGAGATCGGCGAGCCCTGGCGCCCCTACCGCAGCCTCGCTTCGCTCTACCTCTGGGAGTCCTTGGCGGCGGTGCCGGCATGAAGAGGAGCCGCCGCTTCTGGATCGGGATCGCCGCGGTGGTGGCGATCGCCGTCGGCTCGGTGGTCGCGGCAGTCGGCGTCTACGTCAACGACCACGACGACTTCGACAACATGCAGCGGGAGGACGCCGTGCGGGCGGCCCACCAGGCCGAAGCGCTGGCCGCGCTCTCGGTCGGCAAGCTCTCCACCGCGGCGGCGTTCGCGCAGACGCAAGCGAGGCTGACCCGGCACGAATTCCGAGTCATCAGCCGCACCCTGCTCGGCGACGGCGCCCTCGACGGAGCGGCCTACGTCCCCCAGGTGCCGGCGGCGAGGCGCGTCGCCTACGAACGGAGCCACGGGGTCGAGATCCGCGAACGCGGCTTCGGGCCAATCTTGCAGCGGGCCGGGTCCCGTCCCGTCTACTACCCGGTCACCTTCGGGACCAGCGAACTGGGGCGACCTCAGAAGGTCCGCGGCTACGACCTCGGATCGGACCCGTTGCGAGCCCGCGTCCTGGGTCGAGCCCGCGATACCAGCAGGGCGGTCGCGACGCCGCTGGTCCGGCTCCTGATCGGCGGCAGCGGGATCAACGTCTTCTGGCCCGTCTACCGCGACGGCTCCCCGGTGGCGACGACCGCCGAGCGCCGGCAAGCGCTGACCGGGTTCATCGCCGGCAGCTTCCGGGTGCATGACGTCGCCGCCGCCGCCCTCGCCGCCCTGCCGGAAGACGTCAAGGTGCAGCTGCGGATAGACGGGCGCCCCGCCTTCGGCCCGGCGCAGGGCCTCGAAGACGCCGCCAGCGTGCCGATCCACATCGCCGACCGCACCTGGCTGCTCGTCGTCAAGGACCCGGGCGGCCCGAGCGTCAGCCTGCCGATCGCGCTGGCGGGGCTGGGACTCCTGCTGGCGGCGCTGCTCGCTTCGCTGATTGTCGGCTGGAGCCGCAACGAACGGATGCAGGAGCTCCAGCGCCAGGCGGGCGAGGACTCGCTCACCGGCCTCAACAACCGGCGCCGCTTCGAGGAAGAGCTGGCGGCGGCGATGGCGCGCAGCCGCCGCGAGGGCTCCACGGGTGCGCTGCTGATCCTCGACCTCGACGAGTTCAAGCGGGTCAACGACTCGCGCGGCCATCCGGCCGGGGACCGGGTGATCACCGAGGTGGCGACGGTGCTGCGGCGGCGGATCCGCAAGAGCGACACGCTCGCCCGCCTCGGCGGCGACGAGTTCGCCGTGATCCTCTCCCGCTGCAGCCGCGAGGAGGCGACGCTCGCCGCCGAAGGGATCGCCCGCGAACTGCGCGAGCACCGGGCCGACGGCGAGCAGGAGCCGATCACCGCCAGCGTCGGCATCGCGATGTTCGGCGAGGATCCGCGCACCAGCCTCGCCACCGTCGTCTCCGAGGCCGACACGGCGATGTACGCGGCGAAGGACGCGGGCCGCGACAGCGTGCGCCTGTTCGACCCCTCCGCGCTGCGGGAAGACGCGCGGGACCCGCGCTAACGCGGCAGCGAGGCGCGCAGTTCGAGCACGCGGCTGACCGAGCCCTCGAACTGTCCCCGGTTCAGAGCGCCGGAGCGGAGCTTCGCCAGCAGCACCCGGCGAGCTCTCTGCGCCGGCGCGAGGCGGGGGAAGAGAAGCAGGTCGTCGCCGGCCCAGGTGCCGGCGAGCGCCGCCTTCGCGGGGCTGCCGAAGCGTTCGACCGCGGGCGTTTCCAGCGAGTCGGTGATCGAGACCCCTTCGAAGCCGAGACGGTCGCGCAGCTCGCCGGTCGCGATCGCGCGGGTGAAGGCGGCCGGGTCTTCGGAGAAGGCCGGGTAGACGGCGGTGCTCAGCATCACCAGCTTGCCGCCGGCCGCGACAAAGGGTTCGTAGGGCTTCTCGTCGACCGCGCGCAGCTCGTGCTTGGAGAGGTCGATCCGTTCGACCGAGAAGTCGGTGTTTTCGCGGGCGGCGCCGAAGCCGGGGAAGTGCTTGCCGGTCGCTGCCACGCCGCCTTCCTGGAGAGCTTCGGCAAAGGGGATCGCCGTGGCGCTGACGCGGGCGGCGGTCGAGCCGAAGCTCCTTTCGGTTGCGGCGATCACGCCGCCCGGCCGTTCGACGTCGAGAACCGGGGCGAGGTCGACGTTGACGCCGAGGTCGCGCAGGTTGGCGGCGGTGCGGCTGCCCTGGTGGGCACTGAAGCCGGCGCCGCGGGCGCCCATCTCCTGGGCCGAGGCAGTCGGCGCGCCGCTCACCCGCTTCACCTGGCCTCCCTCCTGGTCGACCATGACCAGCAGCGGGTCGCGCAGCTTCGGCGGCCGCGGGATGCCCTGGAGGCGAGCGATCAGGCGCCTGCCGGCGGCGCGGCTGGGGAAGTTGCCGGCGAAGAGGACGACGCCGGCGACCTTCCCTTCACGGATTGCCGCCCGCAGCGCCGGCGAGACCGAGGTGCCATCAAGGCCGGAGACGATCCGCTCGCCCGCAAGCTGCGGCAGCGAGAGCGTGGCGGCGACGTTCGTCTTCGCCTCGGACGCGGGGCCGTTCCCCAGCGTCGCGCCGAGGGCGAAGGCCGCCAGCGCCAGACAGGAGAGCGTCCCCAACGCCACTTGCCGTCGCCTCCTCAGCGCCCGCTCCATGGGCCGATACTAGGCGTCCGGAGCGCTTCTTAGGCTGCGCCCAGATGCCCCCCCTGATCACCGCCGAGGAGGCCCTTGCCTACGGCCTCCTGACCGATCACGACGAGATCGGCGCCCTGGTCGAACGTGCCTGGGAGGTCCGCCGGGAGAACTTCGGCAACTCGACCGACATGTGCTCGCTGGTCAACGCCAAGTCCGGCGGCTGCGCCGAGGACTGCGGCTTCTGCGCCCAGTCCCGCTACGCCGAGGCCGACACGCCGATGCACGCGATGATGGAGCCGGAGCAGATCCTTGAGCACGCGAAAGCTGCCGAGGCGGCCGGCGCCCACCGTTTCTGCATGGTCACTCAGGGCCAGGGGCTCTCCAAACGGGACTTCCAGAAGATCCTCGACGGCGCCCGCCTCGTCGCCGAGCAGACCAACCTCAAGCGCTGCGCCTCGATCGGCCACATGTCGGTCGACCGGGCGAAGGCGCTGAAGGACGCGGGCGTCCAGCGGGTCCACCACAACGTCGAGTCGGCGCGCTCCTACTACCCCGAGGTCTCGACCACGGTCCGCTACGAGGGCCGGCTGCGGACGATCCAGGCGGTCAAGGAGGCCGGGCTGGAGACCTGCGTCGGGGGGATCCTCAACCTCGGCGAGACGCCGGAGCAGCGGGTCGAGATGGCCTTCGAGCTCTCCGAGATCAACCCGACCTCGGTCCCGATCAACCTCCTGATCCCGAAGGAGGGGACCAAATTCGGCGACCGCACGACGATGGACCCCTGGGACGTCGTCAAGTGGATCGCGATCTTCCGCCTTATCATCCCCGGCGCCCTCTTCCGCCTCTGCGGCGGCCGGGTCGAGAACCTCGGCGAGCTGCACGGGCTCGCGGTCAAGGCCGGCCTCAACGGGGTGATGATGGGCAACTTCCTGACCACGCTCGGCGCCGAGCCGGCCGAGGACCGGGCGATGTTCGAAGAGCTGGGCCTGAACGTGGCGCGCCAGCCCGACAACGGCGCCAATCCCCGCCCCGACAACCGCTCCGGCTGGCTCGAGGGCGAGACGCCGGCGACTCCGATCGACGAGCTGGTCGACAGCCAGGACGAGGCCAACTTCTGGGACCCCTCGACCCAGCTGCGGGTCGTCAAGAAGGCGAAGAAGCCGCCTTCCTACCCACGGGCGGCGTGACCGACGTCGCCGAGCGGCTCGAGGAGCTCCGCGAGCGGGGGCTCCACCGGCGTCTGCGCCTGATCGACGGCCCCCAGGGTCCCAGCGTCACCCTCGACGGCCGGCCCGTCCTCCTCCTCTGCTCGAACAACTACCTGGGGCTTGCCGACCGCACCGAGGTGCGCGAGGCCGCGGCCGAGGCGGCGCTGCGCTGGGGGGCCGGCTCGGGCGCCTCCCGGCTGATCTCCGGCAACATGGAGCCGCATCGGGCGCTGGAGGAGCGGCTGGCAGCGTTCAAGGGCTACGAGTCGGCGCTGCTGTTCGGCTCCGGCTACCTGGCCAACACCGGCACCGTCGCCGCCCTCGCCGGCCGCGGCGAGGTCGTCTTCTCCGACGAGCTCAACCACGCCAGCATCGTCGACGGCTGCCGCCTCTCGCGGGCCGAGACCTTCGTCTACCGCCACTGCGACCTCGAACACCTGGCCTGGGCGCTCTACCACCAGCGGGGCAAGCCGGCGCTGATCGTCACCGACGGAGTCTTCTCGATGGACGGCGACGTGGCGCCGCTGGTGGAGCTACTGGAGCTGGCACGGCGCCACGGGGCGCGGCTGATGGTCGACGAGGCGCACGCGACCGGCGCGATCGGTCCCGGCGGGCGCGGTTCAGTCGCCGCCGCCGGCCTCAGCGCTGAGGTCGACGTAGTGGTCGGAACCCTCGGCAAGGCACTCGGCTCCTACGGCGCCTACGCCTGCGCGAGCGCCGAGACCACCGAGTTCCTCGTCAACACCGCCCGCCCGTTCATCTTCTCCACCGCGCCCCCGCCGCCAGTCCTCGGCGCGGCGCTGGCGGCCCTCGACCTGCTCAAAGCCGAGCCCGAGCTGCCCGAGCGCCTGCAGTCCAACGCCAAAGCGTTGCGCGTGGAGTTGGCGCGGGAGGGCCTCGACGCAAGCGGCTCGCAAACGCAGATCGTCCCGATCGAGGTCGGCGAGGCCGAGGCGGCGATGGCACTCTGCGAGCGGGCGCTGGAGCAGGGCGTCTTCGCCCAGGGAATTCGCCCGCCGACGGTCCCCGAGGGCTCCTCCCGCCTGCGCCTGACGGTGATGGCGACGCACCAGCCCGAAGAGCTGCGCCGAGCGGCAAGAGTGATCGGCGCGGCAGCGCGGGAGATCGGCCTCCTGCCCCCCACCGCCATCGCCGCCTAACAAGCATGCCCGCCAAGGGGATCTTCGTCACCGGCACCGGCACCGAGGTCGGCAAGACCGTGGTAGCCGCAACGATCGCCCACACCCTCGCCAGCGAAGGCCAAAAGGTCCACGTCTTCAAGCCGGCAGTGACGGGACTGGACGAAGGAGTAGAGACCGACCATGCCCTACTACGGCGGGCCTCCGGCTCAGACCAAAGCGACGACGAAATCGCCCCCTACCGCTACGGACCGCCCGCCTCCCCCCACCTAGCAGCAGCAATGGCCGGCGAGCAGATCGACCCCGAGCGCCTACGCCAAACCGCCCACACCGCCGCCGAAAACGCCGACATCCTCGTCTGCGAGGGAGTAGGCGGCCTCCTAGTCCCCCTCACCCCCACCTACCTAATCCGAGACCTAGCCACCGACCTCGGCTACCCCCTGGTAATCGTCGCCACCCCCCACCTAGGCACCATCAACCACACCCTCCTAACCGTAGAAGCCGCCCGCACCGCCAACCTCCACGTCGCCGCCATCGTCATCACTCCCTGGCCCGCGCACCCCACTCAAATCGAGCGCTCCAATCGTGAAACGATTGCCGCCCGAGCCGACCTCCCCGTCCACGCCCTGCCGCAGCTAGACCTCAGCGCCACCGAAACCTGGCCAGGCCTGCCCATCTAGACCGACGGGACGATTTCGGCCTATATAGGGCCGTTTTCGTCCCGTCGGCAGTGGGTTCAGATGATCACGTCGAGGCTTCCTTTACTGAGCTCGACGGTGAAGCCGGCGGACTCGGCGAGAGCGGCTGCGGACTCGGAATCAGTGGGCGGCTTCTTCGCCTTGAGCAGCGCTCGCGCAACGTCCCCTCGTACTGCCTTCGTCATGTGAGTGACCGGCTTGCGCTCGCCAGCGCTCTCCGTGAAAGCGCGGACTGCCAGGAGGCTTGCTCGTTTCGGTTTCCAGGCGGCGGTGTAGGCGCCGGAGCGCATGTCGACGATCAGCTCGCCCTCTTTGTCGGGGAGCGCATCTGCCAGCGCTGGGCGCCAGTAGGTCGCCGGGGGGCCGATGCCGTCCACGCGCGTCTTTGGGGAGAAGCGGTAGTGGGGGATGCGGTCTTCGGGGCGGACCATGCCCCAGAGGAAGCTTGCGATCAGGACTTGGCGCTGGGCTTTTGCCGGTAGCTCCGGCAGGCACAGGCGTTGGAAGAGGACGCCGGTGTAGATCTCGGCCGCGGGTGCCGCGGGTGCCGTCCGCAGATCGGGATCTAGGGCCTCGAGCAGCTCTTCGCGCTGCTCGCGCAGCTCCTCAGCGAAGGCGAGCGCGCCGAGGTCAACTGGGTCGCCCGCCTCAGGCGTGGCCTTGCCTTCCGACGGTGGGAGGAGGACGAGCATCGGGCGGCAGCCTATGCCGCCCGAGCGCCCTCCAGCGGCTAAGCCGCCGCTACCTCCTCGGCCGCGAGCGCCTCGCCGCCGGGGTTGGCCTCGGCCTCGGCGGCCTCGACCGTGGTCGGCGTCCGGCTCTTGGCCCGGATCGCGGTCGCGCCGATCGCCGCTCCCAGCAGGGCGACGAAGCCGGAGACGGTCATCGCGTGGCCGAGGGCGTAGACGAAGGCTTCGCCGCCGGCGGCCATCACCTGCTTGGTCTGCGCCGTGTCCAGTCCCGGCACCTTGGCCACCCCGCCGCCGCCGAGCTGTTCGGAGACGGAGTCGCGCTGGGCGGCGGTGACGCCGCTGCCGCTCAGCAGCGAGTCGAGCCGGGAGCTGACCAGGCCCTGGAAGATCGCGCCGGTGACGGCGACGCCGAGGCTGCCGCCGACCATGCGGAACATCGAGAGCACCCCGGAGGCGATCCCGGCTTTCTGCACCGGCACCGCGTTCATCGCGGCGCTCGTCATCGGCGACATCGTCATCGCGATGCCGATGCCGAGCAGCATGAACCCGGGCAGCAGGTCGAGGTAGCTCGAGTCGACCGCGATCCGGCTGAAGCTGAACAGGGAGGCGGCGACCAGCACCAGCCCGCCGGCGATCAGCCAGCGTGGCCCGAAGCGGTCGGACAGCCGTCCCGCCACCGGCGCCACGCCGACGATCATCAGGGTCGAGGGCAGGAACCGCACCCCCGCCTCCAGCGGCGAGTAGCCGAGGATGTCCTGCATGTAGAGGGCGAGGAAGAAGAAGACGCCCAGCATCGCGAAGCTGATGATCATCGCCACCACGACCGCGGCGAGGAAGTTGCGGTCGCTGAGCAGGTCGAACTGCACCATCGGCGCCTTCACCCGGTTCTCGACCGCGACGAAGACCGGCACCGCCGCGGCCGCAACGGCCAGCAGGGCGACGATTTCGGTCGAGCCCCAGCCCCAGCTGTTGCCCTCGACCAGGGCGAGGATGAGCGCGGTCAGCCCGGCGGTGAGAACGGCGACCCCGGCGTAGTCGACGTCGCGCCCGACCGAGGTGTCGCGCGACTCGCGCACGGCGAAGGTGGTCGCCAGCACCGCCCCGATCGCGACCGGGATGTTGATGTAGAAGATCGCCCGCCAGCTGACGTGCTCGGTGAGGAAGCCGCCCAGCACCGGCCCGACCGCCAGCGCCAGGGCCGAGACGCCGGCCCAGGTGCCCATCGCCTTGCCGCGCTCGTGGGCGGGGAAGGCGTCGGTGATGATCGAGAGCGTCCCCGGCATCATCAGCGCCGCGCCGACGCCCTGGACCACGCGGCTGATGACCAGCGAGGTCTCGTCGGCGGCGAAGCCGGCGGTTGCCGAGGAGAGGGCGAAGATGACGACGCCGCTGAGGAACATCCGCCGCCGGCCGAAGATGTCGCCGAGCCGGCCGCCGGTCGCCAGCAGCACCGCGAAGGAGAGCGTGTAGCCGTTGATCGTCCACTCCAGCCCGCTGATCGAGGCCCCCAGGTCCTTCTGGATCGAGGGCAGGGCGACGTTCACGACCGTGTTGTCGAGCATGATCATGAACAGCGCGAAGCACATCGCGCCGAGCGTCCACCACTTGCGGTTGTCGTCGGTGATCAGGTGGCTGTATCGCGTCAAGCGAGCTCACTTCCCTTCTTCAGGTGCTCGTAGGTCTGAGCGAGGTCCTCGCGATCCATCAGCGCCTCCACCGCAGCGTCCAGCTTGCGCCGCTGGGCCGGGGTGAGGGTCGTCACGAAGGCCTCGATTCCGGTCATGCGGACGGTGACGATCGTCGCGACCAGGTCCTTGCCCTTGGCCGTGATCTTCACCCGGCGCACGCGGCGGTCCTCGGGGTCCTCGACCCGGGTCGCCAGCTTCGCCTTGACCAGCGCGTCGACCGCGCGGCTCATCGAGGGCACGGAGACGCCGAACAGCTCGGCCAGGTCGCTGACCTGCCAGGGGTGCGGCTCCTGGTGGCCCAAGCCCCCCAGCTCCAGCAACGCCTTGCACTGCGTCATGGAGAGCCCCGTCTCCTCGATCACCCGCAGCTGGTTGCCGCGGTCGTAGAGGAAGACGTGGTGCATCAGCGCCGTCAGCCGAGCGGCGGTCTCCTTCTCAGCCGGCCCGACCTCCTCGCGTGAGGCCTCGGCGATCGCTTTCAAATCCGTCGCATGCATCCAGACAATCATTGCATGTGCGCAACTATTTCTAAAGAGCAATAGTTGCTTATGTGAGCGATATCACTCGCCGTCGAAGTAGTCGACCTTGCTCTCGCGGCGGACCATCACGTCCGTCTCCGGGTCGCCGGTCCAGATGCCGACCTTGTCGCTGTCGGGATAGACGGTTGCGGTGGGGATGACGACGGTGGAGAACATGAGGACGCGGGCGGTCTGGTCGGTCTCGTTGCGGATGCCGTGGGCGCCGGCCGGCCCCTTCGCGAAGAAGGCGACGTCCCAGGGCTCGAGCCGCTCGGAGCCCTCGGGAGTGCGCAGGGTCGGCGTCCCCTCCAACACCAGCAGCCACTCCTCCTCCCCACACTCGTAGTGGTACGGGCAGACCGCCTGGCCGGGCGGCAGCTCGTAGACGCTGATGCCTGATTCCTCGGCGCCGTCGAGCAGCTTGCCGAGCCGGGCCAGGCCGCTGCGGAAGCCCTCAGGGTCCTCGCCGTCATAGGTGAACTCGGGCGCTGCGATGTTGATTCGCTTCATGGAGGCGAAGCTAGCAACGCGCTAACTCGGCACTTTTCGGCAGCGGGCTCCCGCCGCACCCGGGGCTAACGTGCGGCCCATGCCGGACTACGCACAGCTCGATCGCGAACACGTCTGGCACCCCTTCACCCAACAGCAGGGCTGGAGCGAGGAAGCGCCGCTGGTGATCGAGCGCGGCGAGGGCTCCTACCTGTTCGACGCCGAGGGCCGGCGCTACTTGGACGGGACGGCGGCGCTGTGGTGCAACGTCCACGGCCACCGCCACCCGGCGATCGACCGCGCCGTCCGCGAGCAGCTCGACCGGGTCGCCCACACGACGATGCTCGGCCTCACCCACCCCGGCGCGACCGAGCTGGCGGCGCGCCTGGTCGAGATCGCGCCAGACGGCCTCTCGCGTGTCTTCTACTCGGACTCGGGCTCCACGGCGGCGGAGATCGCGCTGAAGATCGCCTTCCAGTACCAGCAGCAGCGCGGCGGCGAGCACGCCCGGCGGACCAAGTTCGTCCGCCTGCGCGAGGCCTATCACGGCGACACGATCGGTTCTGTGTCAGTTGGAGGCATCGACCTCTTCCACTCGACCTACCGCCCGCTCTTGTTTGAGACCCACGTCGCCGAGCCCGGCGACGCCGCCGACCTCGAGCGCGTCCTCGCCGCCCACGGCGAGGAGATCGCCGCGGTGATGGTCGAGCCGCTGGTCCAGGGCGCGGCGGGGATCATCGTCCAGCCCGAGGGCTACCTGCGCGCCGCCCGCGAGCTCTGCGACCGCCACGGCGTTCTGCTGGTCTGCGACGAGGTGGCGACCGGGTTCGGGCGCACCGGGACGATGTTCGCCTGCGAGCAGGAAGGTGTGGCGCCGGACCTGATGTGCCTGGCGAAGGGGATCACCGGCGGCTACCTGCCGCTGGCGGCGACGCTGACGAGCGAGGAGATCTACGCGGGCTTCCTCGGCGCCTACGAGGAGTTCAAGACCTTCTTCCACGGCCACACCTACACCGGCAACCCGCTCGCCTGCGCGGCGGCGCTGGCCAACCTCGACGTCTTCGAGCAGGAGCGGACGCTGGAGCGGCTGCAGCCGAAGATCGCCCTCTTCGAAGAGCTGCTGGACGAGGTGGCGGCGATGCCCGAGGTCGCAGAGGTGCGCCAGAAGGGCGTGATGGTCGGGATCGACCTCGGCGACCACGACGACGCCCTGCGGATGGGCCACCGGGTGACGATCGAGGCGCGCAAGCGCGGCGCCTTCATCCGCCCGCTCGGCAACACGGTGGTGCTGATGCCGCCGCTCTCGATCTCCGAGGACGAGCTGCGCGAGCTGGTCGGCATCGCCGCCGAGTCGGTCCGGGCAGCAGTCGCCTCAGCTCCGGCGGCCGAGCTCCCCCAAGCCGCCTAAGCAGGCCGCCAAATTCAGCGGTCGCTGAAAAGTGACCGCCATAGGGACCAAAATTCAGCGGTCGCTGAATACTGGCCGTGATGGATCCTGATTCCGGCCGTAGTACGGGCATGGAGCAGACGTTGGTCGCAGAGGCAAAGGACGCGCCGCGCGCTGCCGACCTCGCCTTCGACCGCCTCTACCGCTCCAGCCGCGACGACGTCTATGCCTACGTCGCCGGCCTGCTGCGCGACGCCACCGCGGCCGAGGAAGTGACCGCGGCCGCCTTCGAGCGCGCCTACCGCAAGCGCCGCCGCTTCGACCCCGAGCGCGGCGAGCCGCGGGCGTGGCTGTTCGGGATCGCCCGCAACGCCGCCCTCGACGAGCTGCGCCGCCGCGGTCGTCAGACGGAGCTGACCGCCGAGCCGGCCGACCTCGACGGCCTCGGCGCCGAGGAAGGCGCCGAGCGCAGCGAGCGCCGTCTCGCCGTCTCGGCCGCCCTGGAGCGGCTGGCGCCGCGCGAGCGCGAGCTGATTGCGCTCAAGTTCTTCGCCGGCCTGGAAAACCGCGAGATCGCCCAGGTGCTCGGCATCTCCGAGTCGAACGCCGGCACCAAGCTGCACCGCGCCATGACCAAGCTGAGGGAGGCATGCGATGGAACCGCCTAGGGACGACCAGTTGATCGCCGACCTCCGCGCCCTGCGCCCGACGCCGCGCCCGGAGTTCGCCGCCGAGCTCGACCAGTGCGCCGCCGCGGGCTTCCCGCGGCGCTCGCGCCTGTCCCTGAAGAGTCCGCCGGACTTTTGGACCGCTATGCGGAACAAAGGACCGGCGCACCCCCGGCGTCTGCTGCTGGCGGGCGGCGGAGCGGTGCTGGCGGCGATCGCGGTGACGACGGTGCTCGTCGCCTCCAACGAACCCAGCCACTCCCGCCACGTCATCGCCCAAGCGGTCGAGCACGCGCCGCCGAAGAGCTCCGGAACTCCGCAGAACTTCGACGGAGCCGGCCACTACAACAGCCCGAGCCAGCCTTCAGCCGCAGGTGGCCCTGAAGCCAGCGGGGTGCAATACGAAGCCGAAGCACCCGTGATCCCTTCCGCGAGCAGTGCTGCCTCCAGCGAGTCGGCCGAAGCAGTGAATGGCAGCTTCCGCCACCGCGACGTCGAACGCTCGGCCGAGATCATCCTCGGCGCCGAACCGCACGACGTCGCTGGCGACGCCGCCAAGGTCTTCGCCGCTGTCCACGCCAACGACGGCATCGTCATGCGCTCCTCAACCCGACAGGGGAAGGCGGGCGCAGCCGGCGCCACCTTCGAACTGCTGATCCCCAGCGCCAAGCTGCCCGACGCCCTCGCCGCCTTCTCGGAAATCGACACGGTGCGCTCGCGCCATGAAGCGACCGCCGACATCACCGCCCCCACCGTCAGCGCCGCCGAACTGCTGCAGGAATCGCGGGCGCGGATCGACAGCCTGCTTGCCCAGCTCGAGGCGGCAGAAGTCGAATCCGAACGCGAAGCGGTCGAAGCCGAGCTGCACCACGAACGCCACCACGCCGCTCGCCTCGCGGCCCAGCTCGACCACCTGCACAAGCGCGCCGACTACTCACGCGTCTCGCTGCGGATCGTCACCGGCGAAGCCGAAGAATCGACCGGCGGCGGCGCCTGGGGCATCGGCGACGCCTTCCACGACGCCGGCCACATCCTCGCCATTGCCGCCGCGATCACCGTCGTCGCCCTGGCGATCCTCGGACCGATCGCCCTGATCGCGCTCCTCGCCTGGCTCACCCACCGCGCCTGGGTCCGCCGCGAGCGCCGCCGCGTCCTGCACTGAGCGCGTAGGCTCCTGCCGATGGAGGAGCGACGGCGCGGACCCGCGGAGCTGCCGAATTTCGGACCTCCCTCGACGCCCCGTCCCGCCGCCTCGATCGTGCTCCTGCGGCGCGGCGGCAAGCACGCCCAGCGCGCTCTGGAGGTGCTGATGCTGCGGCGCAGCGAGGAGGCGAAGTTCATGCCCGGCGTCTGGGTCTTCCCCGGCGGCTCGCTGGACGAGGCCGACGGCGCCGAGGAAGCCGGCCTGCGCGCCTGTGCGGTCCGCGAGCTCGCCGAGGAGGCGGGGATCGAGCTGCCGGCCGAGGAGGAGCTCGTCCCCTTCACCCGCTGGATCACCCCAGAGGTGATCGTGACCCGCTTCGACGCCTGGTTCTTCCTCGCCCTCGCCCCGGCTCACACGCCGCCGCAGCCGGACGGGATCGAGACCACCGAGGCGCGCTGGTTCCAACCCCAAGCCGCCCTCGACGCCCAGGAGGCCGGCGAGCTGGTCCTCTCCTTCCCGACTCGCACCCAGCTCGGCTGGCTGGCTGAGTTCGGCACCTCCGACGAGGCGCTCGCCGCCTACCGCGAGCGCACGATCGAGCCGATCCTGCCCAAGGTCATCGCCGACGACGGCGCCGAACCGCGCGTCGTCCTCCCCGGCGAGCCCGGCTACCCCGCCGACTAAGCGTCCGGGAAGGGCGCCAGCCCCGCGTGCCAGGGGCCGGGCGGATAGGTGTGGATGCCGCTCTCTTCCATCTCCGCCTGCAGCCGTTTGAACAGCTGCCCGGCGTTTTTCAGCACCGCTTTCAGTTCCTCCTCACTGCGCTCGCGCAGCCGCCAGAGGAACCAGAGCTGGCGGTCGTTGATGCCGAAGTCGATCTCGCCGGTGATCGTCGTCACCCAGCCGAGGAAGCCGGGGCTGAAGAGCTCGCGCAGGGAGATCGGGTCGTACTCGTTCGGCACCGTCGCCCAAAAGCGCTTGTTGAAGTCGATCGACTCGAACTCGACCTTGCGGGAGAGCTTCTGCGTCACCACCTCGTGCCCCTCGATCGACTCGACGTTGAAGGCCGGCACGACCTGCGCCAGGTCGGGCATGTGGGCCTTGGCGAGGAGCGCGCTCGGCAGCACCGCCTTGTTGAAGAGGCCGCCGACTTCCTTTTCGTCGGCGTCGCAGCAGGCGCCCCAGAAGCCTTCGGCCAGCTGTCCGGTCAGGCGGTTGACGCCGCCGACGCAGAGCGCCACCGGCCCGTCTTTCGGGTTGATCCCGCCGACCGACTCGTAGGTGAGGTCGTGGCGCTCGCCATAGCGACGCACCGTCTCGACCCATTCCTGCGCTTCCTGCTTCGCGCCCACGCGGCGATCCTATGACCCGGCGTTCGTCCTTTGTTGCCCGTAGGGGGTACAAAAGACGAACGCCGCGGCGTTAGGATGCCTCCAAGCCCGGTCCGACCACAGGAGCCTCCATGACCATCGTCATCATCGTCGTCGTCGCGATCCTCGTCATCGCGGTCCTCTACTACATCGGCAAGCGCAACGGGATCATCGCCTCGCGCAACCGGGTGGACGAGTCCTGGAGCGGGATCGACGTCCAGCTCAAACGCCGCCACGACCTCGTCCCCAACCTGGTCGAGACGGTCAAAGGCTACGCCGAGCACGAGAGCGCGACCTTCGAAAAAGCGACCAAAGCGCGGGCCGAGGCGATGCAGGCCTCGACCGTCGCCGACACCGCCAAAGCCGAGTCGAAACTGACCGGCGCCCTGACCGAACTGCGCGCCGTCGCCGAGAACTACCCGACCCTGCGGGCGACCGAGAACTTCCAGCAGCTCAGCCGCAACCTCTCCGAGCTCGAGGACGAGATCCAGGCCGCACGCCGGATCTACAACTCCAACGTCCAGTCCTACAACACGGACATCCAGCAGTTCCCGGGCTCGATCATCGCCAACCAGGGCGGCTTCACCGCGCGCGACTACTTCGAGATCGACGAAGCCGATCGCGCCACCCCGCAGGTCAGCTTCGGCAAATAGCGGTCTCTAACATTCAGGGCATGACCACCGAGACCAAAGACGCGACCCTCTGGATCTGCGACAGCTGCGGGTTCATCTACGACCCCGCGATCGGCGATCCCGACGGCGGCATCCCCCCCGGCACGGCGTTCGAGGACATCCCCGGCGACTGGTTCTGCCCGGTCTGCGGCGCTCGCACCAGCGACTTCCGGCCGCTCGAGCCCGGCGAAATCTGAGCCGGGAACGCGCCCGATAGGCTGGACTGGCTGATGAGCCAGTACGACTACGACTGGGTGGTGATCGGCTCCGGGTTCGGGGGCTCCGTCTCCGCCCTGCGCCTGGCCGAAAAGGGCTACGAGGTCGGTGTCCTGGAGTGCGGCAAACGCTTCACCGACAAGGACTTCCCGAAATCGACCTGGGACCTCCGCCGCTACTTCTGGGCGCCGCGGATCGGCCTGCGCGGCATCTTCCGCCTCACCACCTTCAAAGACGTCTCGGTCGTCAGCGGCTGCGGCGTCGGCGGCGGCAGCCTCGGCTACGCCAACACGCTCTACGTGCCGCCCGCGAAGTTCTTCAAGGACCCGCAATGGTCCGACCTCGCCGACTGGGAGAGCGAGCTCGCCCCCCACTACGCCGAAGCGCAGCGGATGCTCGGCGTCACCCAGGTGAAGACCGACGACGCCGCCGACGACCTCCTGCGCGAGTACGGCGAGGCGATCGGGGTCGGCGACACCTACCAGAAGACCCCGGTCGGGATCTACTTCGGCGAGCCCGGCAAGACCGTCCCGGACCCCTTCTTCGGCGGCGAGGGCCCGGACCGCACCGGCTGCAGCCTCTGCGGGCGCTGCATGGTCGGCTGCCCCCACGGCGCCAAGAACACGCTGGTCAAGAACTACCTCTACCTGGCCGAGCAGCGCGGGGTCGAGGTGACGCCGGACCGGATGGTGACCGAGATCCGCCCGCTCGGCGCCGCCGACGGTAGTGACGGCTACGCGATCACCAGCGAGCGCTCCGGCATGATCCCGGGCCGCGGCCGCCGCACCATCACCGCCCGCGGCGTCGTCGTCGCCGCCGGCGCCCTCGGCACCAACAAGCTGCTGCAGCGCTGCCGCCTGAACGGAGCCCTGCCGAAGATCTCAGCCCGCCTCGGCGAGCTGGTCCGCACCAACAGCGAGATGATCCTCGCCGTCACCGTCCCCGACGACTACCCGGACGACCTGACCAAACGGGTGGCGATCAGCGGCAGCATCTACCCCGACGCCGACACCCACATCGAGACCGTCAGCTATGGCAACGACGGCGACTCGATGAGCATGCTCTACACCCTCCTGGTCGGCGACGGCACCCGCGTCACCCGGCCGCTGAAGCTGCTGGGGCAGCTCCTCCGCCACCCGGTCCGCTTCGCCAAGATGCTGTGGCCGAAGGGCTGGTCGCGGCGGACGATCATCCTCCTGGTGATGCAGACGCTCGACAATGCGATCGCGCTACGGCCGAAGAAGCTGCCCTCGGGCAACGTCATGCTGCAGACCGAACAGGACCCGGAGAAGCCCAACCCCACCTTCATCCCGGTCGCCAACGAGGCGGCCGAATGGCTCGCCAAGCGCACCGGCGGCATCGCCCAGAGCTCGGTCACGGAGGCCCTCTTCAACATCCCGAGCACCGCCCACATCCTCGGCGGCGCGGTGATCGGCCATTCCCCCGAGGACGGGGTGGTCGACGCGCGGCAGCGCGTCTTCGGCTACGAGAACCTGCTCGTCTGCGACGGCTCGGCGGTGCCGGCGAACGTCGGCGTCAACCCCAGCCTGACGATCACCGCACTTGCCGAGCACGCAATGGAGCAGGTTCCCGCCGCCTCAGAGCGGCCGAGCTACGAAGCGAACCTCTCGGCGACATAGTCCCAGTTGACGACGTTCCAGAAGGCGTCGAGGTATTCCGGGCGCTTGTTCTGGTACTTCAGGTAGTAGGCGTGCTCCCAGACGTCGACGCCGAGCAGCGGCGTGGTGCCGTCGGAGATCGGCGAGTCCTGGTTCGGGGTCGAGACCACGGCGAGGCCGGAGGAGTCTTTGACCAGCCAGGCCCAACCGGAGCCGAAGCGGGCGATGCCGGCGTTTTTGAACTCCTCCTTGAAGGAGTCGAAGGAGCCGAAGGTCTCGCCGATCGCCGAGCCCAGCTCGCCGCCGGGCTCGCCACCGCCGTCGGGGCTCATCATCTGCCAGAAGAGCGTGTGGTTGTAGTGGCCGCCGGCGTTGTTGCGGACCGCCGCCTGCTTGTCGCCGGGAAGGCTGGAGAGGTTGCGGAGGACGTCCTCGACGTCGCGGTCGGCCCACTCGGTGCCCTCGAGGGCGGCGTTGGCTTTGTCGACGTAGGCCTGGTGGTGCTTGTCGTGGTGGATGCGCATCGTTTCCTCGTCGATGTGAGGCTCGAGCGCGTCGTAGGGGTACGGCAGGTCAGGTACAGAAAAAGCCATCGCGTTGCTCCTTTTCGGTTTTGAAGTCCGACTCGGAGCCTAACTATTCCGGCTTGGCTTCTTCTCCCTGCTGGGACTTTTCGCTGCCCTCGCGGGGCACCGTCTCCGGGTCGCCGCCGGTCCATTCGTTGAACCGGTACCAGGCGGGCTTCGCTTCTCGGTCCGCCGTCAGCAGCCCGGCCGAGCGGCAGAAGACGCAGCTGCCGCCTTCGTCGGACCAGGTGAACCACCAGGCGCCGCCGATCCGCCAGCGCACGCGATTGGCCGAGAGCATCGCGAAGGACTTGGAGAGCTGGTTGGCCTGCCCCCAGAGGCCGCGCTGCCAGCGGGTCGGGCCGCTTTCCGAGCCCCAGCCCAGCTCGGTCACGTAGAGCGGCGTGCCACCGTCGTGGTGGTGGCGCATGATCCGGCGCAGGTTGCGCAGCTGCGCCCCCATCGCCCGCGCGTCGGCGACGTAGGGGTGGAGGGCGACGCCGTCGAAGAAGCGCTTGACGTTGCCGGCGCGGTAGAGCCGGGAGAGGAAGTCGCCGGAGGCGATGTTGGGGGGGATCTGCAGCGGGCGGCCGAAGAGGCCGCCGACGATCACCTTCGAGCCCGGCACCCGGTTGTGGATGACCCGGCCGGCGATCCGGATCAGCTGGGCGAAGCGGGCCGGTTCGGGGTCGGCGGCGAAGGTGACGATGTTCTCCTCGTTCCAGATCTCGAAGCGGCGCATCGGCAGGTAGTGAAGGTCTTCGTTTTCCTCTTCTTCGCGCCAGAAGGTGCCATCCGGCCCGTAGCGGTCGACGACCGCGCGCAGGAACGAGGCCCAGGCGCGGCGCTGCCAGGGGTTGGCGACCGGCAGGTCAATCCCCTGCGAGGTGACCCATTCGGGCGAGGCGGTGATGAACGGGAAGACGGTCAGCCCCTGTTCGGCCGCCAGCCTCACTTCGTGGTCGAAGCCCTCCCAGTGCCGTTCGGCGAAGGCGGGGTTTTCCGGCTCGATCCCGGCCCAGTTGAGCGGCAGGCGGACGCTGTAGATGCCGGCTTCCGACATCAGCCTGTAGTCCTTGGCCGTGCCCGGGTTCTGCGGCGAGATCCCGATGAAGCCCGGCGGCAGGTAGGCGTGCGCGGTCGCCGGCGCCATCGCCAGCACCGCCAGGACCCCAACCAGAATCAGCCTCCGCGCCATCTTCATCTGAATGGACCCATTTCCCTACCCAAAGTAGCGCTCGACCCCTCTCCCCGCGCCCCATCCCCCGCTCTGAGATAATCGCCCCTCTCGGGGCGTGGCGCAGCCTGGTAGCGCGCACCGTTCGGGTCGGTGAGGTCCCCGGTTCAAATCCGGGCGCCCCGATGTAGACAACTCCATCCGGCCTATCTGTCACCCTGGTGTGGATGGCAGAGCCCAAAGAGCAAACCGCGTCGCTGGAGCTGGTCGTCGCACCGGCAATCGAAAAGAGGATTTTTGTGATCCGCGGGCGGCAAGTCATGCTGGATGAAGACCTCGCTGAACTCTATGGGGAGGAGACCAAGCGATTGATCCAGCAGGTCAAACGCAACCTGAAGCGCTTCCCCGAAGACTTCATGTTCCAGCTCAATAGAGCCGAGACCGAGGCTTTGAGGTCACAAATTGCAACCTCAAACGAGAGCCGAGGCGGTAGGCGCTATGCGCCCTACGTCTTCACCGAGCAGGGAGTTGCCATGCTCTCCGGCGTCCTTCGCAGCGATCGAGCCATCGCCGTGAACATCGAGATCATGCGGACTTTCGTCGAGCTTCGCCGCGCCGCCAACTCCTACGCTGCGCTTCAGGAGCGGCTTGAGGAGCTTGAAAAAGAGATGACCGGTCGCCTCGACCAGCACGACAAACAGCTAGAACAGATCTTCAAGGCCCTGCACCAGCTGATCGTTCCACCCGCGCGTCCCCATAGACCCGTGGGTTTCAGGGTCCGCGACGACTAATAACTCCTCTTCCTGCTTTGAGGTCACAAATTGTGACCTCAAACACCGCGTTGACAGGGTCCTCGCCCGCCTCGATGATCCCGCATGGCAGAGGAAACCCTGGGTCGCGAGTTCGCCACCGCCCTCGCGGCCAAGGAAACGGACGCCTTCGACCGCGACGGCCGGATCGGCTGGATGCGCGCCCTCTGCTCAGGCTTCCGGCCGCTCGACGAAGGAGCTGGCGAAGCTGGGGTAGGTTTATCCGGTGATCGCTCTCGGCTCGTCCACGCTCGATCCTGAATGCAAGACCCAGAGGTAGTCAGCCCCGAAGGGGTCCGGGACACCCCGCCCGTCGACGCGGACGGGCGCCCGAGCGGGCAGATCGAGGGCGTCGTCCATACCCGCGCGGTCGTCCACGGCGACCATCGCGGATCGCTGATGGAGACGGTCAACTTCGACCACCCCTTCTGGGAGGAGCCGGCCGTCTACGCCTACACGATCCCCGTCGCGCCGGGCCGGATCAAGGGCTGGGGCATGCACCGCCACCAGGCCGACCGCTACGCGACGCTGTCGGGGCGACTGCGCGTCATCCTCTACGACGGCCACGCCGACTCCCCCACCTTTCCGCGCTTCGCCGAGTCTTCTTCACCGACGAGACCCCGGGGTTCCTGCGCATCCCGCCTCCGGCGAGGTCCCCTTCGACTTCACCCTGCGCGACAGCTGAGCGCCAAGAGCGGGAACGATGGCCTGGCCACCCACTGGGAGCAGGTGGCGCAGCGGCTTGCCGGCTCCTCCTCATCGTCCTAGGAAAAAGTCTCCCAATCCGACACCGATCGGTGTACTCTTTGACTCGAACTGGCTGGACAGCCAGCCTGGGACACACGGAGGAATGAAGTTGAGAGCTTTTGCCGTCGTCACCCTGTCCATCGCCATCCCACTGACGGCCACCTCGATCGGCCTCGATGCCCATGTGCTCGCGCTCGGAGGAGGCGTGGCCGTGGTCGTCGGATTCGCCGCCCTCGCCTGGTCGTTTGAGCGGTTCCGCACCGCAGCACGCAAGACGATTGGGCTCTTCCAGGGAACCTTCACTCAATCGCTGACCGCGTCCTCCCTGACGCTCATCTTCGGCACGGCGGGGGCTCTCACCTGGTCCTCCGGCCTGTTCCCGCGACTGATCTTCAGCGCCGCCGCGCTCATCTCCGTCAACTGGTGGTTCCACGTCCTGGCGAAGACGAAGGTCATCAGCTCGCAGCGGGAGAGCCGCAGCCGCAAGCAGGAGCTCGAGAAACTGCGTGATCAGATCGCCACGCTGATGCCGGCGGGCGAAGAAAACGACCGCCTGAGGGCGGTCGTCCAGCACGTCATCAACGTGCTGGTCAGTCTCGAGAAGGCCAAAGAGGGGCAAATGGGGCTGGACGAACTCAGCCCCGAAGACTGGATCGAGCACAAATGCCTGCGCAGCACCCGCGACGTGCTGGCACGCGCCACCGGCGCCGAGAACTACAGGATCGAGCTCGGCATCCTCCGCGTCCCCAACGAAGTCGTCTACGTCGACATGGCGGCAGGCAAGCTGCTGAGGCAGTACAAGGAACAGAGCGGCTGCCCGCTCGACTGCGCTCCGGACCAGAAGGCGATCGAGGAGATCCTGCGAAGGAAGGAGAGAGAGGGTGGATTCACCGACTCTCGGGCCGTCGAGTTCGAGTTGCATGGCGAACCGCACTACATGGTCGCCCTCTCCACCGCTGAGTTCGACGAGATCGACGGCGAGATGCTCGCCTTGATCGGAGCGATGTTCGTCGTCCTCAAGCTCGCCCTCGAGGCGTAGGATCTGGGTATGCCCGACCAGAATCGCAACGAGCTCTATCGCTGGGGAGGCTGGCGGCAGCGTCGCCGCCTGCGCCGGATTGAGCCATCTCCCGACTTCGACAAGTTCCTCGTCGGAGAGCTCGACTCCAGCGAGTACGCACGGCTGCTGATGCGTCCCCGCAAGACGGCAGGAGTAACCCTCCGCGTCAAGCCGCGAGGGCCCATCGCCAAAGCCCGAGAAGAGGCGGTGAAAAAGGAGGCTCGAGTACACCCCACCGTGGTGTCTGGAGCAACGCGGGTCTCACCCGAGTACTTTCGCTTCCTGCGCGAAGAGATTTCGTCGTCGGACTACGCCGCCGCATTGACCGACTGCGCCAAGCTCGAGGGGATCTATCGTGAACCCGCAGCCCGGTTCTCCTTCCCGAGACGCGGTCTAGCGGAAGTGCTGGTAGACGCCTTGCGGCTCGTCTTCGTCATCGGGAGCCTTGCCATAGCGATTTTCGGTCTGCTCCCCGTCCTGGGCCCACTTGGGGCGAAGGTTGTCGCCTCCGTCGCGCACTGGACTTGGACGATGAGCTCCATCGGCGCAATTCTGCTTGTCGTGACCATTCAAGGCAAAGCATCGCCGCTCCTTCTGAACTTGGTGCACTTTCTTCAACGGTTCGTGAGCGAGCGCTTCGCTCATCAACGAGCCTAGAAGCGCTCAACGAGGGGCTCCACCGGCGGAAGGTCAAGCGGCGCTAGGGTCTTGCCATGGCGCTCACCCCCGCCTTCGAGGTCCACGAGGCGAACCTGCACGGGCACCGGGCCGTCTACCGCACGCTCGGCAGCGGGCCCGACGTCGTACTCATCCACGGGATGATCAACTCCTCGCGGCACTGGGAGCAGGTGGCGCAGCGGCTGGCCGGCTCCTACCGGGTGATCGCCCCGGACCTGATCGGGCACGGCGAAGCGGCGACCCCGCGGGGAGACTACTCGCTGGGCGCTCACGCGGCGGCGATCCGCGACCTGCTGACGACGATCGGGGTCGAGCGGGCGACGATCGTCGGCCACTCGCTCGGCGGCGGCGTCGCGATGCAGTTCTTCTACCAGTTCCCCCAGCGCACCGAGCGCCTGGCGCTGATCTCCAGCGGCGGCCTCGGGCACGACGTCAGCCCGCTGCTGCGCGGCGCCGCTCTGCCCGGCTCGGCGACGCTGCTGCGCATGGCTTCGCGGCCGCGGCTGGTCGGCGCGATCGCCGCCGCCGGGGCCAAGCTGCGCGAGCGTGGAAACAACACCGGCGTCTACCTGCAGGCGGTGGCGCGGGCGCTGGGACCGCTGCAGGAGCCGGGCTCCCGGCGCGCCTTCCTGCAGACGCTGCGCTCGGTGATCGACGTCCAAGGCCAGAAGGTGAGCGCCCGCGACCGTCTCTACCTGCTCGGCGAGATGCCGACCCTGATCGTCTGGGGGGAGCGCGACCGCACGATCCCGCTCGAGCACGGCCTCGAAGCCAAGACCTCGATCCCCAACTGTCGCTTCGAGACCCTCCCCCGCGCCGCCCACTTCCCCAACCTGGAAGACCCGGAGGGCTTGGCGGCGGTGCTGGGCGACTTCCTCGCCACCACCGCCCCCGCCCACATCGTCGACTCCGAGTGGCGCGACGTGATCGGGCAGCGGGCGCGCCTGCGCCGGGTCGCCTGACGCGCATCCGATTTTCGACACACCCAGGTGTGTCGAATATCGGCTGCGCTATTCGACTTCGCCGATCGCCTTTTCGATCTCGGGCAGCGAGGGGCCTTCCTGCAGGGTGCGGGTGCCGTTGGGGCCGCTCACGACCATCCCTCCCCCGATCCGGATACCGAGGTTCCGACCCAGTTCCTCGTCCCTTTCGAGACGCTTGGAGATCGCTCCGTCCGTGCCGCCGTTCTGTTCGAGGTCGCGCTCCCATTCTTCGATTTCCAGTTCCTCGACCCCGCCGGCGATCGATTTCTCGAAGCCTTCGAAGGCCGGCTTGCTGGTGAAGCGCTTCGCTTCTTCCTGGGTGCGGAAGAAGAGGTAGATGTACGGCCAGCCATAGCCCTGTTCGGCCGCCGCTTCGGCGCCGTAGAAGCCGAGCTCCTGCGGCGCTTCGGAGTTGGAGTAGTGGCGGTAGAGGAGCTTGACGTCGCCCGGCCGCACGTACTTTTCGACCAGCCCCGGCATCGCCGCGAGGAAGGCATCGCGACAGCCCGAGCACTGGATGTCGTTGAAGAGCTGGATCGTCACCGGCGCGTCGCTGGAGCCGAGCCGGACGCCTTCCTGGGGGACGCCGCCGAAGATTTCCTGCGCTTCGGAGATGCCGGCGACGTGGACGAGGCCGCGGTCGGGCTTCTGGGTGGAGATGTTGACGATCGCGTAGCCGAGCGCGACCAGGCCCAGGAGGAGCAGCAGGGCTACCCACCAGCGGCCGCGGCGGGGCAGCGGCTTGACGGCGACTTCGGTGGCTTCCGACATCGGCCGCCCATTATCGCGATTGGGCGCCGCCGACTGATCCCGCAAGCTCCGCAAATTTGAGATTGACACGTCCGCCACGAGCGGTAAATATGGTCGCTACCTACTTTCAACGACCGGGAGGTCCATCCATGGCCCATCACCTCACGCCCGAAGAGCTCGCTGACCAGCTGCACATGGAGCGACAGGAGGTGATTGGGAAATGCGTACAGATGGGGGTCCCGATCTACCACGGGCGGATCGACCGGACGCTGTTCGAATGCTCGCTGCGCAACGTCCAGTCGGGCAGCTCGCGCCAGAGTACGTCCTCAGCTCGGCGCTGAACTAGACTCCCCGGCAGATGTCGGGGAGAGGTACCCACTCGAAGACGATCGCCGATCTGCTGCCGCGGGCGGCAGAGCTCTACGGACCCGAAGTCGCGGTCAAGTTCAAGGAGGGCGGGCAGTGGGTCGACCGCAGCTTCAGCGACGTGCTGGAGACCGTCCGTCCGCTCGCCTTCGGCCTGGTCGAGCTCGGGGTCCAGAAAGGCGACCGGGTCTCGATCCTCGGCAACACCCGCCCCGAGTGGACCTACTTCGACTTCGCCGCGCTCTCGATCGGCGCCGTCGTCGTCCCGATCTACCAGACGAACTCGCCGGAGGAGTGCCGCTACGTGCTCGAGAACTCCGACTCGAAGGTCGTCGTCGTCGAGGACGCCGAACAGCTGGAGAAGGTGCGGGCGGTGCGCAACCAGCTGCCGCAGCTGCAGCACGTCGTGCTGATGACCGGGAGCGCGGATGACGCGATCTCGAGCGAGGACCTCGCTGCCAAAGGCGCCGGTGGAGACGACGCCCGCTGGAAAGAGCTCTACGAAGCCGTCACCGGCGAGGACATCTGCACCTTCATCTACACCTCGGGCACCACCGGCCCGCCGAAGGGCTGCATCATCAGCCACGGCAACTACCGGGCGATGCTCGACATGGTCAACGAGACGACCGTGATCGAGGAGGGCGACGTCACCTACCTCTACCTGCCCCTCGCCCACTCCTTCGCCCTGCTGATCCAGTTCGGCAGCTACGACCTCGGCACCACGATCGCCTACTGGGAGCGGGACCCGCTGAAGATCCTGCCCAACCTGGCGGAGCTGCACCCGACCTACTTCCCCTCGGTGCCGCGGATCTTCGAGAAGATCTACACCGCCGCGACCAGCGCGATCGAAAAAGAGGGCGGGCTGAAAAAGGCCATCTTCGACTGGGCGATCAAGACCGGCGAGAAGATGCGCGAAGTCGAACGCAGCGACGGCAAGCCAGGCTTCCTGCTGCAGCGCCAGTACGCCTTCGCCGACAAGCAGGTGCTGTCGAAGATCCGCAACCTCTTCGGCGGCAACATCAGGCTCGCCGTCTCCGGCGCGGCGCCGATCAACCCCGAGATCCTGCGCTTCTTCGATGCCGCCGGCGTGCTCGTGCTCGAGGGCTGGGGGATGACCGAGACCTCGACCGCGGCGACGATCTCCACCCCCGAGGACTTCAAGGTGGGCACGATCGGCAAACCGTTCCCCGGCTGCGAGGTGAAGATCGCCGACGACGGCGAGATCCTCGTCAAGGGCCCCAACGTCTTCCAGGGCTACCACAAGAACCCGGAGGCGACTGCCGAGACGATCGTTGACGGCTGGCTCCACACCGGCGACATCGGCGAGGTCGACTCCGAGGGCTTCATCAAGATCACCGGCCGCAAAAAGGACATCATCATCACCGCGGGCGGCAAGAACATCACTCCCGCCAACCTCGAGGCCGAAATCAAGCAGCAGCCGCTGGTCTCCCAGTGCGTGGTCGTCGGCGATCGCCGCCCCTACCTGGTGGCGCTGGTCACCCTCGACCCCGAAGAGGCGGTCAAATACGCCCAGGAGCACGGCCTCTCCGAGGACCCGGTCCAGCTCGCCGCCAACCCCGACGTCAAGGCCGCGATCGAGGCCCACGTCGAGAAGATCAACCAGAGCTTCGCCCGCGTCGAGCAGGTCAAGAAGATCGCCATCCTCCCCCATGACCTCTCCCAGGAGTCAGGCGAGCTGACGCCCACCCTGAAGGTCAAGCGCGCCGTCGTCGCCCAGAAGCACGAGGACGCGATCGAGCAGCTCTACGCGGCTTGAAAGGCTCTTTCAAGCCTTATTGCAAGTAGTTGCAAGTAGCTGCTTTCAAGTCTTAGCTGGATTTCAGGCGCCAGTAGGCCCGAGGATCGCGAGAGGAGTTTCCGATCCATTCGATGATCTCGGCCTCTCGCAGCCTTCCCAGCTCGCGCTGGGCGGTGGGTCGAGACACTCGCAGAATCTCGGCCACCTCCCCGGTGCTGAGCCTGCCGGCACGGCGCAATTCCATCGTAATCTGACGCGCGTGCTCCGGAAGGCGGGCCTCGAGCTGCCGATCTACCGGCTCGGCGAGGAGCGTCAGCTCGACGCTCCCCGAAGTCTGCCGATAGATGGGGTCGCTGAGGCCTGCCGCTCGCATTTCCTCGAACATCCGCCGGATACCCTCGCCAAGCTCCTGGCCGAAGTGGAGATCCGCGCAGACCCGCGCAATCCTGGGGTTTCGGGCAAATCGCGTCGTTTGCAAGGGGTCATGTGGATCCACAAGCCCCGGGAAACGCCCTGGGCTGGAGATCTCGATCCGATCGTCGAAGATTTCAACCCGAATATGGTCTCCAGCGACGCTGTATGAGCGATGAACAGCGGCGTTGACTATCCCCTCCAGCCAGGCATCCTCGGGAACGAGAGCGACGCTGCCGAATTTCCCATCCGCCATCAGCGCTCGCCTCGTGGGCTGGAGTCGCAGAACGTGGTTTCGGGCCTCGAGCAACTGATCAGGGATGGGGCCCTCGACGATGTGATCCTCGATCAATTGCTGATGCACCCCCGACCCACGCTCGCCCCCGCGCCAGCGAAGGACCCGGATGAACGCCTCGGGGAAGAACTCCTGCGGCACACGAGCGAAGAGGAGGCATCCGGCGATGGTCAGCTCGAATTTCGTCGACAGGCCCCGGGCGCGAAGAAGCCGAAAGGGATCGGGAGCGCCAACGGTTTCCGCGTAGTCCGTCAGCAGCTGGTCGTCGAGGCGATCGAATTCCGCTTTTGGCAGGGCGCGGCTCTCGTAGGTCGCCTGTCCCTTGTCGTAGAGAAGCTCTTGCCGCTGGGCGAAGCTCAGCTTCCGATTCTCGTCCCCGACCCGCAGGAAGACTTCTTCCTTCGTGTTCGAGTGCACAGATTCCCCCGAGGAGACTTGGATGACCAAAAGTTGATCCCCATCCCCCTCGTCGTCAACGCACTCGACCAGATGGGTCTTGGCGCGAACCGGCGGCGTGCAGAAATCGATGTTCGCCTGCATCTGGGCATTGAGGCGAGGGGCACTGGCCTTCGTTCCCTCCACCCGACCGTCGTGCAGGCCTACAACCACGAGGCCGCCATCTGCGTTCGCGAATCCGATCAACGTGTCTGCCAGGTCGCGCGGCGAGATTCGGGCCGACTTACGCTCAAACCATTGATCCTCGGCAAGGACGAGGAGAGCGGCTCCCACCTCGGCGGGAGACTGATGGTTCAAAGCCTTTTCAGCAGAAGCCGAGGCCACCTACTTGCAATTATTGCAAGTAGGTCTTTTGGGGTGCTCTCAGGAAGCCTCGCCCGTCTGCCGCAGCAGGACGGACGTGGTCTGCTCGAGGACGCGGCGCCAGGCGGAGAGCTGCTCGGGCTCCTCGTCGGCGGCGTGTTCGACGACGCGGCGGACGCGGCGCTCGGAGATTTCGAGGCCGTGGCGCTCGGCGATCTCCTTGTATTTGTCGTAGTCCTGGGCGAGGGTGGCGGTGACGGTTTCGAAGCCGTGGCGGGCGATCCGCAGGCGGCGCGAGTAGTCCATGATCGGGGTGCCGAACATCAACTCGTCGTTGGGCTCGGGCTCGAGCAGGATGATGTCGACGCCGGGATAGCGCTCCTGCCACTGCTGGACCGCTTGGTGGAGCCGCTGGTGGGCTATTAGACGAAAGGTCTGGTTGGCGATCGCCGGCAGGCCCATGTCGGAGACGCGCCGCACGCGCCGCCCGAACACGGTCGGGATCGTCTTCTCGAAGTCGTTGACGTAGGGCACCAGCGGGTTGACGACGACGATGAACTTGGCGCCCTTTTCGACCGCGATGTCGACGTTGGTGGTCGAGCGGATGCCGCCGTCGACGAACTGCCGCCCCTTCAGGTCGACCGGCTTGTAGACGATCGGCAGGCAGGTCGAGCACTCGACCGCCTTGGAGATCGGCACGTCGGTCCACCCGTCTTCGCCGAAGACGATCCGCTCACAGGTGTCGAGGTCGGTCGCGGTCAGGTAGAGCTCGCTCTCGAGCAGGCGGAAGTCGTTGACGCGCTCCTCGGTGCTGAGCGCTTCCTCGACGTAATCGGCCAGTCCCGACCCGGAGTAGAGGCCGGTCGGCAGCGCCTCCGCCAGGCCGACGCCGATGTCGATCGCCGAGAGCTCGCCGATCCTGGACAGCCGGCCCAGCAGCTGCGCGGTGCGCAGCGGCAGCGCCGCCGCTTTGCTGAGGAAGCCGAGGTAGTTGGGTTTGAGGACCCGGTCGAGGTCGAGGTCCTCCAGCTCCGAGGGGACGCGGGTGTTGATCACCTGCATCATCTCGTCGGGGCTGATCCCGTTGGCCAGCATCGAGGCGACGAAGGAGCCGGCGCTGGTGCCGACGTAGACGTCGAAGTTGTTGACCGTGCTGTTGACCGCAAGCAGGTCGAGGGCACGCAGGGCGCCGATCTCGTAGACGCCGCCGGTAAAACCGCCGCCGCCGAGGACGAGGGCGGTCTTCGAGGGCTTCTTGCGCCGCGGGGAGCGCTGCCGAGGCTTGGACTCGATGTCTACGACCTTGCCCATGAAACATGCAGTATTCCAGGGTCAGAGGTCGGGCTCAGCCGCTACCTTCCCGATTACGCGTGTTGAAGGGGACGATGAGACGCAGCGCGACCTTGCTCGCGGTCGCAATTTCCGCACTTCTGCTGCTCGCCGGGACGGCCGCCGGAGCCAGCCGCACCTGCAACCAGATGCGCTCCTGGCTGCACCAGGGAGGTGGCGGGGCGAGCGGGCTGCTCGTCGTCGCGGCCGAAAGCGGCGAAGTCGTCTGCGCCAGCGCTCCGATGCGCCAGCGTTCGCTGGCCTCGAACATGAAGCTGTTCACGACGTCCACCGCTCTCTCCCGGCTGGGGCCGGAAACCCGGATCCCGACCAAAGTCTTCCGCGACGGCCCGGTCGACGCCCACGGCGTCCTCCACGGCAACCTCTACCTGCAGGGCGGGGGCGACCCGACGCTGGGGACGCCGCGTTTCTATGACAGCTACCTGGCCGGCCTCGGGACCAACATCTTCGCTCTGACGCCGCAGATCAAGGCCGCCGGAATCACCTCTGTTACCGGTCGCCTCTACGCCGACGACACGATCTTCGACCGCCTCCGCGGCGTCGCCGACT
Organism: Solirubrobacterales bacterium; assembly: GCA_036278095.1. Classification (GTDB taxonomy): domain Bacteria; phylum Actinomycetota; class Thermoleophilia; order Solirubrobacterales; family 70-9; genus VAYN01. The sequence continues at coordinate 16,032 of DASULS010000018.1, read as the reverse complement.
CGGGCTATGCGTCCAGCTCGGAAATCGGCCCGCTCTCGGGGCTCGACTTCAACTCCGGCTTCAGCGGCTCGACCAGCTCCAGCGGCTTCTCCTCGGACCCGGCGAAGCTGGCTGCCGCCACGCTGGCGCGCTCGCTGCGCAACTCCGGCGTCACCGTGCCGGCGCAGGTGGCCCTGCGGGCGACGCCGGCGAACGCGCAGCGGGTGGCGATGATCCGCTCCCCCACGCTGACCAGAATCGTCAACACGACCGACGTCTGGTCGGACAACTTCTTCGCCGAGATGCTGATCAAGCTGGTCGGGGCGCGGCTCGGCGGCGCCGGCACCACCGCCGCCGGGGCCTCGGTGGTCGAGGCCTTCGCCCGCTCCCACGACTCCGGCGTCCACGCCGTCGACGGCTCCGGCCTCACCCGCAGCAACCGCGCCAGCCCGCGCCAGGTGGTCAACCTCCTCCTGGCGATGCGCGAAGACCCCGTGGGCGAAGACTTCATCCAGGATCTCGCCCTCGCCGGCCACGAAGGCACCGTCGCCGACCGCATGCACGGCACCGCCGCCTACGGCCGCTGCCGGACCAAGACCGGCACCCTGACCGGCGTCAGCAACCTCTCCGGCTACTGCTTCAACAAGAGCGGCCGGGTGATGGTCTTCTCGGTCCTGATGAGCAGCGTAAGCAACCTAACCCTCGCCCACCTGGACCAAGACCGCATAGCCGGAGCGGTCGCCGGCTACTAGCTAAGCCGGCACCGGTACAGGGGTCCGGTCGTCCCCTGAGCGAATTTGTCGCGGCCCTAGCGGGCCTGGCTCCCTCCAGATGCTGCTCCCCTATGGGGAGCAGGAATCAGATTGCATTTCGCGCGCTTCGCGGACATTCGCTCAGGGGACGACCGAACCCCTCTCCAACACGCTCCAGCAGGACAGCTGGGCGTGTTATCGGAGCTCTGTTGTGGAGGGACGGGTGCCTCTCTCACAAAGGCTCAAGGAACCACGTTGGCGCCGCCGGCGCTCGATCAGCTGCGCGACGGTCTTTGGGAGAGGGGCACCCGTCCCTCCCTACCGGGAAACCAGCTTCAGCAATCCCTCTTCGTCAAGCACCTCGGTGCCGTATTTCTCGGCTTTCGCGAGCTTCGACCCCGGATTGTCGCCGGCTACGACGTAGTCGGTCTTTTTCGAAACCGAGCTGGTGACTTTGCCGCCGGCGGACTTGACCAGAGCTCCCGCCTCCTCGCGGGTCAACTCCGGCAGAGTCCCGGTGAGGACCACCGTCTTGCCTTCCAGGGGTCCGCCCTGCTGGCGCCGTTCCGAGGGGTCGGCTTCGAGCCGCAGGCCCCGCTGCTTCAGCTTTCCGACCAGTGCCCAGGTCGCCTCGTCCTGCAGCGACTCGGCGATCTGCACGGCCATGATCGGCCCCACCCCCTCGACCTCCTCGATCGCCTCCGGATCGGCCTCACGGAGGGCGTCGATCGAGCCGAAGTGGTCTGCCAGCGCCTCCGCCGTGACCGCGCCGACGCCGGGCAATCCGAGCGCGTAGAGGACGCGTTTGAACGGCCGCTGCCGCGATTCGTCGATCGCCGCGAGCAGATTCTTGGCCGACGTCTCGGCGAAGCGGTCGAGTCCCACCAGCTGCTCCTCGCTGAGGTCGTAGATGTCGGCGACGTCCTCGATCAGGCCGTCCTGGAGGAAGCGCATCGCCTGCTTTTCGCCGAAGCCGTCGATGTCCATCGCGCCCTTGCTGACGAAGTGCTTGACGTGCTGGAAGGACTGCCCCGGGCAGCCGCGCCGGTTGGGGCAGATCGTGAAGACCGAGTCCTCGGGCTTGACCGTGGGGGTGCCGCAGGAGGGGCATTTCTTCGGCGGCTTCGGTTTCCGCGTCCCCTTCGGGCGCCGCTGCACCATCGGCGAGACCACCTGGGGGATCACGTCGCCGGCCCGCATCACCACCACCTCGTCGCCCTCGCGCACCTCCTTGCGCGCCAGGTCCTCCTCGTTGTGGAGGGTGGCGGTGGTGACGGTGACGCCGCCGACGTGGACCGGCTCCAGCATCGCGAAGGGAACGAGGTGGCCGGTACGGCCGACGTTCCAGACCACTTTCTTCAGCTTCGTCGTCGCCGTCGTCGGCGGGAACTTCCAGGCGATCGCCCAGCGCGGCTCGCGGCCGACGACACCGAGCTCGCGCCAGAGCGCCTTCTCGTCGACCTTGACGACGACGCCGTCGATCTCGTAGTCGAGCTCCTCGCGCCGCTCCTCCCACCAGTGGCAGCGCTTGACCACCCCCTCCACCCCCTGATGGTGGCCGGTGTCGGGATTGACCTTGAAGCCGCGGTCGGCGAGCCATTCAATCTCCGCCATGTGGGTGGGGAGGTCGAGGCCCTGGGCGCCGCCGATCCCGTAGAACCAGGTCGAGAGCGGCCGTTCGGCCGCCAGCGCGGGGTCGAGCTGACGGATCGAGCCGGCGGCGGAGTTGCGGGGGTTGGCAAAGGTCGGTTCGCCGGCCTCGGCGCGACGCTCGTTCAGCGCTTTGAAGGCGGCGATCGGTAGGTAGATCTCGCCGCGAACTTCGACCAGCGACGGGGCGTCGCCGCTGACTCGCAGCGGTACCGAGCCGATCGTGCGCAGGTTCTGGGTCACGTCCTCGCCCACCCGGCCGTCGCCGCGGGTGGCGCCGCGGACGAGCACCCCGTCCTCGTAGGTGAGGGTGACGGCGAGGCCGTCGATCTTCGGCTCGGTCGTGTAGCTGAACTCGGAGGCGGTGATGTCGAGCCGTTTCAGGTAGTTGGCGAGCCGGTTCTCCCAGCCCCGCAGCTCCTCCTCGTTGCGGGCATTGCCAAGCGAGAGCATCTGCTCCAGGTGCTCGACCTGCTCAAAGCGCTCCAGCGGGGGCGCCCCGACCCGCTGGGTCGGCGAGTCGGGCGTGCGCAGCTCCGGGTGTTCGGCCTCGATCCCCCGCAGCTCGTCGAGCAGTTCGTCGTACTCGTCGTCGCCGATCTCGGGGTCGTCGAGTACGTAGTAGAGGTGGTTGTGGTGGGCGAGAAGCTCCCGCAGCTCCGCCGCGCGCTGCTTGAGAGAGGTGCTCACGCGGTCGCTGCGCTGGCGGCCAGCATCTCCTCGAAGCCCCAGCCGCGCAGGCGATCGAGGCCGCCGTGGTCGGTGAGGTCGAAGTGGATCGGGGTGACCGAGATCCGGCCCTGCGCGATCGCATAGAGGTCGGTGCCCTCGATCTCCTCGTAGCCGGGATCCCAGCCGTAGATCTCATAGTGGCGGCGCCCGCCGTCCTCGCTGACCAGCTTCAGCTTGTCGTTGTAGATCCGTTTGCCGAGCTTCGTCACCTCGATCCCGGTCGGCTCGCAGGCGGGACAGTTGACGTTGATCAACGTCGCCTCCGGCATCGACTCCGTCCGCAGCTGGGAGACCAGCTGGGCGGTGAAGGCGGCGGCGACGGTGAAGTCGAAGTGGCCGCTGACGTAGCCGAGGCCGCCGGCAGAGGACTGCTGGGAGAAGGCGACGGCGGGGATGCCGAGGACGATCCCCTCCAGCGCCGCGGCGACGGTGCCCGAGTAGGTGATGTCGTCGCCGAGGTTGGCGCCATGGTTGATCCCCGAGACGATCAGGTCGGGACGGCCGCCGACCAGGCCGAGCTCGGCGAAGCGGACGCAGTCGACCGGGGTGCCGTCGGTGGCGAAGCCGACGCGACCGTCTTCGAACTCGACTTCCTCGACGCTGAGCGGCGAGCGGGTGGTGATGCTGCGGGCGGTGGCGCTGCGGTTGGAGTCGGGGGCGACGACGTCGACGATCACGTCATCGAGCGCCGAGAGGGCGCGGCGGGCAGCCTGCAGCCCCGGCGCGGAGATGCCGTCGTCGTTGGTGAGGAGGATGCGCATCAGACCGATTCTAAGAGGTGGGTCGGGGCACTCCCGCTCGGACAAATGCCGGCCTAATTAGGCCGGCATTTTGAGTATCCGCCCGCTCGGGAGTGCCCCGACCCACCCCGCAGCGGCAATACTGCGCGCCGTGAGCACGGTTCGCCTGGACATCGAATATGACGGGAGAGCTTTCAAGGGTTGGGCGAAGCAGCCGGGCCTGCGGACGGTGCAGGGGGAGCTGGAGACGGCGCTGGCGACGGTCCTGCGCGAGCCGGTGGAGCTGACGGTGGCCGGGCGCACCGACACCGGCGTCCACGCGCGGGGGCAGGTGGCCAGCTTCGACCTCGCCTCAGAGCCGCCGGGGGACCTGATGCGGCGCCTCAACGGGATCGGGCCCGACGACGTCGCCGTCACCGCCGCCGGCGTCGTCTCCGAGGGCTTCGACGCCCGCCGCAATGCCATCTCGCGGACCTACCGCTACCGCCTGCTCGCCCGCTCGGCGCCGAGCCCGTTCGAGCTCGGGAAGGCGCTCTGGTGGCCGCACCGGGTCGACCGCGAAGCGCTCGATGCCTGCGCCGCCGCACTTGTGGGATCTCACAACTTCACGGCCTTCACCCCGACCCAGACCGACCACGTCCGCTTCGAGCGCGACGTCTTCGACGCCCGCTGGGAGACCGAAGACGACATCCTCTCCTTCCTGATCACCGCCGACGCCTTCATGCGCAACATGGTCCGAGCCCTCGTAGGCACCCAACTCGAGGTCGCCTCAGCCCGCCGCACCGTAGAGAACTTCACCCAGCTCCTGCAGGGCGCGCCCCGAACCGAGGCAGGCGACACCGCCCCACCCCACGGCCTCTACCTGGAGTCCGTCAGCTACGCCTGAAGGCGCTCGCGGCGAGAACCCGCACCACGTGGTCCGGCTCGTAGCGCACCTGCTCATGGGTGAAGCGGAGCTGGATCAGTCCAGCGGCGGTGTGGGCCTGATCGCGCAGCCTGTCCCGCGCCTGCTCGGCGGGCGTGCGGTGGTAGCGCAGCCCGTCGGTCTCCACCACCAGGCCGAGATCCGGCCAATAGAAGTCGACTTCGAAGCCGTTGACCAACTGCCCGGTGAGCGGCACGGGCAGGCCCGCTTTGTGAGCAAGCGGCAGGAAGCGCCGTTCCAGCTCCTCCTTCGTGAGGCGGAAGGTACGGCGATCGAGGATGTGGCGAAGTCGTGCCGCGCCCGGCTCGCCCACACGCGACTCGAGCGCCTTGCGCAGATCGGGCGGATGCACGAGGTCGTATTTGTCCGCCTCGTTGATCGCCCGCTCGATCCCTCGCCGGTCCAGCCGCAAGGCCAGGTCGATCAAGGTCCGCACGGGCGTGGTGGTCGGGAGGCCGTGGCAGGTGGTGACGTCGTGCGACCCTAGGGAGGGGCGATGGTGGATGTGAAGACCCGGCCGACGTCGGTCGGAGGAGCTGGGCAGCGAAAGCTCGATTACGTGGCGCCGCTCAAAGCCGATCCGCCAAAGCGCCGCCGCACTCGAGTGACTCAGAACGGCGCCATCGCCGCAAGCGAGGACGGCGGCCATCCATCCGCCATGCTGCGTGAGAGAGGGCGACCTACTGCGTAGACACCCGATCGAACTCGGTGCAGCCGGCCAGAGTCCAACCGGCGTTCGATCGCCCGGCGACTGAAGCCGAGCTCGAGCAGCTGCCGACGAGACAAGACATCGTGCTGACGCTTCGCCAGCGCCCATGCCCTCCGAGAACGCTCCCCCTCCCTCGACCTCTGCTGAATTTTCCACCCCATACGGTGGATAAGTCAGCAACCGCTTGGATTCTCCCCCCTGGGGAGACGAGCTAGACCAGCTCGAGGTAGACCATCTCGGTCGAGTCAGACTTCCTCGGACCGAGCTTGACGATGCGGGTGTACCCGCCCGGTCGCGTCGCGTAGCGCGGGGCGACCTCGTCGAACAGCTTGTGGACGATGAACTTGTCGTTGTGAAGGGTTGCCAGGGCCTGCCGGCGCGCGTGCAGGTCGCCTCGTTTGGCGAGCGTGATCAGTTTCTCGACCTCAGGCTTGACCGCCTTGGCCTTGGCCTGGCTGGTCTGGATCCGCTCGTGCTCGATCAGCTGCTTCGAGAGGTTGGAGAGCAGGGCCTCGCGGTGCGCGGCGTCGCGGCTGAGCTTGTTGCGCTTCTTTTTGTGCCGCATCGTCCCGCTCCCCCTCGTTGCTCGCTCAGTCCGCCTGCAGGTCGAGACCGCGCGAGTGCAGAGTCTCGATCACTTCCTCGATCGACTTCTGGCCGAAGTTGGGGATCGCGTTCAGTTCCGCGCGCGACTTGCGGACCAGATCGCCGACCGTCTGCACGCCCGCCCGCTTCAGGCAGTTGTAGGAGCGCACGCCCAGTTCGAGCTCCTCGATCAGGATCTCGTCGAGGCCGTTGGCAGCGGCGACGCCGTCGCCGGCAGAGCTCGAGAAGCCGTCGCTCGGGGCGGCCGGGACCGGTTCGCGGGCGGTCAGCTCTTCGACCCGGTCGGCGTCGGTGAAGATCGCCAGGCTCTTGATCAGGATCTCGGAGGCCTCGCGCAGGGCCGCGCCGGGCTCGATCGAGCCGTCGGTCTCGAGGTCGAGGGTCAGTTTGTCGTAGTCGGTGCGCTGGCCGACGCGGGCGGCGTCGACCGCGTAGGAGGCGCGCCGGATCGGCGAGAAGATCGAGTCGATCGGGATCACGCCGATCGGCTGCTCGTCGGACTTGTTCTCTTCGGCCGGCGAGTAGCCGCGGCCGCGGCCGATCGTCAGGTAGACCTCGAACTTGGTTTTTTTCTCCAGCGTCGCGATCGGCGCATCGGGGTTGAGGATCTCGACGCCGGAAGGCAGGTCGATGTCCTTCGCCTTCACCTCGCCGGGGCCGTTGGCGACCAGCGGCGCCTCGACCTCGTCAGCGTCGGTGTGCATGCGGACGACGAGGTCCTTGAGGTTGAGGATGATGTCGGTGACGTCCTCTTTGACGCCGGAGACGGTGGAGAACTCGTGCGCGACTCCCTCGATGCGGACGCTGGTGATGGCGGCGCCGCCAAGCGAGGAGAGCAGGACGCGACGGAGGCTGTTGCCAAAGGTGTAGCCGAAGCCCTTGTCAAGCGGCTCGATCGTGAAGGTGCCGCGACGGTCATCGACTTTCTCGGAGGTGATGCGGGGGACCTGGAAATCGGTGGTCATGAGTTCCTTGCGTATGCGTGTTCAGAAATTCGGTTCCGGACTACTTGGAGTACAGCTCGACGATCAGCTGCTCCTGAACCGGCGCCGAGATCTCGGAGCGCTCGGGGTAGCGCAGGACCTTGGCGGTGAGGGCATCGTGATCGGCCTGCAGCCAGGCCGGAACCGTGGAGACGAGTTCGGTGGCCCGCTGGATCGTCTCGGTGGCTTTCGAATCGGACTTGATCGAGATGATGTCCTCGGGACGTACTTGGTAAGAGGGGATGTTGACCCGGCGGCCGTTGATCTGCCAGTGGCCGTGGGTGATCAGCTGGCGCGCCTGGCGCCGCGAGGCGGCGAAGCCGAGGCGGACGAGGACGTTGTCGAAGCGCGACTCGAGCAGCCGCAGCAGGTTCTCGCCGGTCACGCCCTCCTGGCGGTTGGCCTTCTCGTAATAGGCGCGGAACTGCTTCTCCAGCACCTGGTAGTAGCGGCGGGTCTTCATTTTCTCGCGCAGCTGGACGCGGTACTCGGACTGACGCAGGCGGCCGCGGCCGTGCTCACCGGGCGGGTAGGAACGGCGCTCGACGCCGCACTTGTCGGTGAAGCAGCGCTCGCCCTTGAGGAAGAGCTTCTGACCCTCGCGCCGGCACTGCTTGCACTGGGGAGCGGTATCGCGAGCCATTACACGCGCCTCCGCTTCTTCGGCCGGCAGCCGTTGTGGGCCTGCGGCGAGACGTCCTTGACCGTGGTCACGTCGAGGCCGGCGGCCTGCAGCGAGCGGATCGCCGTCTCACGACCGGAACCGGCGCCCTTGGCGAAGACTTCGACCCGCTCGAGGCCGTGTTCCATGCCCTTTTTGGCGGCCGCGTCGGCGGTCACCTGGGCGGCGAACGGGGTCGACTTGCGCGAGCCTTTGAAGCCGGCCGAACCGGCCGACTCCCAGGCGATCACGTTGCCGTCGGTGTCGGTCAGGGTGACGATCGTGTTGTTGAAGGAAGTCTTGATGTGCGCCTGCCCGTAGGTGACGTTCTTTTTGACGCGGCGGCGGGGGCGCCCTTTGCCGGGTTTTTTCTCAGCCATGCTCTCGCTCCCTATGCCTTGCGCTTACCGGCGACGCTGAGGCGACGCGGCCCCTTGCGCCCGCGCGCGTTGGTCTTCGTGCGCTGACCCCGGACCGGCAGGCCGCGACGGTGGCGGAGGCCGCGGTAGGAGCCGATCTCCATCAGCCGTTTGACGTTCTGCGAGCGCTCGCGGCGCAGGTCGCCCTCGACCTCGAGGTTCTCGACCGCCTCGCGCAGCTTCATCACCTCGTCCTCGGTCAGGTCTTTGACCGGGGTGTTGGGATCGACTTTGGTCTCGGCGAGGATCTGCTGGGCCGTCGAGCGGCCGATCCCGAAGATGTAGGTGAGCCCGATTTCAACCCGTTTGCCGGTCGGGATGTTGATGCCCGCGATCCGCGCCACGCTAACCCTGCCTCTGCTTGTGGCGCGGGTTCTGGCAGATCACCAGGACCGCCCCGTTTCGGCGGATTACCTTGCACTTCTCGCACATCGGCTTGACGGAAGCTCGAACCTTCATTGCTCCGGATCTCGTATCGACAACAGGATTCCCACGCGCCCCATGAATCGGACGGCAGGACGAACCAACCGGCCAACAAGGCCGACCGAGAAAGATAGCAGGGGAATGTCTTCGGCGGCGCCTGCGGGCGACCTCAGGCCAGACCCCAATTTAGGCATCTCGCCGGACTTGTTGGCGTCTTCGACGACTGGCAGAGTGTTCCCTGCGATGGGATTCGAAGCAAAAGTGCTCGCCGACTCCGTGTCACCCGCCGGACACCGGCTGACGACGCTGGAGGCGACGTTCCCGCGCTTCATCCTCGCCGAGTTCAACACCCACCGCGTTTTCTCCCGCAATTCGGCCAGTTCTCGGGCGATCCCGGTCGCCAAACAGCTGCGCCGGGTGCTCGACGAGCCCTACGTTCCGGTCGAGTTCGGCTCCAACCAGCCGGGAATGCAGGCCGGTCCGCCCCTGGCCGGACCCGCCCGTGACGCCGCCGAAAGCGAGTGGCTGAGGGCACGGGACGCAGCCGTCCGCCACGTCCTCGGCCTGATCACCAGCCCGCAAGAGGTCGCCCAGCACCCCGACCTGCACGCCTGCCTCGACGCCGTCGAAGGCTCGCTGAAAAACCCCCCCGCCGAGTGGCTGAACGTCCACAAGCAGGTCGCGAACCGGCTGCTGGAGCCGTTCATGTGGCACACGGTGATCGTCTCCGCGACGACCTGGGGCAACTTCTGGAACCTCCGCTGCCACCCCGACGCCCAGCCCGAGATCCAGCTGATCGCCACGAAGATGCGAAGTGCAATCGACGGCTCTCAACCCGAGGCGCTCGAAGAGGGCGAGTGGCACCTGCCGCTGGTCGGGGAGAGCGACCGTGAGGAGGCAGGCTCCCTCGACGAGCTGGTCAAGATCTCGATCGGCCGCTGCGCCCGGGTCAGCTACCTCACCCACGCCGGCATCCGCGACCTCAGCGCCGACGTCGCCCTCTACGACCGCCTGCGCGAAAGCGGCCACATGTCGCCGATGGAGCACGCCGCGCGCCCGATGACCCCCGCAGAGCTCGCGCAGGCCGAGTGGTGCGGCAACTTCCAGGGCTGGGTCTCCCATCGCAAGCTGATCCCCGGCGAGGAGAACCCGCTGGCCGGCAAGGTCGAAGAGATCGAGATCCGGCCGGACGAAACCGTCGCCGCCTAGATCCTCTAACCCTCGACGAGGGCGATCAGGAAGCCGTCGTAGCCCTTGAGGCCGACGGTCTGGATCGTGGTGGCGCTGACCCGGGCCTCGTCGGCGAGCATTTGGTGCAGGTGCCGCTGGGCCTTGGTCGCCTCGTCGGAGTCCCCGGGGTCGGCGAGGGTGCCGCGACGGACGACGTTGTCGGCGACGATCAGCCCGCCAGGCCGCGTGCGGTCGAGCGCCCAGGCGAAGTAGTTGGGGGTGTTGACCTTGTCGGCGTCGATGAATACGAGGTCGAAGGGACCCGCGCCTTCCTCTTCGAGAGCCGGGAGCGCCTCCAGCGCCGGCCCGACCCGAACCTCGACCTTGTCCCCCACCCCAGCCCGCTCGATGCTGCCCCGCGCCACCTCGGCGTACTCGGGGTTCGCCTCCAGCGTGATCAGCCACCCATCCTCCGGCAGCGCCCGCGCCATCAGGATCGAGCTGTAGCCGCCGAGCGTCCCGAACTCGAGGATCCGTCTCGCCCCCACCAACCGCACCAGCAGCTGCAACAACTTCCCCTGCGCCGGCGAGACCTGAATCGAAGGCAACCCCGCCCCCTCAGCCGCCTCAACGGCACCGCGAAGCGCCTCGTCCTCCCCGACGATCGTCTCGCCAATGAACCGATCAACTGCCGCAAAGGTCTCTTGGTCCATCGGCTACTGGGAGGGCGGTAGTCGGTCGAGCATTTTGAGCACCGCTTCGGTATTGGCCTGCAGCTGCGCCCGGCCTTCCGCGAACTCCTTCTGCATGTCTTCGCTGAACTCACGGAGAATGTTGATCTGGGCATCAGTCATGACGGTCATCTTGCGCAGGAGCCCATCGTTGTAGTGGCGATGTTCCTCGGTGGCCGTCATCATCCGGCCCTCGAGTTCCTCCCACTCCCGTTTGCGGGCTTTCTCACTCTCTTCCCAGCGCCGTTCGACCTTTTCCATCCGCTGCCGAATGTCGGCAAAGCCCCGCTCGAGACGCGCATCCATATCGCGTCTGATCCGTTCCCTCTCCATAACCGGATCCTCCCAGGCCATAGCGCACGAGACTACACCTCAGACAAAAACTTCTGAATCAACTTTCGTGCGAAAGCGTGACTTTAGCCCTCAGCGCGACAATCGCTGGGTCGGCGTCGCCACCTGCTGGAAGGTCGGCCGGTTCTGGAACGGGAAGGCGCCCAGTTCGATGCCGCCGGTCACCTGGGGGCGGTTCTGGTCGTAGCAGGAGGGCTGGGGGTTGGTGGCGCAGTCGCCGTTGCCGCCGCCGTAGAGCTGCTGTGGGGTGACCTTCAGGGCCGCCTTGAGGGTGCGCTGCAGCATCGCCTGGCACTTCTGCTTCGAGCCGCCGCCGCAGTAGACACGGCTCCAGGGGGCCTTCGGCTTCGGGCCGACGAGGTCGCGCAGGTCCTTGTCGACGTAGCTGTACCAGCCGTCGTCGTAGTCGGGCGCGGTCGGCGAGCCGCCGACGACGCTGCCGGTCTGGACCATTTCTTCGAGCTTGCCGTAAGTCTTGGCGCCCAGCGCCGGCTTGAACTCGCCCTGCAGCAGCTTCGGCCACCAGGCGTCCATGATCTCGATCGCCGGCGTTTCTTCGTCCACTCCGTCGCGGTTGAGGTCGCGGCGGTGGGCGCCGTGGCGCTGCCAGGTCCGCAGCGTCGCCAGCGCCTGGCGCAGCTGCGCCGACTTCGGCCTGCCGATCGCTTTAAGGATGAGCGGCAGCAGCTTGTAGCCGCGCAGGTCCTGGCTCGCCGGTTCCTCCATCGCCTTGATCAGCTGCACGATCGTCGCCTTCTTCTTGCCCTTGATCGCCGCCTTGACCTTGTCGGAGATCATCTGCGAGCGGAAGACCGGCCCGTAGTCGTACTTGTCGTCGGCAGCCGCCCATTCCGGCGCCTGCTTGTTGTTCCAGGAGACGAGGAAGGGCGGATCGACCGCCTGCGGGTGCTTGGAGAACGGCAGGTAGGTCGCCGTCTGGGTCGCCGGCTTGAACCCCTTCCAGTCGAACTTGCCGGTGCCGAGGACCGGGAAGTCCGGCGAGGTCCCCTTCGCCCGCTGGGGCATCGCCCCGGAGAGCGCGTAGGCGATGTGTTCGGAGTCGATGTAGGACCAGTTGAAGAGGAAGCCGATGTTGGAGACCGCTTTCTTGAAGCCCTGGACGCCGGTCACCACGCCCGGTTCGTTCAGCTGCGAGAACCCGATCACCGAGTCGGCCTCGTGGAAGTAGGTGCTGCGCTGGTGGACGAAGGCGACCTTCTTGCCCCCCACCCTGCCACGGGCGTAGACGATCCCGTGCACGGTCCGGTAGGCGACCAGGGTCTGCGAGCCGGCCGGAGTGGCGTCGATCGTGTTCGGGGTCCAGCTGTCGGTCTTTTCCAGCTTTTCCATCGGCAGGCACCTGCCGCGGTAGCGGTAGTGGAAGTTGTCCTTGCAGAGCACCTCGGCGAAGGTGTCGACGTTGTCGGAGGTCGCCGTCGTCGCGCTCCAGGCGTAGTCGCGCCCATGGCCGAGCTCGACGAAGAGGTTGACGCCGGCGAAGGCGGCGCCGCGGGCGTCGATCCCCGGCCCGTGCAGGTCCTCCTCCATCAGGATCTGCGGCACGAAGTAGCCGACCTGCGGCCCCAGCACCCCGATCGGGTGGCCGCTCGCCGACTCCTTGGCCGAGACCAGCTCCCAGTTGGAAGCATGACCGGCCGCTTCCAGCGCCGCCTGCAGGCGGGCGCCGACCGTTCCCATCCCCTTCGTCGCGCCCGGCGCGCTGGAGGCGCCGGCGGTTTCGGTGAAGTGGACGCTGCCCGGGTCCGGCAGCGCCAGCCCCTTCTTGGCGAAGGCGCTGCGGGTCTCATACGGGAAGCGCTTGGAGATCGTCGTCGGCGCTTCGGGGTCATTCTTGGAGCGGAAGCCTTCCCAGGCTTTGCGGCCCGCCTTGGTGCCCATCCGCTTGACGAAGGACTGCATCGTCAACGCCGAGTTCAGCTCGTTGCCGCCGCCGCGGCCGAAGATGCCGCCGATCAGCGAGGCGATCGCGACCACGTCGGTCGGTTTCCACGGTTCCATCGGCTTGCCGAGGATCGTGTACTCGCCCGGCTTCAGTTTCGGGTCGAGGTTGGCGGCGGCGATGTAGGCGTTGATCCCTTCGACGTAGGCGTTGACGTCTTCCACCGCCTGCTGTCCCGCCTGGCCGTAGATCTGCGGCGCCTGCGCCAGCTGCTTTTCGAGGTCGGCTTCGGTGTAGGGCGCAAAGCCCCATTGGGCAGCGTCGGCGCCGGCGTTGGAGCCGCCGAGGAAGGAGGCGAGCTCGGCGCGGCCGGTGTGGCGGAGGACGTCCATCAGGAAGAGCCGGTCCTGGGCTCCCGCGTAGCCGGCGCCGAACATCGTGTCGGCGCGAGTGGTGCCGTAGATGTGCGGCACGCCGAAGGCTTTGTCGCGGACGATCGTCGCCCCCGGCCGCGGTTCGATTTCCGATTCGACTTCGCCGGCGGGCACGCCGAAGGTCGCGTCCTTGTAGTAGTTGGGGATCTGGCTTTCGGTCAGCGCCGGGCTGGCGTAGAGCAGGTTTTCGTAGAGCGGCTGCTGGTCGGCGTAGTGCGGCGGCAGCCTGCCCGGCCCTTTGAATTCGAGCAGCTGCTGGAAGTTGTCGAGACCGTTCTCCCCCGGCGGCAGGACGTTGCGGAAGCCACCGGCGTCGTTGGCGCCGTAGGGCTGGGGGGCAGCCGCGGCGGTCGACACCGCCGAAACCAGGATCAACAACGTGAGTGTCAGTAAACGGCGCGTGAAGAGAGAGTAGCTAAGCCAACTCTTCGTGCCAGGGCGTGAGGATCCGCGGGCCCTCGCGCGTCACCGCGACGGTGAACTCGAAGTGCGCCGCCAACGAGCCGTCTTCGGAGTAGACGGCCCAGCCGTCGTCGCCCATCCGCACCAGCGGCCCGCCGGCGTTGACCATCGGCTCGATCGCCAGCACCATCCCCTCCTGCAGCTCGGGACCCTTGCCGGGCTCGCCGAAGTTCGGCACCTGCGGTTCTTCGTGCATCTCCTTGCCGATGCCGTGACCCACCAGGGTGCGGATGATCGAGAGACCTTCCAGCTCGACCGACCGCTGGATCGCGGCCGAGACGTCGCCGAGGTGGTTGCCGGGGCGCATCTGCTCGACCCCGGCGAAGAGCGAGGCCTTGGTCACGTCCAGCAGCTTCTGCGCTTCGGGGCTGACCGGCCCGACCGGAACGGTCATCGCCGCATCGGAGACCCAGCCGTCCTTGACCACGCCGACGTCGATCGAGAGCACGTCGCCGCGCTTCAGCCCGTAGGCGTCGGGGATGCCGTGGACCACCATCGAGTTCGGCGAGGCGCAGATCGAGCCGGGGAAGCCGCGGTAGCCCTTGAAGGCGGGGACCGCGCCCTGCGAGCGGATGAACTTCTCCGCCGCCGCGTCGAGCTCCTCGGTGGTGACGCCGGCTCGCGCCTTCGCGGCGAGCATCTTCAGGCAGCGGACGAGGATCTCCCCCGAGGCCGCCATCTTCTCGATCTCGGGCGGCGTCTTCTTGGTGATCATCCGGTACACGCTAGTAGTAGGCCACCGTGGCCGAAAGGGGCGAGCCGCCTAGACGGTCTCGTCCTCCTCCATCCGCAGCGTCGCCAGGGTGCGGCGGACCTGGTCGGCGACCTCGTCCGGCGTCGCCTCGCCGTCGATCCGGCGCAGGAGGCTGCGGCTGTCGTAGTAGGAGACGAGCGGCTCGGTCTTCTCGTGGTAGGTCGCGAGCCGCTTGCGGATCACCTCGGGCTTGTCGTCATCGCGGACGATCAACTCGGAGCCGTCGATGTCGCAGACGCCCTCCTGCTGAGGCGGCTGGAACTCGACGTGGAAGACGTGGCCGTTGGCGACGCAGGTGCGCCGGCCGCCGAGACGGCGGACGACCTCGTCGTCGGAGACGTCGATCAGCAGCACCGCGGTCACCGCCCGGCCCAGCTCGGTGAGCTTGGCGTCGAGCGCCTCGGCCTGCGGCGTCGTCCGCGGGAAGCCGTCGAGGATGAAGCCGTCGCGGGCCTCGCTGGAGTCGATCCGCTCGGCGATCACGCCGACGATCACCTCGTCGGGCACGAGGTCGCCACGGTCCATGTACTCCTTGGCGGTCTTGCCCAGCTCGGTTTCCTCGCGCACGGCGGCGCGGAGGATGTCCCCGGTCGCGTAGTAGGGCAGCCGTAGGTCTTCGTTCAGCCGCTCGCCCTGGGTTCCCTTTCCCGACCCCGGAGGGCCGAGCAGCACTAGGTTCAGCTCCGGCATCCGCGGGAGCTTATTTGAGGAAGCCCTCGTAGTTGCGCATCATCAGCTGCGCCTCGAGCTGCTTGACCGTGTCGAGCGCGACGCCGATGATGATCAGGATCGAGGTGCCGCCGAAGAAGAAGTTGGCCGAGGTCTGGCTGATCAGGATCGTCGGCAGCGCCGCCACCGCGCCGAGGTAGAGCGCTCCCGGGAAGGTGAGGCGGGAGAGGATCCGGTCCAGGTATTCGGCCGTCGGCCGCCCCGGGCGCACGCCGGGGATGAAGCCGCCGTACTTCTTCAGGTTGTCGGCCTGGTCGACCGGATTGAAGGTGACCGCCGTGTAGAAGTAGGTGAAGACGATGATGAAGAAGATCTCGCCGATCACGTAGGCCCAGCTGTTGGGCCCGAAGAAGCTGGAGAATTCGAGGGCGGCGTTGGTGTTCAGCAGCTGACCGATCGTCGAGGGGAAGGCCATGATCGAGGCGGCGAAGATGACCGGGATGACCCCCGCCATGTTGACCCGCAGCGGCAGGTAGGTCGAGCCACCAGAGGTCATTTTCCGCCCCACGACCCGTTTCGCGTACTGGACCGGGATGCGGCGCTGGCCCTCCTGGACGAAGACGATCGCGACGACGACGGCGAGGGCGATGAAGGGCATCATCACGACGAAGACCTGGTCGGGGTTGTTCCACCACTTGGTCAGCCCGGTCGGGATCGAGGAGGCGATCGAGGCGAAGATCATCAGCGAGATGCCGTTGCCGATGCCGCGCTGGGTGATCAGCTCGCCCAGCCACATGATCAGCACGGTGCCGGCGGTCAGCGACACGACGATCGTGAAGACGGAGCCGAAGCCGAAGCCGCGAACGATGTCGGTGCCGGCGCTCGTGTTGAACGAGCGGAAGAGGAAGACGTAGCCAATCGACTGGGCGAAGGCGAGCGCGACGGTCAGGTAGCGGGTGTACTGCGTGATGCGCTGCTGGCC
>DASULS010000017.1:0-16639 GCA_036278095.1 Solirubrobacterales bacterium | reverse complement strand
CTGGATCGTCTTGGGACCTAAACGCTTCCAGGTCGACTGCCACTGGCCGGGTACCAGGCAAATAGTCGAGCTGGACGGCTGGGAAGGGCACCGGACCAAGACCGCCTTCCGCGAAGACCGGGCGCGCGACCGCATCCTCAGAGTCGCCGGCTATTCGGTCACTCGGCTCACGTGGAACCAGTTGGACGACGAACCCGAGGCGGTCTCTGCGGATCTGCGGGTGCTGCTGGGGATGGAGAAATAGGAAAGAAGAACCCCCCAGCTGTAGTGCGATATACAAACGTCTGTGATAACGTACGCACCCATGGCAACCGCCGCCGAAGCACCCGCCAAAGACCCCGCCGTTTCCGTCGGCCCCCGCATCCGCGCCTTGCGCGACGCGATGGGCCTCTCGCTCCGCGATCTCGCCGAGCGCTCCGGGGTCAGCGCGCCGATGCTCTCGCAGGTCGAGCGGGGGGAGACGAGCCCGACGCTTGCGGTCGCCGGAAAGATCGCCGCCGGCCTGGAGCTGACCCTGTCGCAGTTGCTGCGCCTCGACGAGGGCCAGCACGTCGCGATCAGCCGCGCCGCCGGCCGTCGCCGCTCCGAGCGGGGCGGGCACAGCGTCGAGGAGCTGACGCCGCCGCTGCCCGGCCAGCGCGCCGACGTCTCGCTGCACGTGCTGGAGCCCGGGGCCACCACCGGCGGCCGCGAGGACCCGCCGATGCACGAGCCCGGCAGCCGTGAGACCGCCGTCGTCCTCTCCGGCACCCTGGCGCTGGTCGTCGACGGAAGCCGCCACGAGCTTCAAGAGGGAGATAGCGTCACCTTCGACGCCGACCTCCCGCACCACTTCGAGAACGAAGGCGAGGAGGCGACCCGCTTCCTCGCCGTGATCGCCGCCGGCCTGAGGAGGAGCTGACGCTATGCCGAAAACCATGTTCGACAAGATCTGGGAGTCCCACGAGGTCTCGCCGGGGCTGATCTACATCGACCTGCACCTGGTCCACGAGGTCACCTCGCCACAGGCCTTCGACGGCCTGCGCCTGGCCGATCGCAAGGTCCGCCGCCCCGACAAGACCCTCGCCACCGCCGACCACAACACCCCGACCGACGGGACGATGGCGGCGAAGCTGATCGCCGACCACCTCTCCCGCGTCCAGGTAGAAACCCTGGAGCGCAACTGCGAGGAGTTCGGCATCCCGCTCTACTCGCTCGGCTCCGATCGCCAGGGCATCGTCCACGTGATCGGCCCGGAGCTGGGGGTTACCCAGCCGGGGATGACGATCGTCTGCGGCGACAGCCACACCTCCACCCACGGCGCCTTCGGCGCGCTGGCCTTCGGCATCGGCACCTCCGAGGTCGAGCACGTGCTCGCCACCCAGTGCCTGGTCCAGAAGCGGCCGAAGACGATGCGGATCTCCTACGCCGGCGAGCTCGGCTCCGGCGTCACCCCCAAGGACCTGATCCTGGCGACGATCGGCCGCCTCGGCACCGGCGGCATGACCGGCTACGCGGTCGAGTACGCGGGGCCGGCGATCGAGGCGCTCTCGATGCCGGGCCGGATGACGATCTGCAACATGACGATCGAGGGCGGCGGCCGCGCCGGCATGATCGCCCCCGACGAGACCACCTTCGAGTGGGTCGAGGGACGCCCCGGCGCCCCCGCGGACTTCGCCGCGGCAAAGGCCCGCTGGCAGGAGCTGCCGACCGAGCCCGGCGCCGGCTTCGACGCCGAGGTCGAGGTCGACGCAGCGGCCATCTCGCCGATGGTCACCTGGGGCACCAACCCCGGCCAGGTGGTCGAGGTCACCGACGCCGTCCCCGACCCGGCGGCGATGGAGACCCCGGCCGACCGCGAGGCGGCCGAACGCGCCCTCGCCTACATGGGCCTGCGGGCCGGCACGCCGATGACCGAGATCGCCCCCGAACGCGTCTTCATCGGCTCCTGCACCAACTCGCGGATCGAGGACCTGCGCGAGGCGGCGCAGATCGTCGACGGCCGCAAGGTCGCCAGCGGCGTCAGCGCGATGGTCGTCCCCGGCTCCCAGCAGGTCAAGAAGGCCGCTGAGGAAGAGGGCCTCGACGAGGTCTTCAAGAGCGCCGGCTTCGACTGGCGCGTGGCGGGCTGCTCGATGTGCCTGGGGATGAACCCCGACACCCTCGACGAAGGCGAGCGCTGCGCCTCGACCTCGAACCGCAACTTCGAGGGGCGCCAGGGCAAGGGCGGCCGCACCCACCTGGTCAGCCCGAAGATGGCCGCCGCCGCGGCGGTCGAGGGACATTTCGTCGACATCAGGGATTGGAGCTGAAGATGCGACCGATAGACGTGATCGAGGGCAAGGTCTCGGTGCTGGATCGCGCCGACGTCGACACCGACCAGATCATCCCCAAGCAGTTCCTCAAGCGGGTCGAGCGGACCGGCTTCGGCGAGTTCCTCTTCTACGACTGGATCCGCGACGGCGAGATCGAGCTGGAGCCGAACCCGATCCTCGTCGCCGGCGCCAACTTCGGCTGCGGCTCCTCCCGCGAGCACGCCCCCTGGGCGCTGGAGGACTTCGGCTTCCAGGCGATCCTGGCCCCGTCCTTCGCCGACATCTTCTACTCGAACTGCACCAAGATCGGGCTGCTGCCGGCGGTCCTCGACGAGGAGCACTGCCGCGCGGTCGCCGAGGCGGGGGAGGCCCGCATCGACCTCGACGACGAGACGGTCAACTGCGCCGCCGGCGTCTTCCAGTTCCAGATCGAGCCGGACGTCAAGCACCGGCTCCTGAACGGCCTGGACGACATCGGGATCACGCTCGAAAACGCGGGCGCGATCGACCAGTTCGAGGCCGGCCCGGCCGCCGCCCAGGGCCCGGTCACGACCAGCCTCTAGACCAGCAAAGGAGGCCGAGAAATGGCCGACGAGCTCGAGCAGCCGATGAACACCGGCGCCCGCGAGTGGGACGCCGAGACCTACGACGCCGTCTCCGACCCCCAGTTCAACTGGGGGATGGAGGTGCTGGAACGGCTCGAGCTGCGCGGCGAGGAGACCGCGGTCGACGCCGGCTGCGGCTCGGGCCGGGTCACCGCGGAGCTGATCGAGCGCCTGCCCCGCGGCCGGGTGATCGCCGTCGACGGCTCGGCGGCGATGGTCGAGAAAGCGAAGGAGCGGCTCGGCGGCCGCGCCGACTACCTCGTCGCCGACCTCGCCGAGCTGGAGCTGGAGGAGCCGGTCGACCTCGTCTTCTCGACCGCGACCTTTCACTGGCTTCCCGACCACGATGCCCTCTTCGGCCGCCTGCGCGCGGCGTTGAAGCCGGGCGGCCGCCTCGTCGCCCAGTGCGGGGGCAAGGGCAACGTCGCCACCCACACTCAGGCGATCGCCGCCGTCGCCGCCGACCCCGACTACGCCCAGCACCTGACCGAGGCCAAAGGGCTCTGGAACTTCGCCGGGCCGGAGGAGACCGAAGCGCGCCTGCGCGAGGCCGGCTTCACCGAGGTCCGCTGCTGGCTGCAGCCGAAGCCGGTCCAGCCCGCCCAGCCGCTGGAGTTCACCACCACCGTCACCCTCGGCCCGCTGCTCGACCAGCTCCCCGAGGAGAAACGCCGCCCCTTCGCCGAAGCCGTGCTCAAGGCCTCCGAGCAGCCGCTGGTCCTCGACTACGTCCGCCTCAACATCGAGGCGACCGCAGGCTGAAGCCGGGCCCGCTCACCCTTTTTCCTCTTCGTCTTCCTTGGTGAACTCTTCGGTGTCAACCCACTCCTGGCTGATCAGCACCCACCAGTCCTGGGCTATGCCATAGCGCACGTAGTCGTAGGAAAGCCAGCCGTAGCCCTGGTCTCCCCAGGCGCTGCCCCACGAGTTGCGGAAGAGCAGCGCGCCGCGCGTTTCCTTCCCGAGCACGCCGCCCGGCAGGGCCATCGAGTCGTCATAGCCGACCGCCATCACCGCGTGACCGCCCCGGACTTTGTCGCCTTTCGCGGGGAAGGGCACTTTGCCCCCGGTTCCGCCGGCGGAGGCCATCGAGCTGTAGACGGTGAACCCGAACATCGACGGCAGGTTCGAGGCCAGGTTCGACTTGATCGCGCCTAGGACGTCTTCCGCTTTCGTCCCCGGCGGGTCGAGCCGGTAGTACTTGATTGCCTGGTAGTTCTCGGCGAACGCGTAGCAGAAGGCAGGCGGTTCGTTTTCGAAGTCCGGTTCGAGGTACGGCCAGTACTGCTCCGGGGGGACGCCGAAGAGCGTCATCGCCCCGGCCGTGCTGCGCAACGTGGCTCCGGTATCGCCATACAACCCCAGTAGCCGCCTCGTCGCTTTGTAGAGGAAGAGTCGCGAAGCGTCGACGTACTTGCCGCAGGCTTTGCGCTCGAAGTACTCGAGCATGCCCACGCCGGCGTGGGCGGTGCATGAGTTGAGATGGCCCTGATCCTCGACGGGGGAGCACCACTGCCGCAAGTCCACCCTCCCGGGCAGAGCTGCCTGCTTCGATTCCGGGACCGAGGTCTTGGCGAGAAGCGAGGAGACCTCCTCGTGACCGGGAGTGTAGTCCCGAACGTCTGGATAGTCGGGAACCCATCCCAACCCTCGGCTTTCTCCCAGGTCCTGGAGCTGCACCGGGAATCCCATTCGACTCTCCCTCCTCTAGAAATATTTGATACTCAGGGGTTTTATACAGAAACAAACTGGTTTGCAAGCTGGGCCGACCCGGTCGCGCGGGCCTGCGTAGAGTGCCGGGACCTTGAATGGCACGCCTCGCATAGTCGTCCTGCCCGGCGACGGGATCGGTCCGGAGATCGTCGCCGCGGCGCGCCAGGTGTTGGACGCGCTCGGCGAGTTCGCTTACGACGAGCGCCTGATGGGCGGCTGCTCGATCGACGAGCACGGCACCGCCCTCACCGACGAGGTCCTCGACGCCTGCCGCAACGCCGACGCCGTCCTGCTCGGTGCCGTCGGCGGCCCGAAATGGGACACCACCGACCCCAGCGCGCCCCGCCCCGAGCAGGGCCTGCTCGGGCTGCGCAAGGGAATGGGTCTCTACGCCAACCTGCGCCCGGTGCGCCCGAGCCCGGCCCTGGTCGGCGCCAGCCCGCTGCGCGAGGAGCGGATCGCCGGCACCGACCTGCTCGTCGTCCGCGAGCTCACCGGCGGCATCTACTTCGGCGACTCCGGCCGCGACGGCGAGGTCGCCCACGACACCTGCGAGTACTCGGTCGCCGAGATCGAGCGGATCGCCCGCACCGCCTTCGAGGCCGCCCGCCGCCGCGCCGAGAGCTCGGGCCGCCGCGCCAAGGTGACCTCGGTCGACAAGGCCAACGTGCTCGAGACCTCACGCCTCTGGCGCGAGGTGGTCGGCAACGTCGCCCCCGACTACGAGGACGTCGAGCTCGAACACCTGCTGGTCGACAACGCGGCGATGCAGCTCGTCTCGCGTCCGGCCGACTTCGACGTCGTCCTCGCCGAGAACCTCTTCGGCGACATCCTCAGTGACGAGGCGGCGATGCTGACCGGCTCGCTGGGGATGCTGCCCTCCGCCAGCCTCGGCGCCGAGGGCGCTCCCGGCCTCTTCGAGCCGGTCCACGGCTCTGCCCCCGACATCGCCGGCCGGGGCAGCGCCAACCCGCTGGCGACGATCCTCTCGGCGGCGATGATGCTGCGCCACGGCTTCGGCCGCGGCGAGGACGCGGCCCGGATCGAGGCCGCCGTCGACGCCGTCCTCGAGCGCGGCCTCCGCACCCCCGACCTCGCCTCCGGCACCGTCGCCCAGCCGCCGATGGTCGACGTGCCCCAGGAGGTCGAGGTCGGGACCGCGGAGATGACCGCCGCGGTGCTCGAAGAGCTCGGCGGCTAGGGCGCCGTCACCGCCCAGACGCCGGTGGCCGAGAAGGGGCTCCCGGCAGCTTTGGCTTTGATCACCAGCCCGAAGCCGAGTCGCGTCTCGTTCTCCGTGTAGATGGCGAGGGGTTCGCTCGGGTCGACGTTAGCCCGGCCGTTGAGGTAGACGCAGACGTGACCCGGAGCGGCCTGCGGCGTGGCCCCGCCCGGTCCGCTGCAGCTGGCGTTGGTCTGACCCAGGTCGAGCACGCTGACCTGCGGGGCCGCCAGCAGCGGGAACTGGTAGGTCACCGCGCCATGCGCTTCGTCACCGGCTTCCGTTTTGGTCCCTCCTCCGCCGACGTCGAAGGTGCCGCGCAGGGTCTGCCCGCTTTTCAGCGTCCCCAGCAGCGGCGCCACTTCGGGGGCGAGCTTGCCGAGCGTCACCGATTCCTTGGCCAGCTTCCCCGTCGTCACCGCTTCGTTGGTCAGTTTGTTGGTGGTGACGACGCCGTTCTTGATCTTCGCCGCGATCACGGCGCTGTCGGCGAGCTTTTCGGTGCTGATGATCCCGTTGCCGAGGTTGCCCGGCAGGACCGCGTTGGCGCCGAGCTTGCCGGCGGTGACCGCCTTCGGCCCGATCTTGCCGCTGGTCACCGCGGCGCGGTGCAGGGCGCGGGCGGTGACGGCGCCGGGCTTCAGCTGCTTCGGGCCGACGCTGTTCTTCGGCAGTCCGGCGGCGACGGCGGCGCCGCCGAGGGCGACGAAAAGCGCGATCGTCGCGACCACGTTCGCGTAGTTCAGCTTGGGACGGGGGATTTGCATGGGTTTCGGCTCCTCTCGTTGGGACTGGATCACCAATTCGCGGACTTGCCGCTGAAGCCCTGCGTTTGATCGGGCATACTTCCCCAACATGGATCCGGTCGATTTGATTTGGAGGAACGGCGAGCTCGTCCCCTGGGAGGACGCGCAAACCCACGTGCTGAGCCACGGGCTGCACTACGGGACCGGCGTCTTCGAGGGCATCCGCTGCTACGAGACCGCCCGCGGGCCGGCGATCTTCCGCCACGCCGACCATCTCGACCGGCTGGAGAAGTCCGCCGAGCTCTACTACCTGGAGCTGCCCTACTCGGCCGAGGAGATCCGCCAGGCCACGCACGAGCTGCTTCGCCGCAACGACCTCCGCTCGGCCTACATCCGCCCGCTCGCCTACCGCGGCTACGGCAGCCTCGGCCTCTACGCCAAAGACGCGCCGGTCGACGTGATCATCGCCGCCTTCCCCTGGGGCGCCTACCTCGGCGAGGAGAGCAAGAACGGCGGCATCCGCGCCAAGGTCTCGAGCTGGCGGCGGATCAGCCCCGGCGGCTCGATCCCGCACGCCAAGGCCTCGGGCTCCTACCTCAACTCGATCCTCGCCAAGACCGAGTCGACCAACGCCGGCTACGACGAGGCGATCCTGCTCGACGAACGCGGCTTCGTCTGCGAGGGGTCGGGCGAGAACATCTTCGTCGTCCGCGACGGGCAGATCGTCACCCCGCCGCAGGTCGCCTCGATCCTCGACGGGATCAACCGCAAGTCGGTGATCCAGATCGCCCGCGACCTCGGCTACACGGTCGTCGAGCGCGACCTGGCCCGCGCCGAGCTCTACCTGGCCGAGGAGGTCTTCCTCACCGGCACCGCGGCTGAGCTGGTCCCGGTCCGCGAGATCGACGACCACCCGCTCGGCGAGCCGGGCGAGATCACCCGCCACGTGCAGGCGAAGTTCGAAGACGCGCTCTGCGGCAAGGCCGAGGAGTACCTGGAGTGGCTCGACTTCGTCGAGGCATCTGACTCGGAGTCCGAGTCGATCGGGCGAATTACCCCTGCCGCCTAGCGGCCGGCGCGGCTTTGCCGCGCACCCGGGTCCCGGCGACCCACCCGATCTTCCGACTCGAAAGGCAGTAATCAGATGGAACAGGTGAAGCTCTACGACACCACTTTGCGCGACGGCATGCAGGGCGAGGGGATGTCCCTCTCGGCCGCGGAGAAGGCGCGCGTCGTCCTCGCCCTCGACAAGCTCGGCGTGCAGATGATCGAGGCCGGGTTCCCCAGCTCCAACCCGAAGGAAGAGGAGCTCTTCGCCCAGCTCGCCGAGCTGGAGCTGGAGCAGGCGACGATCTGCGCCTTCGGGATGACCCGGCGCCGCGACAGCGTCCCCGAGGACGATCCGGCGCTGCGGACGCTGGTCGGCGCCTTCACCCCGGTCGTCACCCTGGTCGGCAAGACCTGGGGCCTGCACCTGGAGAAGGTGACCAAGGTCTCGCGCGAGGAGAATCTGGCGATGATCGGCGACTCGGTCGGCTTCTGCCGCGAGCGGGGCAAGCGCGTCGTCTACGACGCCGAGCACTTCTTCGACGCCTACCGCGACGACTCCGGCTACGCGCTCGAGTGCCTGGAGGCGGCGATCGCGGCCGGCGCCGAGAACGTCACCCTCTGCGACACCAACGGCTCCAGCCTGCCCGACCAGATCGCCGCCGCCACCCGCAAGGTGGTGGCGAAGCTGGGCGAGCGGGCCGAAGTCGGCATCCACGTCCACGACGACGCCGGCTGCGGGGTCGCCAACTCGCTCGCCGCCGTGGTCGAAGGGGCGCGGATGGTGCAGGGGACGGTCAACGGCTACGGCGAGCGCTGCGGGAACGCCAACCTGACCACGATCCTGCCCAACCTGCAGCTGAAGATGGGCTACGAGGTGGTCAGCCCCGAGCAGCTCGCCTCGCTGGCCGAGACCGTCCACTTCATCGACGAGCTCAGCAACGTCACCCAGAACCCGGACGCACCCTACGTCGGCCGCAACGCCTTCGCCCACAAGGGCGGCATGCACGTGGCCGGGGTGGAGGCCGACGCCAGGACCTTCGAGCACATCGACCCCGCCGCGGTCGGCAACCAGCGGGCGATCCTGCCCTCCGAGCTCTCCGGCAAGGCGACGATCCGCGCCCAGGCGGAGCATGCCGGCCTGGAGATGGACGACGCGGCGGCGGCGCGGGCGGTCGAGCAGCTCAAGCAGCGCGAGCACGACGGCTACCACTACGAGGCCGCGCCGGCCTCCTTCGAGCTGCTGCTGCGGCGCGAGGCGGGCGCCTACAAGCCGCTCTTCCGGCTCGAGAGCTTCCGCGTCGTGGTCGAAAAGCGGGCCGGGGGGCAGGTGGAGACCGAGGCGACGATCAAGCTCGAGCTCGACGGCGAGCGCTACCTGGAGGTGGCGGAGGGCAACGGGCCGGTGGACGCGCTGAACCGAGCCCTGCGCAACGCGATCGCCGATCGCTACCCGCACCTTGCGGACGTCGAGCTGACCAACTACAAGGTGAGGATCCTCGACGAATCTCACGGCACCGGCGCCGTCACCCGCGTCCTCCTCGACTCCTCCGACGGCTCCAAGGAGTGGGGCACCACCGGCGTCTCGCCGAACATCATCGAGGCCTCCTGGGAGGCCCTGGTCGACTCGCTGGAGTACGCCTTCCAGTGAGTCTCGACGCCGAACAGAACCAGCTCACACCGATCCCGCTCGCCCAGCCCGAGCTCGACGCCCGCGAGGAGACGCTGGTGCTGGAGGTGCTGCGCTCCGGCCGGCTCTCGCTGGGGCCGATGGGCGAGCGCTTCGAGCGCGAGTTCGCCGCCTGGCTCGGGGTCACCGACGCGGTGATGGTCTCCAGCGGCACCGCGGCGCTCCACCTCGGGGTGCGGGCGCTGGGGTGGGGGCCGGGAGACGAGGTCGTGACCAGCCCCTTCAGCTTCGTCGCCTCCGCCAACTGCCTGCTCTACGAGGGGGCAAGGCCGGTCTTCTGCGACGTCGACCCCGACACGCTCGACCTCGACCCGACCGCCGCGACCGCCGCGGTGGGAGGGAGCACCGCAGGCATCCTGCCGGTCCACATCTTCGGCTACCCGGCGGCGATGGGGCAGCTGGAGGAGCTGGCGGCCGGCCACGGCCTCGGGATCCTCGAGGACGCCTGCGAGGCGCTCGGCGCCGTCGACTCCGAGGGGCGCCGGGTCGGCACCCGCGGCAACCTCGCCACCTTCGCCTTCTACGCCAACAAGCAGATGACGACGGGGGAGGGGGGGATGATCGTCCCGCGGGACCCCGACGAGGCGGCGCGGCTGCGCTCGGAGCGCAACCAGGGGCGCGCCGTCGACATGGGCTGGCTCGACCACGACCGCCTCGGCTACAACTACCGCCTCTCCGACCTCGCCGCCGCCCTCGGCGTCGCCCAGGTCGAGAAGCTCGACTCGCTGCTGGAGCGGCGCGCCCGCGTCGCCCGTCTCTACGCGGAGGTCCTGGCGGGGATCGAGGGTCTGCGGACGCCGATCCCGGGCCGCGGCACCGAGGTGCGCAGCTGGTTCGTATACCCGGTCCGCCTCCCGCAGGGAACCGACCGCGACGCGGTCGTCGGCAAGCTCGCCGAGCGCGGCGTCGCCTCCAAGGCCTACCTGCCCTGCATCCACCTCTTCCCGCACCTGCGCGAGCTCGGCTACCGCGAGGGCCAGTTCCCGGTCGCCGAAGCCGCCTCGGCGGAGTCGCTGGCGCTGCCGTTCTTCCCGGCGATGAGCGAGGCGCAGGTGGAGCGCGTCTGCCAGGAGCTCGCCGCGGCCCTCGGTCAGAGCCTCTAGCGGGCATAATCGCCCGCCCATGTCGCGCTTCCGCAAAGAGCCGGACCCCCGCTTCTGGCGCCTCAACCGCTCGCTGGCCTTCGATTCCTGGCTGGCGCCCTACGACATCGACCAGTCGAAGGCCCACGCCCGCGGCCTCTGCGGGATCGGCGTCCTCAGCGAGGACGAGCTGGCCCGGATCGAGGCCGGCCTCGACCGCGTCCGCGCCCGCATGGCCGAGCACGGCTTCGAGTTCGAGCCCGCCGACGAGGACATCCACATGGCGATCGAGCGCCTGCTCGGCGAGGAGATCGGCCCGCTGGCCGGCAAGCTCCACACCGGTCGCTCCCGCAACGATCAGGTCGCGACCGACGTGGCGATGGTCGTGCAGGCGCACTCGCTGCGGGCGATCGAGCTCTGCGGCGCGGCGATGCAGCGGCTGCTGGGCCTGGCCGAGACCCACGCCGACTGGCCGATGCCCGGCTACACGCACCTGCAGCGTGCCCAGCCGGTCTACCTCGGCCACCACCTGCTCGCTTACTTTTGGATGCTGGCCCGCGACGTCCTCCGCTTCCAGTTCGCCCTCGACAGCGCCTCGGTGATGCCGCTCGGCTCCGGCGCCCTGGCCGGCGTCAACTGGGAGATCGACCGCGAGGGGGTCGCCGCCGACCTCGGCTTCGCCCACGTCAGCCACAACTCGATCGACGGCTCCTCCAACCGCGACTTCGTCCTCGACTACCTCGCCGCCGCCTCGACCTGCGCGATGCACCTCTCGCGCTTCGGCTCGGAAATCGTCATCTGGTCGAGCAGCGAGTTCGGCTTCTGCGAGCTCGACGAGTCCTTCTCCTCGGGCTCCTCGATCATGCCGCAGAAGAAGAATCCCGACTCGGCCGAGCTGCTGCGGGCGAAGAGCCCGCGCGTCGCCGCCTCCTACGCGACCCTGCTCGGGGTGATGCACGCGCTGCCGCTCACCTACGGCAAGGACATGCAGGAGGACAAGGAGCCGCTCTTCGACGCGATCGACACGCTCGAGGCCTGCCTCGACGCCACCGCCGGCATGCTCGACGGGATCGAGTTCCACCGCGGGCGGATGGAGGCGGCCTCCGGTGACGAGATGCTGGCCGCGACCGAGGTCGCCGACCTGCTGGTCCGCCGCGGCGTCCCCTTCCGCGAGGCGCACGGCGTCGTCGGCGGCCTCGTCCGCGACGCGGTCGAGCGCGGCAAGTCCCTCTCCGAGCTCACCCCCGAGGAGCTGCGCCAGCGCTCCGAGCACCTCGACGACTCCTACTACGAGGTGCTGCAGCGCTCCAGCTGGCTGGAGTCGAAGCGGATCGCCGGCGGCACCGGCTCGGTGCCGCTCGCCCGGCAGCTGGAGGAGGCGCGGGAGACGCTGGCGGCCGTGCAGGCGCGCGTCGAGGAGGAGCGTGGGTAGAGAGGACCCGTGCCCGATCCCCTAGAGCGCGACTTTTTTGACCGCTCGGTTCACGATGTCGCCCGCGATCTGATCGGCTGCACGCTCCTATACGAAGGCTGCGGCGGCATCGTCGTCGAGACCGAGAGCTACGAGGCCGACGACCCGGCCTGTCACGCCTACGTCGGCCTGACCGAGCGGACCAAGGTCCTCTTCGGGCCGCCCGGCTACGCCTACGTCTACCTCTCCTACGGGATCCACAGCCTGCTCAACGCGGTCGCCGAACCGGAAGGAGAGGCGGCGGCAGTGCTGATCCGGGCGCTGGAGCCGACCCACGGGCTGGAGCAGATGCGCGAGCGGCGCGGGCCCAAGCCCGACCATGAACTGTGCTCGGGGCCCGGCAAGCTGACCGAGGCGCTCGGGATCGACCTCGGCGACAACGAGCGCGACCTCAGCCGCGAGCCCTTCCGGCTGACGCCTCCCGCCGGCGCGCGGCCGGAGATCGTCGCCGGCCCGCGGATCGGGATCACCAAAGCGGTCGAGCTGCCCTGGCGCTTCTGCGCGGCCGGCAGCCGCTTCGTCTCCCGGCCTATCCCGCGGTGACGCCGCCGCCCCCGCCTTCGGGGGCCGCTTCTTCAGGCGCTGCTTCGGGAGTGACTTCTGGCGCCGCTTCGGGTTCTGGTTCCGGTTCCGGGGCGGATTCGGTTTCGGGCGCTTCGTATTCGCCTTCTTCAGCTTCCGGTTCGGCTTCGTATTCGCCTTCGGAGGGTTCGTAGCTTTCGGTTTCGCCGCTTTCGCCGGCTTCGTACTTTTCGCCTGCTTCCTTGGCGGCCTTCCTCGCCGCCCGTTCGGCGGCGCGTTCGGCCTGGATTTCTTCCCAGGCCGAGATCACGGTGGCCCAGATCAGCGCCGGGAAGGTGCCGCCCATCACCGGGCCGCCGTTGTAGAGGGTGGTCATCGGCGTCGTCGTGTCGGGGTAGCCGACCCAGACGCAGGCGGTGACTTCGCTCTGGACGCCGCCGCAGAACCAGGCGTCGCCGTTGTTCTCGGTCGTCCCGGTCTTGCCCCACTCGCCTTCGGCTCCGGTCTGGGCGTGGGTGCCGGTGCCGCCGGAGACGACCGTTTCGAGGATGCTCTTGGCCTCTTCGATCTTTTCCTGGTCGAAGATCTGGTGGTGGATGACTTCGTTGTCGCCGCCCTTGATCACGTGGCCGTTCTTGTCGGTCACTTCGGTGAAGGAGAGCGGGCTGTCGCCGGGTTCGGGGGCGAGGCTGCCGCTGACCCGGTCGCCGTCGTTGCCGATCGTGCTGTAGGCGTAGGCCCAGCCGAGCGGGGAGACGCCTTCCTTCAGGCCGCCGAGCACCATCGCCGGGTTGGTCGAGATCGGGTCGTGGTAGCCGGCCTGGTGGATCGTCGAGGCGATCGAGCGGGTGCGGTCCTCGACCGTCTTCCCGTTCAGCCCTTCGAGCCCTAGTTGGGCGTAGATCGAGTTGTCCGAGTAGGTCGTCGCGCAGATGATCGAGCAGGACCCGAGGTAGGAGTCCTCGTCGTTGTGGACGACGAAGGTTTCCTGGCCGTGCTTGCCGAAGTGGAATTCCTGCGGCGCCGATTCGTAGACGGTTTCCGGCGAGATCCCCTCTTCCAGGGCGGTGATCAGGGTGAAGGGCTTGATCGAGGAGCCGGGCTGGCGCCGTCCCTGCGTCGCCAGGTTGAAGGGCTTGGTTTCGAAGTCGGGGCCGCCGACCATCGCCTTGATCCCGGCATTGCGGTTGTCGAGCACGACCACCGAGGCGGTGGCGGGGAGGTAGCCCATGTAGGAGCTGACCGCTTCTTCGGCCTTTTCCTGCAGCCGCAGGTCGAGCGTCGACTTGACTTTGAGACCGCCGTAGAAGGCCTTCGAGGCGCCGTAGCGTTCGAGCAGCTGCTGGCGCAGGTAGGCGGTGAAGTAGGGGGCCTTGGAGTCGAGGCGGGGGGGCTGGATGTCGGCCGGCGCCGGCAGCGCCTGCTGCTGGCCTTCGGTCATCTGCGCTTCGGAGATGTAGCCCTGCTGGTACATCTTTTCCAGCACCAGGTTGCGGCGTTCGAGGGCGTTTTCCGGGAAGACTTTCGGGTCGTAGCCCGAGGGCGAGGAGATGATCCCCGCCAGCATCGCCGCCTCCCAGGGCTCGAGCACGCTGGCGCAGGGCTCGCTCGGCGTCCCGCAGCCGGGATGGGCGGCGCCGAAGTAGGTGCGGGCGGCGGCCTCGATCCCGTAGGCGCCCTCGCCGAAGTAGATCGTGTTCAGGTACTCGGTGAGGATTTTGTCCTTGCTCCAGTGGTGCTCGAGCCGGTAGGCGAGCGCCGCCTCGCGGAACTTCTCCAGGACCGTGCGGCTGCCTTCGGCTTCGAGCGCGTTCTTGACGAACTGCTCGGTGATCGTCGAGGCGCCCTGGGCGGCGCTTTGGCTGAGGATGTCCTTGACCAGGGCGCGGCCGATGCCCTTGAAGTCGACCCCGTTGTGTTCGTAGAAGCGGGCGTCCTCGATCGAGACCACCGCATTCTTGACGTTGGGGGAGATCTGGCTCGAGTTGAGGAGGATTTTGTTCTGGTCGCTGGTCAGCGTCCCGATCGGTTCCCCGTTGTCGTCGTAGACCTCGCTGTTCTTGGAGGCTTTGTACTGGGCGAAGTCGTAGATCGCCGGCAGGTCCTGGGAGACCGCAGCCATCATCCCGAAGATCATCGAGACGACGGCGAGGACGCCGAGCCCGAGCAGCACGAAGAGCACCCGCAGCTTCTTCAGGCGGGGTTTCGATTTCGGGGGGGGCGGCGGTGGTCCCGGCGCAGTGGCGGAGACCGGGGGCGGGGGCGGAATCTCACCGCCGTCGCTTCGCCGGCGCTTTAGTCCTAAGACGGCCATCGAGTGGGGCGCTGCACAAAACGGCTCGACGTCCGTCGCGGACCGCCGAGCGAAGGCGGCAGTCTAGCATTGCGCCCGATGCCGGATCTGACGCGAAACGCCGTCGACGTCCTGCCCGAGGGGCGCCTGGCGGAGCAGTTGGCGAGCAGCAGGCCGCTCCGCGTCAAGCTCGGGATCGACCCGACCACGGCCGACATCCACCTCGGCCATACCGTCGTCCTCGAGAAGCTGGCCGAGTTCCAGCGGGCCGGCCACACCGTCGTCCTCATCATCGGCGACTTCACCGCCCAGGTCGGCGACCCCAGCGGCCGCTCCGCCACCCGGCCGGTGCCGAGCGCGGAGGAGATCGAGGCCAACGCCGCCACCTACCAGGAGCAGGCCTTCAAGATCCTCGACCGCGAGCGCACCGAGGTCCGCCGCAACAGCGAGTGGCTGCGGATGGAGCCCGAGGCGCTGCTGGGGCTGCTGGCGCAGACGACGGTGGCGCGGCTGCTGGAGCGCGACGACTTCCAGAAGCGGATGGCCGCGGCGCAGCCGATCGCGGCGCTGGAGCTGCTCTACCCGCTGCTGCAGGGCTACGACTCGGTCGCCGTCGAGGCCGACGTCGAGCTCGGCGGCACCGACCAGAAGTTCAACCTGCTGTTCGGGCGCGACGTCCAGACCGCCTACGGCCAGCCGCCGCAGTCGATCATGACCCTGCCGATCCTGGTCGGCACCGACGGCGAGCGGAAGATGAGCAAGTCGCTCGGCAACTACGTCGGCGTCACCGACCCGCCGGAGGAGATGTTCGGCAAGCTGATGAGCATCCCCGACGCGGCGATGGCCGAGTACTACCGGTTGCTGCTGGGCGCAGAGCAGCCCGACGGTCCCCCGAACGAGGCGAAGCGGCAGCTGGCGCGGCGGCTGGTCGACCGCTTCCACGGCGAGGGAGCTGGGGCGGCGGCCGAGGAGCACTTCAACCGCGTCTTCGTCGAGCACGCGGCGCCGGAGGAGATGCCCGAGGTCGACCTCGGCGCCTACCGGGCCGACGGCAACGGCCTCGTCCACCTGCCGCGGCTGATCGCTGGCGCCTTCGGCGTCAGCAGCAGCGAGGGCCGGCGCCTGCTGCAGCAGGGCGGGGTCAAGCTCGACGGCGAGCCGCTGGCCGCGGAGCCTCTCGATCTCGAGATCGATAGTCTTGACGGGCGTGTGCTGCAGGTGGGGAAGCGACGCTTCTGCCGCCTGAGGACCACCCCCTAGGCAAGCGGCCTCGGCAGCGCTATACTGCTTTGCCCTTCTTGGAGCCGCCTCGGCAGCTCCAAGCGCTGAGAGCGGCGAGTCCCGCCGCGGAGGCGCAGCGGTCTTTGAAAACTGAGCAGCGTGCATCTCCGCGGACCCGAGCAACGGTCTGCGGAATGTTCAGCCCGACCCATTCGGTGCGCCAGCGCGCCGGATGGTCTTGATTTACCTCGTCATGTCGGTCGTCGTATTTGTGTACTCGGCGGCCAACTGAGATATGACAGGCTCTCTGTAGAAGTACCTTTCACGGAGAGTTTGATCCTGGCTCAGGACGAACGCTGGCGGCGTGCTTAACACATGCAAGTGGTGCGACGAACCAGGGCTTGCCCTGGGGCAAAGCCGCGAACGGGTGAGTAACACGTGGGTAACGTGCCCCAATGACTGGGACAACCCGGGGAAACCCGGGCTAATACCGGATGTGCTCCTTCCACATCAGTGGATTGAGTAAAGGTAGCTTCGGCTTCCGCATTGGGATCGGCCCGCGGCGCATTAGCTTGTTGGTGGGGTAATGGCCTACCAAGGCTTCGATGCGTAGCTGGTCTGAGAGGACGATCAGCCACACTGGGACTGAGACACGGCCCAGACTCCTACGGGAGGCAGCAGTGGGGAATCTTGCGCAATGCGCGAAAGCGTGACGCAGCAACGCCGCGTGGGG
>DASULS010000016.1:0-7034 GCA_036278095.1 Solirubrobacterales bacterium | reverse complement strand
GCCGGTGATCGGCTACGTCCACACCGGGATCGAAAAGTCCTGCGAGGACAAGAGCTACTGGAAGGTCATCCCCTTCGTCGAGCGGATGGACTACGTCTCCTACTTCTTCCAGATGGAGGCCTTCTGCGGCGCCGTCGAGCGATTGGTCGACCTCGAGATCCCGCCCCGCGCCAAGTACCTGCGGACGCTCTTCCTCGAGCTCAACCGCATCCACTCGCACCTGGTCTGGCTCGGCACCACCGCGCTCGACCTCGGCGCGATCTCGATGCTCTGGTACTGCTTCCGCGAGCGCGACAAGATCCTCGACCTCTTCGAGATGGCGACCGGGCAGCGGATGCACACCCGCTACTTCCAGGTCGGCGGCGTGATCGAGGACATCCCGCTCGGCTTCGAGGCAAAGTGCCGCGCCTTCGCCGAGGAAATGCCGGTCCGGGTCGGCCAGTACCAGGACCTGCTCGACCGCAACGAGGTCTTCCTCTCGCGCACCAAAGGGACCGGGGTCGTCTCCCGCGAGCGGCTGCTGGAGCTGGGCGTGACCGGGCCGCTGCTGCGCGCCGCCGGCGAGCCCTGGGACCTGCGCAAGGCCTTCGACTACCTCGCCTACCCGGAGATGGACTTCAAGATCCCGGTCGGCACCGTCGGCGACAACTACGACCGCTACCGGGTGCGGGTGGCGGAGATGGTCGAGTCCTCGAAGATCGTCCTGCAGTGCCTCGACGCCCTCCCCGAGGGCCCCTTCATCGCCGATGACCGCAAGTACGTGCTGCCGCCGCGCTCGGAGCTCTCGACCTCGATGGAGTCGCTGATCCACCACTTCAAGCTCGTCACCGAGGGCTACCGGGTCGAGCCCGGCGAGGTCTACTACGCGATCGAGGGCCCGCGCGGGGAGCTCGGCTGCTTCGTCCTCGCCGACGGCTCCGCGAAGCCCGCCCGCGTCCACTTCCGTGACCCCTCCTTCGTCAACCTGCAGGCCTTCCGCGACATGGCGCTCGACAGCTACGTCGCCGACATGATCGCCAGCCTCGGCATGCTCGATCCGATCCTCGGGGGCGTGGACCGATGAGCCCGGTCGACGGTCCCGGCATCAGCAACCCGAACCTGCCGGTCGACGCCGCGGTGAGCGAAGGCCGTGTCCCCGGCCGCGCCGAGGAGGAGATCCCGGAGCTGCACGAAGTCGACTGTCCGCCGGAGCTGCGCGAGCAGATCGAGACCTTGATGGGGCGCTACCCCGACCGCCACTCGGCCTCGATCCCGGCTCTGTGGGCGGTGCAGGAGCGCTACGGCTGGTGCACGCCGGAGGGGATCCGCCAGGCCGCCGCGGTGATGCGGGTCACCCCCGCCTACCTGGAGTCGGTGGCGAGCTTCTACGACCTCCTCCACACCAGCCCGGTCGGCTCGCACCGGATCGAGGTCTGCACCAACATCAGCTGCTGGATGCGCGGCGGCGACCGCCTGCTCGACGCCTTCAAGGCCGCCGCCGAGGGCGACGAGGACTTCTTCGTCACCGGCTTCGAGTGCCTCGGCGCCTGCGACATCGCCCCGATGGCCTCGATCGACCAGCGCTACTACGGGCCGCTGGAGGCGGCCGAGGCGGGGACCGCGATCGAGCAGCTGCGCGCCGGCACCGAGGTGCTGCCCGACAAGGCGCTGGCGAAGCGCGGCCTGGCGGGGGACTCCTGATGGCGCACCCGCTGGAGACCCGCGTCCTGCTCGAGCACGCCGAGGACCCGGCGCTGCGCACGCTCGATGGCTACAAGCGCCTCGCCGGCGGCTACGCGACCCAGGAGCGCGCCTACCGCGACATGGAGCAGGACGAAGTCCTCCAGGAGCTCGAAGACTCGGGCCTGCGCGGGCGCGGCGGCGCCGGCTTCTCGATGGGCAAAAAGGCCTCCTTCCTCCCCCGCGGCGGCGAGATGGCCAAGTACCTCTGCTGCAACGCGGACGAGTCCGAGCCGGGCGCCTTCAAGGACCGCGAGCTGATGCAGCGCAACCCGCACCAGCTGATCGAGGGGATCGCTATCGCGGCGCTCGCCGCCGACGCCGGCCACGCCTTCATCTTCATCCGCGGCGAGTACGCTGAGCAGGCCGACATCCTCGACGCGGCGGTCGCCGAAGCCTACGAGGCGGGCTACCTCGGCACCGACATCCTCGGCTGCCACCGCGACCTCGAGCTGGTCGTCCACCGCGGCGCCGGCGCCTACATCTGCGGCGAGGAGACGGCGCTGCTCGACGCGCTGGAGGGCAAGCGCGGCAACCCGCGGCTGAAGCCGCCGTTCCCGGCGGTGCAGGGCCTCTACGGCGGCCCGACCCTGATCAACAACGTCGAGACGCTCTCCAACGTCCCCCACATCGTCCGCCACGGCGCCGAGTGGTTCCGCGGCTTCGGCACCGAGCAGTCGCCCGGGACCAAGGTCGTCTCCGTCTCCGGCGGGGTGCGCCGTCCCGGCAACTACGAGGTCGAGCTGGGGATCCCGACCCGCGACTTGATCTGCGACCTCGCCGGCGGCCCGCTGCCCGGCCACGAGATCAAGGCCTTCTTCCCCGGCGGATCGTCCTCCCCGGTGCTGAAGGCCGAGGAGGGACTCGACCTCCCCTACAGCTTCGAGGCGATGGCCGAGGCGGGCTCGATGCTCGGCTCGGGCTCGATCATCGTCGCCGACGACCGGGTCTCGATCCCGCACCTGGCGCTGCGGACGGCGCGCTTCTACCACCACGAGTCCTGCGGCAAGTGCGTCCCCTGCCGCGAGGGCACCAACTGGACGGTGAAGATGCTGGAGCGGATGGTCCGCGGCGAGGCGACGCCGCTCGACCTCGACATCGTCAGCTCGGTCCAGCAGAACATCATCGGCCACTGCCTCTGCGTGCTCGGCGACTCGATGGCGATGCCGGTCGGGGCGATGGTCCGGAAGTTCCGCGAGGAGTTCGAAGCGGCGATGGCAAACCCCGAGGCGCTCGACCCCCACGCCGTCGTCCAGGCGCCGCCGGAGACCCTGGGAGCATCGGTATGAGCCCGGCCGGCCGCGAGGTGACGATCACGATCGACGGGCGCGAGGTCGCCGCGATCGAGGGCGAGATGCTGCACGACGCCGCCCGCAAGGGCGACGTCGAGATCCCGTTCTTCTGTTACGAACCGAAACTCGGCGAGCCGGTCGGCGCCTGCCGGATGTGCCTGGTCGAGATCGAGGGGATCCCGAAACTGCAGACCTCCTGCTCGACGCCGGTGCGCGAGGGGATGGTCGTCCACACCCGCACCGAGCAGGTCAAGCACGCGCAGAGCGCGGTGGTCGAGTTCCTCCTCGTCAACCACCCACTCGACTGCCCCGTCTGCGACAAAGGCGGCGAATGCCCGCTGCAGGACATCTCCTACGGCTGGGGACCCGGGAAGAGCCGGGTGATCGACGAAAAGCGCCACTTCGAGAAGCCGATCGAACTCTCGCCGCTGGTCGCGATCGACCGCGAGCGCTGCATCCTCTGCTACCGCTGCGTCCGCTTCAGCCAGGAGGTCTCCGAGGACGCCCAGCTGCAGCTGCTGGAGCGCGGCGACCGCACCTACGTCGGCACCTTCGACGACCGCCCCTACGTGGCGCCGTTCCACGGCAACATCACCGACATCTGCCCGGTCGGGGCGCTGACCAACTACACCTACCGCTTCCGCGCCCGGCCCTGGGACATCGAGCACGCCGGCTCGGTCTGCACGCTGTGCCCGAGCCAGTGCAACGTCAGCTTCACCGTCCGCGACGAGAAGGTGAAACGGGTGATCGCCCGCGACAACGCCGAAGTCGACGACGGCTGGCTCTGCGACCGCGGCCGCTACGGCTTCGAGATGTTCGACGCGCCGGAGCGGATCGCCGGGCCGCGGCTGAAGGGCGGGGCCGAGGTTGGTTGGGAGGAGGCGATGGCGAAGGCCGTAGAGGGACTGCGTGCTGCAAGCGGGGGGAGGCGAGGGTGGCCCTCTCCGGACAACAGCGGGGAGGGTCCGGAGAGGGCCACCCCCGCCTCCTCTGCAGTCGCGGCGATCGTCGGCGACGCTTCCAACGAGGAGGGCTTCCTGCTGCAGAAGCTGATGCGCGAGGCGCTTGGGTCGGCTCACATCGACTCGCGCCCCTCGCGCGGGCCGAAGCGCGAGGTGCTGGTGCGCTTGGCGGAGCCGGCGATCTCGGCGAAGGTGCGCGACATCGACGACGCCGATGCGATCCTCGTCCTCGGCACCGACCCGCTGCACAGCTCGCCCATCCTCGACCTCCGCGTCCGCAAGGCGATCCGCCGCAACGGCGCCAAGCTCGCCGTCGCCACCGAACGGCCGACCGCCCTCGACGGCGGCGCCGAGGCGAGCTTCCGCTACGCGCCCGGCGGCGCCACCGCCTTCCTGATGGGCCTGGCCGGGGCGCTGCGCGACGGCGACTCCGAAGCGCCCGAGGCCGGCATCGCCGACGTCCTCCGCGAGGCCGAGAGCGTCGTCGTCCTCTGGGGCGAGCGGATCGGCCGCGAGGACAACGCCACCGCAAAGGCGCTGCTCGACGTCGCCGCCACCCTCGGCCTCGCCGGGAAGGACGGCTCCGGCCTGCTGGAGATCCCCGACACGACCAACGCCCGCGGCCTGCGCGAGGCGGGCTGCCTCCCCGACGCCGGCCCCGGCCTCGCCGAGACCGCCGCCGGGATGGGCACCGAGGAGATCCGCGAGGCGCTGATCGGCGGCGAGCTCAGCGGCCTCGTCCTCTTCGGCGCCGACCCCCTCCGCGACTTCCCCGACACGCCGGCCTGGGAAGAGGCGCTGACCGCCGCCGACTTCGTCGTTGCCTTCTCGATGCACGAGAACGCGACCACCGCCAAGGCCGACGTCGTCCTGCCGCTGGAGACCCACGCCGAGAAAGACGGCACCGTCACCCACCCCGACGGCCGCCTCCAGCGAGTAAGGCCCAGCGCCTCCCGCCCCGGCGATATTCGTTCGAACATCCAGGTCCTCTCAGAGCTCGCCAAGAAGCTCGACCTGGACACCGGCATCAACTCCCAACCCACGGCCTTCGCAGCTTTGACCCAAGCGGTCTCGTTCTATAACGGCATCGACGAGACCGCCATAGGCGGCCGAGGCATCCGCTGGCAGGACACCCCATCTGCTTCCAAGCTTCCAGCTCCCGCGTCCACCTCAGAGGCTACGTCAGGGCCGTCCGGCATTGACTCGCCGGACACTCAGCGCGATAGCGCGTCCGCCGAGTCAATGCCGGACGGCCCCCCGCTAACGCTGAGCACGTACCGCGACCTCTGGGCCGGCCCGATCACCGAACTAAACCCGCCCCTGAAGTTCCTCACCCCCCACCAACGGGTAGAGATCTCCCCGGCAGACGCCGAGCGCCTGAGCCTGAAGACCGCAGAAACGGTTCGCGTGAGTACCGGCGGCACGACCGTCGATGCCCAGGTGCAGATCAAGGAGCGAGTGCCGGCCGGCGTCGTCTTCCTGGCCGAGGGCGTCGCCGGCAACAACGCCAACGCGCTGCTGAACGGCGGCCCCGTCAAGGTGAGCATCGAGAAGCTCAGCGAGGTGCGCGCCTGATGCCGCTCGCCGACACCGCCTTCGTCGAAGCGACCTGGATCATGATCGTCAAGTCGATCGTGATCTTCGCCGTCATCTTCGGCATCCTGCCGGTGCTGACCGTGGTCGAGCGCAAGCTGATCGGCCGCTTCCAGCACCGCTACGGCCCCAACCGGGTCGGCCCCTTCGGCCTCCTGCAGCCGCTCGCCGACGTCGGCAAGCTGATCTCCAAGGAATCGTTCCGCCCCGAGAACGCGACCCGGACCCTGTTCATCCTCGGGCCGCTGCTGCCGGTCCTGGCCGGGGTGCTCTCGCTGGCGATCATCCCCTGGGGCGACGTCCAGGGCGGGGTCGGCTTCTACGGCATCGACGTCCCGATCGGCATCCTCTACTTCTTCGCCGTCGGCTCGATCGCCTTCTACGGCCTGCTGCTCGGCGGCTGGTCCTCGGGCTCCAAATACAGCCTGCTGGGGGCGATGCGCTCGGCCGCGCAGCTGATCTCCTATGAGGTCTCGATGGGGCTGGCGCTGCTCGGCGTGATCATGATGAGCGGCTCGCTCTCGCTGGTCTCGATCGTCCACGCGCAGGGCCAGGTCTGGTACATCGTCCCCCAGTTCGTCGGCTTCCTGATCTTCATGCTGGCCGGCTTCGCCGAGACCAACCGCACCCCCTTCGACATGCCCGAGGCCGACGCCGAGCTGGTCCAGGGCTTCATGACCGAGTACGGCGGCATGCGCTTCGGCTCCTTCCTGCTGGTCGAATACATGGAGATCCTCGTCGTCTCCGGGATCGCCGCGGCGATGTTCCTCGGCGGCTGGATGGGCCCCGGCCCGAGCTGGCTCGACCCGATCTGGATGCTGGCGAAGATGCTCGGGCTGGTCCTCTTCTTCATCTGGATCCGGGCGACGCTGCCGCGTCTGCGATATGACCAGCTGATGAGCCTGGGCTGGAAAGTGCTGCTGCCGCTGGCGACCCTCAACGTCCTCGTCACCGCGGTCCTGGTGGTGGTCACGTGAGCGCCGGCTTCGACCCCAAATCGGCCTCCTACCTCGACTCGATCGAGGTGGTCGAGGTGCAGCGTGGACCCGAGCCGGGCGGCGTCGGCGGCGTCTACCGCGCCTTCGGCGAGACCCTGCGCGGGCTGAAGACGACGATGGCGCGGCTGCTCGAGGGGCCGATGACGATCGAGTACCCGGAGGAGAAGACTCCCGTCTACCCGCGCTTCCGCGGCCGCCACAAGCTGCACCGCTTCGAGGACACCGGCCTGGAGAAATGCGTCGGCTGCTCGCTCTGCGCCGCCGCCTGCCCGGCCGACTGCATCCGCGTCGTCGCGGCGGAGAACATCCCCGGCGAGCGGGTCTCGGCCGGCGAGCGCTACGCCGCCGTCTACGAGATCAACCTCAGCCGCTGCATCTTCTGCGGCTACTGCGAGATCGCCTGCCCGTTCGACGCGATCACGATGGGACACGACTACGAGATGGCCGACTACGACCGCCGCGACCTGATC
>DASULS010000015.1:0-349235 GCA_036278095.1 Solirubrobacterales bacterium | reverse complement strand
GAGGAGTCGGTGACGATCCCCGCCTGCGATCCCGTCAGCGAGATCGCCTCGTGGCCCATGTCGTGGATCGCCATCGCGCAGAGCGCGCAGGAGATCCGCTCCCCGGTCGAGAGCAGCATGTCCATCTCGCGGGCGACCGGGCGCTCGGAGATCTCGTGCGCCTGCGCGACCAGTTCGTCGGTCGTCTTGCCGCGGGCGGAGAGGACGGCGACGACGCGGTTGCCCGCTTCGCGGGCGGCGACGATCCGTCCCGCGGCGCGCTTGATCTGCTCGGCGCCGGCGACCGAGGTGCCGCCGAACTTCATCACGACGATGTCAGAGCCATCCCCACTCATCGAGAGCTGAGGATAGTCACCGAGCGCTCGCTACTCGGCCGCGCCTCCGAGGTTGCCGAGCATCGCCTGTTCGGCCATCCGGATCAGGCCGAGGCCGCTGTGGGGGCGCATGTCGCTGCTGCGCACGCGGACGTGGGAGCCGTGCGGCCCGACCACCTCGACGATCGTGCAGACGTCGCCGATTTCGCAGTCGTCGCCGTAGTCGTTCTCGATCGCCTCCATCTGCTCGGCCACGACCCTGCCCACCTTGCTCTGATCAAGCGCCATCCGAAGCTCCTCTCTCTCCTTGCTTCACCTGAATCACGGACGCTGACCATACGCGATGAGCCTCACAAAACGACAGGCCCACCAAGGCGGGCCTGTCGCGAACGAATGTCTTGGTCGGGTCTTTCCCTCAAGACAGAGGGCCAGCCCAGCACCGGGACATCCATCTCGCAGTAACCAAAGGGTACCTGACTGTGAGTCAAGTCGAGATGCAACTGGCGGAACGGTCTCGTTCAACGCCCCCAGCCGAACACAAGACGAACCATGCCGCGCTGATCGAGGGCGACCCGATTTCGTTGCCTCGATAGCCACGACGTCTGCCCCGCGATCCCGCCAGCGGGATCGCCGAACGCCCAGACCAGGGCGGCCGGCTATTGCTCGTCCTGGTTAATGCTCCCCTGTCCCGCAGCGCCGCTCTTGAGGTACACGACCTCCCAGTAGTTTTCCTCGGGGTCGGCAAAGTAGGCGTTACGACCCTCGAACTCGATCGGGTCGCCGGGCGGCTTGGTGACGAGGGCGCCGGCACTCTCAACCGCGGCGATGATCTCGTCGACGTGCTCGGGCCGTTCGACGTTGATGCCGAGGCTGAAGCCCCGCATCCCGTCGGCCCGAGCTGCGGCTCGGGCCTGGCCGTCCGCGGCAAGCTTGTTCCACGGGAAGAGCCCCAGGAAGACACCACCGAGCCGGAAGGCACAGAAGTCATCGGCCTCGATGGCCACCTCCCATCCGAGCGCGGAGTAGAAACTTCGAAGTCGCGGGAGATCGCGGACGCCGAGCGTGACCACGTTCAACCTGGCGGGGACCATCTCACCGAATCTATACCCGGGAACCGGTCATCCACTGGCACGGACATCTGCGACCCGGGGGACAATCGCTCGCCCCGGTCCCCCTTTGCCCCCGAGACTCTCGGTCGGCGAGGTCGGGGGGCATAGTTCGACCACCGTCAGAACTGGGGGGCAATTTTCATACGGTCAGCGCCCCCGCCGGGATTCGAACCCGGGACCTTCCACTGCGAGATGGATGCTCTGTCCACGCTGAGCTACGGGGGCCACCACTTCACCTAGGCGAACCACGAAGATTCTATCGACTTTCGAAGGCTCTTGTCTGACTATTTTTTGTCTGTGAAGTCTCGAAAGCCGCCAATCGCACTTGCAGATATATCGATTTGATATATACTGCCGATATATGGAGCTGAGCGCTACCGCCTATGTGATCCTCGGCGTGGTCCGTTGGGAACCGCGGTCGGGATACGAGATCAAAGCCGTGGTTGACAACTCGACCCGGTTCTTCTGGGCGGCCAGCTACGGGCAGATCTACCCGGAGCTGAAACGGCTCTCGGAGGCGGGACTGATCGTCGGGGCCGAGCGCCCGACCGGCGGCCGCAAACGGACCGTCTACGAGATCACCGCCGACGGCGAAGAGGAGCTGCGGGCCTGGCTGCGGCAGCCGCCGCAGACCCTCGAGATGCGCGACGAAGGCCTGCTGAAGCTGTTCTTCGCCAACGCCCTGCCGCGCGAGGAGGCGGTGGCGATCCTGCGCGAGATGCGGGCCCAGCGCCTCGCCATCCACAAGCAGCTTCAGGCGATCAAAGAGATGAAAGGTGAGATCGAGGACCCGTTCCCGAAGATCGTGCTCGAGAGCGGGCTCGAGTTCACCCAGTGGTTCGCAGACTGGTGCGAGCGGATGGAGGCCCGCCTCCTCGACTCCGCTCCCGAGAAAAGGAGCAACTGATGTTCGATTCCCTGGCCCGCCTGGCCGACGGCAACGCGAAACGGATCGGCCTCCTGGCGATCGCCTTCTTCCTCCTCGCCGGGGCGCTCGGCGGCGGCGTCGCCAGCCGCCTCGACCCCTACGGCGCCGAAGACCCCTCGACCGAGACGGTGAAGGCGATGAACCGGCTCGATGACGCGGGGCTGCGGGTGCCTGCCGTGGTCGCGGTGGTCGAACATGCTCCAGTCGCCAGCCCGGCGACGCGCCAGCGGGTCGAGGCGCTGGAGAACGAAGTCCGCGAACGCACCGAGGTCGCCTCGGTGACCGGCTACTACGACACCCACTCCCCCGCCTTCGTCTCCCGCGACGGCAAGGCCACCTACTTCGCGGTCGCGCTGAAGACGACCGGGGACAAGCAGGCCCAGGAAGACGGCGCCGACATCGCCGACCAGCTCTCGACCCACCCCGGCGTCCTCGTCGGCGGCCCCGCGGTCGCCCAGGAGCAGGTCAACAAGCAGGTCGAGAACGACCTGCGCAAGGCGGAGATGCTCGCCTTCCCGCTGCTCTTCCTGCTCTCGCTGCTCTTCTTCCGCAGCCTCGTCGCCTCGGTGCTGCCGCTGATGATCGGCGGCCTGGCGATCGTCGGCACCTTCCTCATCCTCCGCCTCGCCAGCGAATTCGCCTCGATCTCGATCTTCGCCCTCAACCTGACGACGGCGCTGGGGCTGGGGCTGGCGATCGACTACAGCCTCTTCATCGTCTCCCGCTACCGTGAGGAGATCGCCAAGGACGGGCCGGGGCTGGCGGCGATGCGCCGGGTGCTGGCGACTTCGGGGCGGACCGTCTTCTTCTCCTCGCTGACGGTCGCCGCGGCGCTCGCCTCGCTGCTGGTCTTCCCGCAACGCTTCCTCTACTCGATGGGCCTCGGCGGCTCGCTGGTGGCGCTGTTCGCGGCGACGATCTCGCTGACCGTGCTGCCGGCGGTCCTGACCCTGCTGGGGACGAGGGTGAACGCCGGGGCGCCGAAGTTCCTCCAGCGCCGCGCCGAGGCTGACGCGCGGCCGGCGCAGGCGGGCTTCTGGTACCGGCTCTCGCGCTTCGTGATGCGGCGGCCGATCCCGGTCGCGACCCTGAGCGCAGCCTTCCTGATCCTGCTCGGCCTGCCCTTCCTCGGGATCAAGTTCAACACCGTCGA
The DNA here is from genome assembly GCA_036278095.1 of Solirubrobacterales bacterium. Taxonomy (GTDB): domain Bacteria; phylum Actinomycetota; class Thermoleophilia; order Solirubrobacterales; family 70-9; genus VAYN01. The sequence goes on along the minus strand of DASULS010000015.1, from coordinate 345,731 downwards.
CCCGACCGTGCTGCCAAAGTCGGCCAGCGCCCGGCAGGCCTACGACGTGATCAGCCAGCAGTTCCCGCCCTACCACGAAACCCCGATCTGGATCGACGTCGAAGGCGGCCCGAAGGGCGCGGCCGCGTTCGCCAAGGAGGTGCGCGGGGTTCCCGGCGTCGCCGAAGTGGCGCCGCCACAGCCGCTGGCGTCCGGGGTCACCGCCCTGCAGGCGGTCTCCACCCACCCCTTCGCCTCCGACGCCAGCCAGGCAACGGTGAAGGCGATCCGCAACCTGCCGGAGCCGGCCGGCGCGACCGTCCTGGTCAGCGGCGCCACCGCCGACTTCGTCGACTTCCAGTCGAGCCTCTCCGCGCACCTTCCCTACGCGCTGGCGATCATCGTCCTCGCCACCCTGGTCATCCTCTTCCTGATGACCGGCTCGGTGGTGCTGCCGGTGAAGTCGCTGCTGATGAATTTCCTCAACCTCAGCGCCGTCTTTGGGCTGCTGGTGCTGATCTTCCAGGACGGGAGACTCGAAGGCTTCCTCGACTACTCCAGCCCGGGGGCGATCGAGCAGACGATGCCGATCCTGCTCTTTGCGGTCGCCTTCGGCCTCTCCACCGACTACGCGGTCTTCCTCCTCTCGCGGATCAAGGAGGCGCGCGACCACGGCGCCTCCGACTCCGAGTCGGTGGCGATCGGGCTGGAGCGGACCGGGCGGATCGTCACCGCGGCGGCATTGCTCTTCGCCGTCGCGATGGGCGCCTTCGCCACCTCGCAGATCATCTTCATCAAGGAGAACGGCGTCGGCACGGCGCTGGCGGTGCTGATCGACGCGACGATCATCCGCGCCCTGCTGGTGCCCTCGCTGATGGAGCTGCTCGGCAAGTGGAACTGGTGGGCGCCGGCGCCGCTGCGGCGACTGCACGAACGGTGGGGAATCAACGAGCACGGGAGCCTCGGGCTGATAGAACCAGAGCCCGATGCCCGATCAGCCGGCCAAGCCTGATCCCAACCCGGCGCAGCTCGTCGACGCCAGCCGCCGCACCTACCTGGCAGGCGAGCGGACGCAGCTCGCCTGGTGGCGGACGGGGCTGACGGCGCTGGCGGTCGCCCTCGGCGTCGGCCGGGTGGTGCCGGAGCTGAGCAACACGGCCGCGACCTGGCCCTACGTGGTCGCCGGCGTCGGCTTCGCCCTCTGGGGGATCTTCGCGATCGCCTACGGCACCGCCAACCGCGAGGCGATGCAGCGGGCGCTGCAGGAGGGCCGCTTCCACGAGGCCGCCCCCTGGCCGCTGCGCACCCTCAGCGTCACCGGCATCGCCCTCGGCCTGCTGACGGCGCTGCTGATCCTCCTCGATTGAGCGCGGCCGCTCAGCTGCCGGCGTTGAAGATCGATTCGTCGAAGCCGGTCAGCACCGGTTCGGCGCCGTAGCCGATCCGTTCCAGCCCGAACAGTTCCTCGATCGTGACCAGCAGCGAGTAGTGGTTGAAATAGCTTTCGCTGCTCGTCCCGGGTTCGACGTAGGGCGAGAGCAGGAGCAGGCCGACGCGGCCACCGCCCCCCGTTTCCCGCACCGGCCCGGTCGCCGGCGGTTCGGCGGGCGGAGGTGGCAGGTTGGGGTAGACGGGGTTGTTGCAGCAGCCGCTGGTGTCGGGTTCTTCGCCCGTCTGCGGCGCTTGGGCGAAGGTGATGACCAGCATGCCGCCGTCCTTGTAGGCGAGCGATTCCTTGATCTCGGGCACGACCGTTTTGAGGAGCTCTTCGGGGTTGGTGAGCGGGCCGGGCGAGATGTAGGCGAGCGCGGGGAACTTTTCCGCCTTCAGCTTCAGATCGGTCGCGAGCTGGGGCAGTTCAACGTCGGTTTCCGCATATTCGGCGCTGTCGACGAGCGAGTGGAAGTAGGCGAACGGGTCGATGCCTTCTTCGTGATAGGCCTTCCATTTCAGCCCCGCTTCGGTCAGCTGGCCGGGCAGCGTTTTGGTCGTCGCGGGGTACACGCAGCCGTTCCCTTCGACCTGGCCTTCGGCCGCTTCGGTCCCGGGCAGCACGTCGGCGTAGTTGGGGCAGTCGGCGGCGGTTTCGGGAGTCGGCCCCTGACCGCTCAGCAGTGCGATCTGGTTCGCCAGCCGGCCTTTGGTGACGGCGAAGTAGTTGCTGAGGAGCTCGCCTTGGGCCGGCAGTTCCTTGCCGAAGAGCTGCGAGGCCGAGGTTTCGCCGAAGGTTTCTTCGTATCCCCCTTCGCCGAGCATGATCACGAAGACGTGTTTGATTTCCGGCAGGCCGGTGGGGAGTTCTTCTTTGATCGGCAGTTCCGGTTTTGGCTCTTCGACGACTGGTTCTTCGATCTGCGGGACTTCTTCGGGGATCACCGGGGGCGGCGCCACGGCCGGTGCTGGTTCGCCGCCGCTCGCTTCGCTTTCCGGGGCGGCGGCGACGGGTTCGGGCGCTTCTTCTTCGGCTGGCGGCGGCGTCGATTCGAGCAGGATCGTGCTGAAGCCGGCGCTCTGGGCTAGCTGGTCGGTTGCCGAGCCCAGCAACACGCCTAGTCCCAGCATCCCGATCACCGCGATCGCCGCCGCCCGGGGGGAGGGCATGTACTCGGAGCGCTTGAAGGGCCAGCCACCCTCCTGGGCTGGTTGGTCGGCTTTCGGAGTCTCTTTGCCCGGTTTCTTGACTTTGCCGCCAAAGAGGCGAGCGAATTGGCTCCTGATCGCCGCCGGCAGCGAGCCGAGCCGGGCGCCGCACTCGAGGCAGTAGCGCTGGTCAAGAGCACGGGCAGCCCCGCACTCGCGGCAGGTGCGAGAGCTGCCTTTCTGGTCGTCCTTCGTCGTGGCCACTGGGCAGCGCGAGTATCACCGCGCACCGTTACCAGGGTGTGAAGATCCTGAGTTCGCTTCACAACTCTTAAACACGCACCCCGCGAACGCCCCAGAAGATGGGCGCAGTGACTGCAGGTCCCGAACCAGCCAGGCCACCGGTGACCCCTGTCACCTCCTCCGTTCCCTCCGCAGGCGGGGACCAGTGCCCCGCCTGCGGATCCCCCATGCTCGCCGACCAGCGCTACTGCCTCGAGTGCGGACACCGGCGCGGAGACCCGCGACTTCCCTTCATGGACGCGGTCGTCTTCATGGACGCGGCCAAGCAGCCACCGGCATCCGCCGACGCGGGCGCCCCGCCCCCTCCCCCCGATCGGCGGCCGTTCATGTCGGCCAACGCCTCGCTCGTCGCCGGCGTCGCCACCCTGGTGCTGGCGATCGGCGTCGGCGTCCTGATCGGCCGCTCCGGCGACAGCGGGTCCAACTCCGCCGCCCAGGCCCCACAGGTGATCCGCGTCGGCGGCGGCGCGGGCGAAGCGGAAACCGCGAGCGCCTCGAAAGCGAACGAAGCCGGGGCGGGTGGAAAGGCCACCAGTAAGTCCAAGTCGACGACCAAGAACAAGGCGAAGGCGAAGACCGAAACCGGCAGCAGTGGCGCCACCAAGGCGACCGAAGAAGCCTACAAACCGGCAGCGGGCGTGCATTTCGCCAAACCCGAACAGAAGCTGGGCGGCGAATGCGACCCCAGCGTCGCCGGCTGCAGCGCGAACGGCAAATTCGAAGGGACCTTCTTCGAATGAGGCTGCCCCAACGCCTGCGCCGCAACGGCTCCCAGGCCGCCGCTCCGCCGGCCGCCGCCAGCGTCCCCACCCCACCCTCGCTCAGCTCCGCCTACGGCGAAGAGTTCATCGTCGACCTGAAGCGACGGCGCGAGCAGTTGGTCGCCCGGGTGGCCGAGCTGCAGTGGGATCTCGGCGGGCTGGTCTACGAGATGATCAGCCGCAACAGCATCAACGTCGACGTGATCGTCAAGCGGGCGGTGCCCTTGCAGGACGCCGACGCCGAACTCGGCGAGGTGGAACGGATCCTGCGGATGGAGGAGACCGGCACCGCCGGCGCCTGCACCAGCTGCGGCGCCCCCCACTCCAGCGGCGCCACCTTCTGCTGGCAGTGCGGCAAACCCCTGATGGCCCAAGTCTCAGGCGACGAGATCCTCAAGCGCTGATGGTTTAGGGAGAGGCCGGTGAGGGGTCTCTCGGCACTTCTCGCCCGAGCCAAGCAGCGCTTACAAGCTGACGCCCCAGCGCCTCCCGGCTCGGCTCGAAGTTGAGTGCCGCGAGACCCCTCACCGGCCTCTCCTCCAACACGTCTCAGAAAACGGATGGGCGTCCCACCGGAGCTCTGTTGAGGAGGGGTACCGGCACCCTCCCCCTCGCCAGCCCTCTAGCCGAACCGGCCGGTGACGTAGTCGCGGGTGCGGGGGTCGCGAGGCTCGGCGAAGATCTTCTCGGTCTCGTCGACCTCGATCAGCGTCCCCACCGGCTTCACGCCCCCGGTCTCGAGGCTGAAGAAGGCGGTGCGGTCGGCGACGCGGGCGGCCTGCTGCATGTTGTGGGTGACGATCACGATCGTGAAGCGGCCTTTGAGGCTGTGCATCAGCTCCTCGATCGCCCCGGTGGCGATCGGGTCGAGCGCCGAGGCGGGCTCGTCGAGCAGCAGCACGTCGGGCTCGATCGCGATCGCGCGGGCGATGCAGAGCCGCTGCTGCTGGCCGCCGGAGAGGCCGAGGGCGCTGTCCTTGAGGCGGTCCTTGACCTCGTCCCAGAGGGCGGCGCCGCGCAACGCGTTCTCGACCCGCTCGTCGAGCCCGCGCCGCAGCCCGAGATTGCGCGGGGCCCAGGCGACGTTGTCGTAGATCGACTTCGGGAACGGGTTCGGTTTCTGGAAGACCATCCCGATCCGCCGCCGCACCTCGACCTGGTCGACGTTGCCGCCGTACATGTCGTGCCCGTGGTAGAGGATCTCGCCCTCGATGCGGAAGCCGGGGATCGAGTCGTTCATCCGGTTGAGGCTGCGCAGGAAGGTCGTCTTGCCGCAGCCGGAGGGACCGATCAGGGCGGTGATCTGACCGCGGCGGATGCCCAGCGTGACGCCGGAGAGCGCCTGCTTGGGGCCGTAGGAGATGGAGACGTCGCGGGCGTCGAAGACGAGCTCCGGCTGCACCAGCCGCTGCACGTCCGCCGTGCCGGTCACCGCCTTCGGGATCGTCGTCGCCCCCGTCGCGGCGCCGGTCTTTATACGCACCCGCGAGGGCACGCTCTGCTCGGGGTAGTTCATGAGCTCAGCTTTCGTTTGCTGCGCGCCAGCAGTGCCCGGGCGCCGAGGCTCGCGAAGAGGATGATGGCGACGAGTACAAGTGACATCCCCCAGGCTTCGGTGAAGCCTTCGGGGTTGCCTTCTTCGGAGAGTTTGTAGATCCAGGTGGGAACGTTCGGCAGCGGTTCGGAGGGGTTGACCGAGAACGTTTTCGGGTCGAAGACCGAGGTGGCGAGGATCAGCGGCGCGGTCTCCCCGGCGGCACGGGCGACGGCGAGGATGGTCGAAGTGATGATGCCGCCGAGCGCAGTCGGCAGCACCACCGTCAACACCGAGCGCCAGCGGGCGACGCCGAGCGCGTCGGATGCTTCCCGAAGCCCCTTCGGAACCAGCTGCAGGACCTCCTGCGATCCCCGCGCGATCAGCGGCAGCTCGATGATCGCCAGCGCCACCGAGCCCGCGAATGCGGTCTGGCCGCGTTTGTTGACGAGCAACTCGAAGACGAAGAGGCCGAGGATGATCGAAGGCAGTCCGTTGACCAGGTCGAGGACCAGCTTGAGGACGCGCGCACCCCGCGCACCCGAGTACTCCGAGATGTAGAGCGCGATGAGGACGCCGAGCGGCATCGCCATCGCGGTGGCGACGAGAGCGATGACGATCGTCCCCAGCAGCATCGGCCCGACGCCGGTCGGATAGGCGGTGAAGATGAAGTCGAGGCTGATCGCCTTGGCGCCGCGGGAGACGACGGTCCAGATCACCCAGACCAGTATCCCCACCGCGACCACCGCCGCACTCGTGGCGGCGATCTCCGCCGCGCGGCTGACGACCTGGCGGCGCCGCAGATTGCCGCTCGGGGTCAGCGGCGCAGCCGGATCGGGAATCAGCTGCCCGCTCACCAGTTGACCGCCCCGCTGTAGCTGAAGCGACGCCCGATCCAGCTCGCGACCAGGTTCGCGGCGATGCCGATCGCCAGCAGGATCACCCCGCAGTAGAAGAGCGAGGCTTTGTGCAGCTCGGTCAGGGCGCCGGGGAACTGGAGGGCGATCTGGGAGGCGAGGGTGTTGCCCGATTCGAACAGCGAGGCGGACTTGATTTCGAAGCCGGCGCCGATCACCTGCGAGACCGCGATCGCCTCGCCGAGCGCCCGCCCGAGCCCGAGCAGGCAAGCGGCGACGACCCCCGTGGAGGTGGTCGGCAGGATGACCCCGCGCACCACCTCCCAGCGGGTGGCGCCGAGGGCACTCGCGCCATCCTGCAGCTCGGGCGGCACCGATTGGAAGAGGTCGCGGGAGATCGAGGCGATGATCGGGATCACCATGATCGTCAGGACCAGGCTGGCGGTGAAGAGGCTGAGGCCGGTGGTCTGCGGCGGCCCGAAGAGGGGGATGAAGCCGAAGTTGTCGTGGAGGAACGGCTCGATCGTGGACTGGACGAACGGGCCGAGGACGAGCAGGCCCCAGAAGCCGAGGATGACGCTGGGGATCGCCGCCAGCAGCTCGACCAGAGGCCCGACGACGCCGCGGACGCCGGCGGGCGCCAGCAGGGTGAGGAAGAGCCCGATCGAGATCGCGATCGGCCCCCCAAGCAGCAGCGCGAAGGCAGAGGTGACGGCGGTCCCGTAGAGCAGCACGCCGGCGCCGAACTTGCCGAAGTTCGGCTGCCAGGTCGTGTCGGTGACGAAGCCGAGGCCGAACTTCGAGATCGCGGGCTGGGCCCCGTGGACGATCTGATAGCCGACCAGGAAGATCACCAGGCCGGCGAACAAGGCCGCCGCCAGGCAGATGCCGAACAGCAGCCGGTCGCCGACCAGGTCGGCGCGCTTGCGTAGGGGGCTGACCCGAGCGCCGCGACCGCCGGCCTGGGCGGCGGGGGAGGCAATCGTGCTCATCGCGCGGCAGCGTAGAGCAAAAGTGTGGTTTTCACACCGTTTTTACAAGTCACATTCTTGTTACATATTTTTAACCCCTAAATTTACGAGATTGACACAAGTCCCTTGCTCGGTTAGCGCGAATCTTCCAGCCGTTTAAAGCACGTAAACGAGTTGAAAGGATTCCCTTGTTCCGCACTAGGTTGCTTACTCTCTTGATCGCGGTTGCAGGGACGGTTGGAGGTACGGCAGCCGTTTCGACCGCCACGGCGTCCGCCGCCGGACTCACCGGCGCCGGCTCCACGCTGGTCCAGCCGTTGATGAACAACTGGATCGCCAACTTCGAAATCAAAGAAGGCATCCCCGTCAAGTACGCCGCCGTCGGCTCCGGCACCGGAATCGCGCAGATCACCGCCCGGACCGTCGACTTCGGCGCCTCTGACGCACCGATGACCCCCGAACAGGCCGCCGCCTGCAACGGTTGCGTGCAGATCCCCTGGGCCCTGTCGGCCACCGGCGTCGGCTTCAACATCCCTGGGGTGAAGAAACTGAACCTGACCGGCAAGATCCTGGCCGGCATCTACTTCGGGAAGATCACCAAGTGGAACGACCCGAAGATCAAGAAAGTCAACCCCAAAGCCCACTTGCCGGGCCTGACCATCACCCCGATCTTCCGCAGCGACGGCTCCGGTGACACCTACGCGTTCACCAACTACCTCTCGAAAATCAGCCCCGCCTGGAAGAACGAAGTCGGTTACGCGACCACCGTCGGCTTCAAAGCCGGCATCGGCGCCAAAGGCAACTCCGGCGTCACCGCCACGGTCGTGAAAACCCCGGGTGCAATCGGCTACATCTCCGCGTTCTACCTGATCGCCGCCGGCCTCCACGCCGCCGCGGTCCAGAACAACGCGGGCAACTACGAGCTCCCGAACATCCCCAACATCGCGAGCGCCGCTTCGTCGGTGAAGAGCCTGGGTTCGAGCAACACGATCAGCATCACCAACCCCCCGAAGAAGGACAAGATCGCCTACCCGATCTCGACCTTCACCTACGCGATCGTGCCGCACAACGCCCCGCAGAAGGGCTTCCTGCAGCAGTTCGCCAAATACTGCCTCACGATCGGCCAGAAATACGGCGCGGCGCTTGACTTCGCCCCGCTGCCCAAGGTCGTCCAGCAGGCGGGCCTGAGCGCAGTCGCCGGACTGTAGGAGCTCTGTCCCCGCGTCGCCTAGGCGAAAGCCTGGGCGGCGCGGCGGCGCAGGTCCGAGTTCAGCATCCCCGTCACCTCGCTCGGCCTACTGCCGGCGGAGGGGACGGCGGCGCCGATCAGACCGTCGGCGCGGAAGCCGTAGAGCGGAGCGACGAAGCCGAGCTCGCGGATCTTGCGGACCAGCTTGACGGCGCTCTGGGTGTCGGCGCCGGGACCGCAGAGGACGATCGCGGTCGGGTCGAGGGCGCCGAGGGCGCGGCCGAGCCGCTCGTCGCCGAGTTCGTTGGAGAGCACGAGGACGCGGAAGCCGGCGCGGCGCAGGGCGAGGTCGAGGGCCTGGGTATAGACCTCCTCGGCGTCCTGGCCGTGGCTGGAGTCGAGCAGCAGGATCCCGGCCGGGCGCGCAGCTGCGGAGGCGAGGCGGCGGGCGCCGTGCAGCCAGCCGGTCGCCCAGCGGGAGGCGAACTCCAGCTCGGCCTCGCGCTCGGGGTCGGCGGCGAGCTTGTCGATCGCCGGCAGCAGCAGCTCCTCGACGGTGCGCTCGAGCGAGCGCAGCGCGAGGCTCTCCTCGATCGCGCGGTCGGCGGCAGCCTCGTCGAAGCTCTCGAAGGCGGCAAGCAGGGTGTCGTCGCTGGCCGGCGCCGCCTGGCGCTGGCGCGCCAGCTCGATCGCCGAGGAGATGTTGCCGGTCTGCGCCAGCGCGTCGCGCAGCGCCTGCAGCTCGACCAGCTCGTAGTTGCGGTGGTTGCCGGCGGTCCGCTTCGGCGTCGGGTAGCCGTAGCGGCGCTCCCAGCTGCGCAGGGTGTTGGGGCTCACGCCCAGGACTTCGGCGGCGGCGTTGGTGCGGATTCCAGGCATAGGTTCAGGTCTAGTAAGGGGTGGCTGTGCGGGGTGTTTCGACCCGGGCGAGGATTCTCCCACCGCAATGGCGGGTTTACATCAGTTATCGACAGATTTCGCAGAATCTGTTAGCGATCTTGCAAAGCGCCCACGCCTACGGGCTGCCCCAGCGCCCGCGCTCGCCACATCGCCACGTCGGCCTTGTGCAGAAGCTCTTCGGCGTCTGCGCCGTGGTCGGGACAGGCGACTACCCCGGCCGAGACGCAGATTCGCAGGCCGCCCGCCCGCTCGAGGTCGTCGAGCTGGCGCAGCAGCCGCTCGGCCATCTGCACCCCTTCGACGGTCTTCAGGTTGGGGGCGAGAACGCAGATCGCGTCCTCCTCGAGCCGGAAGGCTTCATCGACGATGCGGATGCTGTCCCGCAGCGCCGCCCCGAGGATCGAGAGCACCGTCTCCTGGCCCACTTCGGTGGGGCGGGTGTCGGGGCCCGATGCATCAAAAACAGCCACGCCAAACGGATGCCCATACCGCCGGTTCGTCTCCAGCAGCTGCTCCAGGCGCCGACGCATGTGGCCGGGCTGGTAGAGGCTCGGTAGTTCTTCCAGTGGTTCACCACTGAGAGCGTTGCCGTTGGTGGGAGTCGGGGGGACACCCGGAGGAGCCTCCCCAATCTTGCGACGGAGGGTGTCCCCCCGACTCCCCTCGCCAGCCTGCGCGGCTTCAAGGGCAGCAGCCGTCACCGAGCCGAACTCGCCGGCTAGCCGCTGCGCCGCATCGGCGAAGTCGGTTGGACTGGTTCCAATCTCCTCGTGCAAACTACGAAGGAGATCGGCGTGCAGCTCGGAGACCTTGAGGGCGATGCGAGCAGCGGGTGAATCCTGATTCGACTGGTCAGGCACGGGCCGACGATGCCGCAAGCGGCGGACGGCCGGTTTTCTAAAGATCGCTATTTGCGGGAGGACGGTTGTCCAGGACGGATGTCCGGTCCCGCTCATTCCAGGCTTCTTCGGCCCGCCAGCGCCTTGCCGAGGGTGACCTCGTCGGCGTGCTCGAGGTCGGCGCCGACGGGTAGCCCGCTGGCCAGCCGCGTCACCTTCACCTGACCGCGCAGCAGGTCGGCGATGTGGAGCGCGGTCGCCTCGCCGGTGGTGGTCGGGTTGGTCGCCAACACCACCTCCTCGATCCCGCCCCGCTCGACCCGCCGCGCCAGCTCGCCGATCTTCAGGTCTTCGGCGTCGATGCCGTCGATCGGCGAGAGCGCCCCGCCGAGCACGTGGTAGAGGCCGCGGTATTCGTGGGTGCGCTCGATCGGGATCACGTCGGCGGGCTCCTCGACGACGCAGATCGTCGCCCGGTCCCGATTCTGGTCGGCGCAGATCCGGCACAGCGGCCCCTCGGCGAGGTTGAAGCACTCTTCGCAGAGGCCGACCTTCTCCTTCACTTCGCGGATCGCGTCGCCGAGGGCGAAGGCCTCTTCGTCGGGCGCGCGCAGCAGGTGGAAGGCGAGCCGCTGCGCGGTCCGCTGGCCGATGCCCGGCAGGCGCGAGAGCTCGGCGACGAGGCGCGCGAGCGGTGCCGGACCCTCGCTCAACCGCCCGGGGCCCCCAGGCCACCCAAGCCGCCGCCGAGATCGCCGGCGATCCCGCCCATCTTCGAGCTGGCGAGCTCCTGGGCCGCGCGCAGGCCCTCGTTGACGGCGGCCTGCACCATCTCCTGGAGCATCTCCGCCTCCTCGGGATCGATCGCCTCGGGGTCGATGACGATCTCGCGCAGGGTCAGGTCGCCGCCCATCTTGACCTTGACCATGCCGCCGCCGGCACTGGCCTCGACGACCTCGTCCTTCAGTTTCTCCTGTGCCTCCAGCATCTCGGCCTGCATCTGCTGAGCCTGTTTCATCAGGCCCTGGATGTCGAAGCCTCCGGGACCGCCTCCACGTGCCACCTAACCGACCTCCTCCGCGTCGAACTCGCTTTTCAGCCGCTCCAGCAGCTGATCCTCATCGATCTCCTCGCTCCGCGGGGCCGGCGTGTCCGGCGGCGCCTCCCCGTCGAGCACCACATAAGTGGGCCGCAGCCCCACGCCGGTCACTGCAGCAAAGGCCGCCGCCACAGTGTCGCGCTGGTCAGGCCTGTCGGCCTTCTTCTTGTTGAAGGTCATGTCGGGAGGGAAGCCGACCTGCAATCCCTCCTCGCCAAAGCTGACGGGTCGGGCGCCCTCCAAAGTGGCCGCCAAAGCGGGGGCGGTCTCCGACAGCTTGTGGAGCACGGAGGGCCAGATGCGCTGTACGTCGTCGAAAGACAGATCGCCCTGGCCGGCGGGTCCTGTCTCCGATCGGGGGCTCTCCCTACCGGGAGAGTCCTCCCGATCGTCGCCGCCCGCCGGAGGATCGTCTGCCGCTGACGGAGCAGCTGCCGGCTGGTCTTGTGCGGACGCTTCTGCCGCGGGTGGCACGGTAGGGGGGACCCCCTCCTGCTTTGCAGGTGGGGGTGGGTCCCCTGCCGTGACAGGACCCGCGGCCTGACCGCTTCCCGTCAGCTGAGCCTCCAAGCGCTCGATCCGTCGCAGCAATCCCGCGGTGTCCGGATCGAGATCCGGCCTTGCTGCTTTGAGCAACGCAATCTCCACCGCCATCCGCGCGTCGTCCCCCTCGCGCACGGCGGTGAGCGCGGTTGCCAGCTCGTCGATGGTGCGCACCAGGGTCGCCGCCCCGATCGCCTGCGCCTGGGCCTGCATGCGGGCGGTGTCGGTGGCGGTGACGACGAAGGTGGCGGGAACTTCGCCGGTCGTCTGGGCGACGAGCAGGTGGCGCAGGTGGGCGAGCAGGTCGCGGGCGAACTGCGAGGGGTCGCGGCCCGAGCGCGCCATCTTCTCGACCCCGCTCAGGACCCCTTTCGGGTCTTCGGCGACCACCGCGTCGACTGCCTCGAAGAGCAGCTCCGCATCGGCGGCGCCGAGCATCTCGAGGACGTCGCTCAGTTCGACGTGGCTGCCGCCGAAGGCGACCAGCTGGTCGAGCGTCCCCAGCGCGTCGCGGAAGCTGCCGGAGGCCGAGCGGGCGATCATCGCCAGCGCCCCCTCGTCGACCTCGATCGACTCGGCCCCGGCGACCCGGGTCAGCACCTCGGAGATCTGCTCCAGCGAGGGGCGCTGGAAGTCGAAGCGCTGGCAGCGGTCGGCGATCGTCGCCATCACCTTGTGCGACTCGGTGGTGGCGAGGACGAAGACGGTGTTCGGCGGCGGCTCCTCCAGCGTCTTCAGGAAGGCGTTCCAGGCCTCTTTGGTCAGCATGTGCGCCTCGTCGAGGATGTAGACCTTCCAGTGGCCGCCGGCCGGCGCGTAGGCGACCCGCTCGCGCAGGTCGCGGACGTCGTCGACCGAGCGGTTGGAGGCGGCGTCCATCTCGATCACGTCGACCGAGGTGCCGGCGGCGATCGTCACGCAGGACTCGCACTCGCCGCAGGGGGTGACGGTCGGCCCGCCGCGCTCGCAGTTGAGCGAGCGGGCGAGGATCTTCGCCATCGAGGTCTTGCCGGTGCCGCGCGAGCCGACGAAGAGGTAGGCGTGGTGGACCTTGCCCTGCTCGACCGCGTTGCGCAGGGTGCGGACGACGTGGGTCTGGCCCACGACCTCGTCGAAGGACCCGGGGCGGTGGCGTCGGTAGAGGGAAGTCGACTCGCTCATGCGCTCTCGGGCCAGTGTATCCACGGCAACCCGCCGTCCCGGCGACGGCAGCGATACCGTCCCGCGCGTGCCGAAGGGGGCCCGCAACTGGCTGACGCCCGCCGCCTGGGTCGCCGCGATCTCGGCGGCGCTGCTGCTGCTCTTCCCGGTCGGCTTCCCCAACTACGACACGATCTACGCGCTGGACTGGGGCCGCGAACTGGCGCACGGGGTCAGCCCCGACTACGGCGCGGCGCTGCCGCCGACGCCGCACCCGCTGGCTGACCTGCTCGGCCTGGTGACGACGCCGATCGGCGACGGCGCGATCACGGTGACGATGATCGTCGCCTACGTCTCGCTCGCGCTCTGCGGCTACCTCGTCTACCGGCTGGGGACGCTCTGGTTCGACCGCTGGATTGGCATCGTCGCCGCCGCGATCGTCCTCACCCGCGCCCCCTTCCTCTCCAACGGCCTGCGCGCCTACGTGGACCTCCCCTTCGTAGCCCTCTGCCTAGGAGCCCTGACGCTAGAGGCCAAGCGCCCCCGCTGCGGCTGGCCCGTCCTAACCCTCCTCGCTCTCGCAGGCTTACTCCGCCCCGAGGCCTGGGGCTTCTCCATCGCCTACCTCCTCTGGCTCTCTCTGGATCCCGAAAAGCTCGAACGGCCCGAGCCTGCATCTCCTGAGCGGCCCGAGAAGGCTGAGAATGCATCCCTCGAGCGGACGGATACTCAAAGTGCCGGTCTAATTAGACCGGCACTTGTCCGAGCGAGGGATGCATTCTCAGCCCCCCCTTGGCCCCTCATCCTCTTGACCCTTGCGGCCCCGATCCTCTGGGTGTTATTCGACGGCATAACCACCGGCAACTTCCTCTACTCCCTGACCGGCACCCAAGAAACCGTAGACACCCTGAAGCGCCACACTGGCCCCGTCGACCTCGTCCTCTACGGCCCGCGGGCACTCGGCGAAGTGATGCAGTGGCCGGGAATGGTCGGCGCCCTCGGCGGCGTCATCCTCGGCTTCGCCTTCCTGCGCAAGCGCTCCGCCCTCGGCCTCGCCGCCGTCGTCCTCGCCCTCGCCGCCTTCGCCTTCCTCGCCGCGGCGGGCCTGGCGATCATCGCCCGCTACACGATGCTGAGCGGCGCGCTGCTGGCGATCTTCGTCGCCGTCGGCCTGCTCGGCTGGCGCCTGCTCGAGCCCGACCATCCCTGGCGGCGGCGCTGGCAGCTCTTCGCCGCCCTCGTCCTGCTGATGTTCGTGATCTGGCTGCCGAACCAGTGGAACCTCGACTCCACCGTCGACACCGACCTCACCAACCAGGGCCGAATCGAGAACGACCTCACCGACCTCGTCAACGCCGGCGCCTTCGAGCCCCTCTGCGGCAAGATCGCCGTCCCCAACCACCGCGCCATCCCCCGCCTCGCCTTCGGGCTCGAAATCAAGCCGACCCAGATCGTCAGCGCCAGCGAGGAACCCGTTCCCAAGCGCGGCTACTTCGTCAAGCCCGCCAACCCCTTCGTGATCCACAACTTCATCCTCGACCCCAACGACACGACCCAGTTCTCGCTGCCGACTCCGAAGGGCTTCAGCAAGGTCGCCCGCAACGAGTCCTGGATCGTCTACCGCCGCTGCTAGCCGCGCTCGACCAGCTCGACCGCGGCGTGGGTCCGCGCCGCCAGCGCCGGGTCGGTGAGGTCGATCTGGGGTGGTAGCTCGACGTGGAGGTCATCGGAAGGGTCGAGGCGGGCGCGGAGGCCGCGCGAGCGCGAGTCGAGGACGTGGCCGCCGCGGCGACGGTCGGCGCTGAGGAAGTGGAGGTGGTAGCCGCCGACCTCGATCCCCTCGGCGTAGGCGGGGAAGCGGAAGCCCAGCATCGTCCCCTCGACGTCGGCGAGCTCGAAGACGTGCTGGTCGGCGACGACCTCGGTCAGCGGCCGGTAGGGCGGCTCCTGGCGCGGGACCGAGCGGGCGCGGACGAGGTCGAAGCGGCCGTCGAGGCGGATCGCGGCGGAGGAGACGCCGGCGGGCAGCAGCGCGTCGAGCCGCGCCAGCAGCTCCTCGTGGGTTAGCTCCTCCTCGGGCAGGCGCTCGTCGACCGTCGGCTCGAAGCGGGTGACGACCGCGAACGGCGTCCGCTCCTGCGGCGGCACCGGCGTGACGTCGCCCTCGACGTCGGCGCGGAAGAACTCGCCGTCGAGCGCGACCATCTCGCCGTCGAGGTGGTTGAGGGTGCCGAGGCCGAGGTCGCCGTGCTCGGCCAGCTCGGCGAAGCTGAGGTCGCCCTCGAAGGCGCCGTCGAGCAGGGCGCCGATCGTCGAGGCCTGGAAGAGCACGTGCGCCTCGCGCTCCTCGTGGAGGTCGGCGCGGCGCATCGACTCCACGTGCAGAGACCGGATCCAGCGCTCGTCGAGCATCGAGCGCGCAGTCTCGCAGCCCCAAAGGTCTGGTCGTGACACCATCGAGGCATGGCGGCGATAGAGCTCCGCAACGTGGTCAAGACCTTCGGCCCGATCACCGCAGTCGACGGCCTCGACCTGCAGGTGCCCGAAGGGATCTGCCTCGGCCTGCTCGGCCCCAACGGCGCCGGCAAGTCGACGACGATGCGGCTGCTGACCGGGCAGGCGATCGCCGACTCGGGCGAGCTGCGGGTGCTCGGCCACGAGCTGCCCGCCGAAGCGAAGACCGCGCGCGGGCTGATGGGCGTGGTCCCCCAGCTCGACAACCTCGACGTCGACGTCACCGTCGAGGACAACCTGGCGATCTTCGCCCGCCTCTACCGGGTGCCCGACGTCGGCGCCGCGGTTGACAAAGCGCTCAACATCGCCCGCCTGCAGGAGCGGCGCCGCGACGCCGTCGACGAGCTCTCCGGCGGCATGCGACGGCGGCTGCTGCTGGCGCGCGGGCTCGTCCATGAGCCGCGCCTCGTCCTCCTCGACGAGCCGACGGTCGGGCTCGACCCGCAGATCCGGACCGAGCTGTGGACGCTGATCGGCGACCTGAAAGCACGCGGGACGACGATCCTGATGTCGACCCACTACATCGAGGAGGCCGAGCGGCTCGCCGACGAGGTGGCGGTGATGCACCAGGGCAAGGTGATCAGCCGCGGCCACCCGGTCGAGCTGATCACCGAGCACGCCGGCCGCCAGACCGCCGAGGTCTACGGCCCACCCGAACGGCTCGCCGAGACCCGCGCCGAGGCCGAAGCGCAGGGGCTCTCGGTGCGGCCGGCCGGGCCGGCGATCGCGATCGTCGGCGCCGAGAAAGCCGAGAACGGGGCGATCCCCGACGACGCCGTCGTCCGCGCCGCCTCGCTCGAGGACGTCTTCGTGCTGCTGACCGGAGAGGAGGCGGAGTGATGGAGTCGGCGACTCAGGCCACGCCAGCCCCGCGCCGGATGCGCCGCCTCGAACCGACCGCGATCGCCGGCGTGATGAGCCGCGAGGTCGCCAACTTCCGCACCTACTGGAAGGGGACGACCTTCTCCAGCGTGATGGAACCGCTCGTCTACCTGCTCGCCTTCGGCCTCGGCCTCAGCGCCACCCTGGTCGACGAAGTCAACGGCGTCCCCTACATCCAGTTCGTCGGCACCGGGATGGTGGCGACGGCGGTGATCTTCTCCAGCGCCCTGCCGGCGATGTTCGGCACCTTCGTCAAGCACCGCTTCCAGAACACCTACGACGCGATCCTCGCCGCCCCGGTCGACGTCGAGGAGCTGGTCAGCGCCGAGATGCTCTGGATCGGGCTGCGCTCGGGCACCTACGGCTGCGTGCCCCTGCTGGTCACCATCGCCTTCGGCCTCGACCCGGCCTGGGGGATGCTGCTGACGCCGCTCTTCTGCTTCGTCACCGCCCTCGGCTTCGCCGGCTTCGGGGTGGCGATGGCGGCGACGGTCGCCAAGATCGACCAGTTCAACTACGTCACGGCGCTCTTCGTCACCCCGCTGTTCCTCGTCGCCGGCACCTTCTTCCCGATCGAAGGGCTGCCGCAGGGCTTCCAGGTGGTGGCCCAGGTCAACCCCCTGCACCAGCTGGTCGAACTGGTCCGCGGCGGCGCCTTCGGCTACGAGTGGACCGACCTCTTGCGCTTCGCCTTCCTCGTCGGCTTCGCCCTAGTCACCTGGCGCGTCGCGATCCACCAGATGCGCAAGCGCCTGATCGACTGACCCGCGACGTATATATGGACCGTGCACCCGCCTTCGAAGCGAGGTCACCGGGCGTGTCCGTCGTTTGAGGCTCGAGCCGGGCTCTCCTGCGGCACCCGCGGCATCCGCTTAAGGCTGCTTCCTTCCGGACCTGACCTGATTCGCGTGCCCACGTCGCGCAGGACCCGGCCGTCAACGCCGCCGCGACGCACTGACCCCGACGGCCAGCTCCTCGGAACGGTAGTCGGCCCCGCTAAGCGGATTTCGGGTTACAGGGCACCGCTGATTCCCCGCCTAGCACGGTCCGCTGGTGATCCTACCCGGCCCGGCTTAGGATGAGTCCCTTGACCAGTCTCCCTCTAGCCGCGACCACGGTCGACACCGGCTCCTTCTTCGCGATCGTCGTCGTCGCGGCGCTGGCGGCGATCACCGTCGCCGTCGTCCCCAAGCGCTTCGCCCCGCCGGTGGTGGTGCTCGAGCTGATGCTGGGGATCCTGATCGGTCCCCACGTCTTCGGCCTCGCCCATCCCGGCGACTTCATCGAATTCTTCTCCAACCTCGGGCTGGGGATGCTCTTCTTCTTCGCCGGCTACGAGATCGACTTCGAGCGGATCAAGGGCAGGCCGATGGAGCTGGGAGCGTTTGGGTGGCTGATGTCGATCGTCCTCGCCTACGGGATCGGCGGCCTGCTTGCCACCGCCGGGGTCGTGGTCTCCTTCCTCTACACCGGCTCGGCGATGGCGACGACGGCGATCGGGACGCTGATCCCGATCCTGCGCGACAACGGCGAGCTGAAAACCCGCTTCGGGACCTACCTGCTGGCGGCCGGCGGCGCCGGCGAGTTCGGCCCGATCCTGCTGGTGACGCTGGTGCTCTCGACCACCAACCCGCTGCACGAGTCGGTGATCCTGCTCGGCTTCGTCGCCCTCGCCCTCGCCCTGGCGCTCGTCTCAGTCCGCTTCGCCTGGCGCGGCTGGCCGGCGCTGGAACGGACCTTCGAGGCGAGCAGCCAGCTGGCGGTGCGGGTGACGGTGGTGCTCGTCTTCGGGCTGGTGCTGCTGGCGAGCAACCTCGGCCTCGACGTCCTCCTCGGCGGCTTCGTCGCCGGGATGATCACCCGGCTGGCGCTGAAAGGCCACGAGCTGGCGATCTTCGAGTCGAAGCTGACCGCCGTGGGGTTCGGCTTCTTCGTCCCCTTCTTCTTCGTCACCAGCGGCATCGAGTTCGACCTGGCCGCGCTCGGCTCCGCTGCGGCGCTCGGCAAGCTGGCGCTGTTCTTCATCCTCTTCCTGGTCGTCCGTGGCATCCCCGCGCTGCTGCTCTACCGCGGCGTCCTCGGCCTCCGCGACCGCGCCGCGCTCGCCTTCTACTGCGCCACCGAGCTGCCGCTGGTGGTGGCGATCACGACGATCGCGATCGAGGACGGGCACATGCGGCCCTCGACCGCCGCCGGCCTGGTCGGCGCGGCGATGCTCTCGACCCTGATCTACCCCTTCGTCGGCATGGCTCTGCGCAAGGGCGCCGCAGGAGAGGCCGAAGACGAGCCCCCCGCCACCTCCGGAGAAATCGCCCCGGCCACCGTATGATGGGCTGCCCTCCGGGCGCGTAGCTCAGTGGGAGAGCGCTCGCTTCACACGCGAGAGGTCGCTGGTTCGAAACCAGCCGCGCCCATCTCCTAAGTGCTCAGAGCCCCAGGCACTTACTGGACACTCTGTCTTCTTTAACACCTGGGTGCCATTGGTTCAAAATCCTGTTTCGACGGAAGCACCGGATAAACGTCCGGGTTTTGCATGCATGTCACCCTGCAGGGGCGGTGATTCCTAATAGTGGGGATTGAATAATGGACTCAGATGCGCCTATCCTCCCGCGGCTCACTCGTTTTTTGACCGGTCAACTAGATAGGGAGTCAGCTTGAGCACCTCAAACCTCTTCCGTGGCTCAAGCCGAAATCAGCGCATCTTCGGAGGGCTGATCGCGATGCTGCTGGCGCTGGCGGTCCCCGCCCTCGCCTTTGCCGCCTTCAAGGACTCGACTTCGACCCCCAACTCTGGCCCCATCTCCGGCGGCACCTGCCTCGGGCTCGAAGTCACCCTCCCCGGCACCGCTGGCGACGACCTCCTGCGCGGCACCCCGGGAAACAACGTGATCGACGGCTTCGGCGGCAACGACCGGATCATCGGCGGCGGCGGGATCGACGTCGTCTGCGGCGGCCCCGGCAACGACTACGTCACCACCGGGAAAGGCCCCGACAAGATTGCCGGCGAATCCGGCAACGACAAAATCAACGCCCGGCGCGGCCCCGACCTCGTTTACGGCCAGGGGGGGAACGACCTCCTGATCGGCGGCCCCGGCTTCGACCGCATCAGCGGCGGCAGTGGGCACGACACCGAATGGGGCAAAGAGAAAAAAGCCCCCCCGCTCGGACATGACAAAACGGCGAGCGGCCGCGGCGGTTGCGACAAAGGCAAAGAAAAAGACAACGGCGAATGCAAAGGCAAAAACCAACCTCCCGGCGCGGTAGGCGATAAAGCCACCACCGACGAGGACACCGCCAAAGCGATCGACGTCCTCGCCAACGACAGCGACCCCGACGGCGACGCCCTCACCGTCGTCTCCCTCGACACGACCGGCACGCGCGGCGCGGTCACGATCACCGGCGGCGGCAGCGGCGTCGAATTCGATCCGCGCGGCCGCTTCGACGAACTGCAAGTCGGCGAAAGCGCGGAAGACTCGTTCGCCTACACGATCAGCGACGGGCACGAACACACTTCCACCGCCACCGTCGCCGTGACCGTGACCGGAGTCGACGACCCGCCGAAAGCGGTCAAAGACTCGGTGAAACTGAAAGAAAACGCATCCTCCGCGCACGTCGACGTGCTCGCCAACGACACCGACGTCGACGGTGGGCCGAAGGAAGTCAAATCGGTCACCAACGGAGCTCACGGCACCGTCACGATCAGCAGCGAAGGCAAAGGCGTCGACTATCACCCCGAAGCCAACTACTGCGGCTCCGACAGCTTCACCTACACGCTGAACGGCGGCTCCACCGCCACCGTCGCGGTGGAAATCGAATGCATCGACGACGCGCCCGTCGCCGTCAACGACTCCGCGACGGTGCAGGAGGACTCCGGCGCGAACTCGATCGACGTGCTCGCGAACGACACCGACAGCGACGGCGGGCCGAAGGAAGTCAAATCGGTCACGCAGCCCGCGAACGGCACCGTCGCGATCACCGGCGGCGGCAGCGGCGTCAGCTACACCCCCGACGCCAACTACTGCAACGAACCGCCCGGGACGACGCCGGACACCTTCGAATACACGCTCAACCCCGGCACTGAAACCAGCGCCACGACGGCGACCGTAACCGTCAAAGTCAACTGCGTTGACGACCCGCCCGTGGCGGTCAACGACACCAAAACCGTCGAAGAGGACTCGGGCGCGACCGAAATCAACGTCCTCTCGAACGACACCGACATCGACGGTGGGCCGAAGGAAGTCAAATCGGTCACCCAGCCCGCGAACGGCACGGTGGTCATCACCGGCGGCGGCACCGGTCTGACCTACAAACCGAACGCCAACTACTGCAACGAACCGCCGGGGACGACGCCGGACGCCTTCGAATACACGCTCAACGGCGGCTCCAAAGGCACCGTCTCGGTCAAAGTGACCTGCGTCGACGACGCGCCGGTGGCCGTCAACGACACGAAGACGGTCAAAGAGGACTCGGGCGCGACGGCGATCAACGTGCTCTCGAACGACACGGACGTCGACGGCGGCGCGAAGAAAATCGAATCGGTGACGCAGCCCGCCAACGGCACCGTGGCGATCACCGGCGGCGGTAGCGAACTGACCTACGAACCCGACGCCAACTACTGCAACGAACCGCCTGGCACCACGCCGGACACGTTTGAATACACGCTCAACGGCGGCTCGAAAGCGACCGTCTCCGTGAAGGTCGAATGCCTCGACGATGCCCCGGTGGCCGTCAACGACACCGAAACCGTCAAAGAGGACTCTGGCGCCACGGCGATCAACGTGCTCGGCAACGACACCGACGTCGATGGCGGGCCGAAGGAAGTCAAATCCGTCACCCAGCCCGCCAACGGCACCGTCGTCATCACCGGCGGCGGTAGCGAACTGACCTACGAACCGGACGCCAACTACTGCGACGAAGAAGAACCCGACACCTTCACCTACGCCCTCAACGGCGGCTCGGAAGCGACCGTCTCGGTCAAAGTGACCTGCGTTGACGATGCGCCGGTGGCCGTCAACGACACGAAGACGGTCAAAGAGGATTCGGGCGCGACCGAAGTCAACGTGCTCGGCAACGACACCGACGTCGATGGCGGGCCGAAGAGCATCGAATCGGTCACCCAGCCCACCAACGGGACCGTCGTCATCACCGGCGGCGGCACCGGCCTCACCTACGAACCGGACGCCAACTACTGCAATGAACCGCCTGGCACGACGCCGGACACCTTCGAATACGAACTCAACGGCGGCTCGAAAGCAACCGTCTCCGTGAAGGTCGAATGCGTCGACGATGCCCCGGTGGCGGTCAACGACACGAAGACCGTCAAAGAGGACTCAGGAGCCAGCTCGATCAACGTGCTCGGCAACGACACCGACATCGACGGGGGGCCGAAGGAAGTCAAATCCGTCACCCAGCCCACCAACGGCACCGTCGTCATCACCGGCGGCGGTAGCGAACTGACCTACGAACCGGACGCCAACTACTGCAATGAACCGCCTGGGACCACGCCGGACACCTTCGAATACGAACTCAACGGCGGCTCCAAAGCGACCGTCTCGGTCAAGGTCGAATGCGTCGATGATCCGCCGACCGCAGTCAACGACACCGAAACCG
This sequence comes from Solirubrobacterales bacterium, assembly GCA_036278095.1. GTDB lineage: Bacteria > Actinomycetota > Thermoleophilia > Solirubrobacterales > 70-9 > VAYN01. Next base: position 324,030 of record DASULS010000015.1, on the reverse strand, counting down.
TCGAAGAGGATTCCGGCGCGACGGCGATCAACGTCCTCGCCAACGACACCGATCCCGACGGCGGCACCAAATCGATCGAATCGGTGACGCAACCGGCCAACGGCGCCGTCGTCATCACCGGCGGCGGCACCGGCCTCACCTACGAACCGGACGCCAACTACTGCAACGAACCGCCGGGGACGGAACCCGACAGCTTCGAATACACGCTGAACGGCGGCTCGAGCGCGACCGTCGCGGTGACCGTGGAATGCGTCGACGATCCGCCGACCGCGGTCAACGACTCCGCCACCGTTCTAGAGGATTCCGGCGCGACGGAAATCAACGTCCTCGCCAACGACACCGATCCCGACGGCGGCACCAAATCGATCGAATCGGTGACGCAACCGGCCAACGGCGCCGTCGTCATCACCGGCGGCGGCACGGGCCTCACCTACAAACCGGGGGCCAACTACTGCAACGAACCGCCTGGCACGACGCCCGATACCTTCACCTACGAAATCACCGGCGGCTCCAAAGCGACCGTCTCGGTCAAAGTCGAATGCGTCAACGACCCGCCGACCGACCTCGCCCTCTCGAGCTCGAAAGTGAAAGAGAACGAACCGGCCGGGACGACCGTCGGCACCTTCTCGACCACCGACCCCGACGTCGGCGACACCTTCACCTACAGCCTCGTCTCGGGCGAAGGCTCGACCGACAACGGCAGCTTCGAAATCTCCGGCAACCAGCTGAAGACCAAAGAAAGCTTCAACTTCGAGGCCAAGTCGAGCTACTCGATCCGGGTCAAAACGACCGACAGCGGCGGCGAAAGCGTCGAAAAACAGCTGACGATCACGGTTGAAAACGTCAACGACCCGCCGACCAACCTCGCCCTCTCCAAATCCGAAATCAACGAGAACGAACCCGCCGGCACCGAAATCGGCACCTTCTCGACCACGGACGAGGACGTCGGCGACACCTTCACCTACAGCCTGGTGACGGGCGAAGGCTCGACCGACAACGGCAGCTTCGAAATCTCCGGCAACAAGCTGAAAGCGAAAGAAAGCTTCAACTTCGAGGCGAAGTCGAGCTACTCGATCCGGGTCCGCACCACCGACAGCGGCGGCAAAACCTTCGAGAAGAAACTGACGATCACGATCATCGACGTCAACGACCCGCCGAAAACCGTCGCCGACTCCTACTCCGGCGCGGTCGGCAACACGACCGCCGTGCTCGGCAACGTCGTCTCCGGCCCGAACGTGACGCTGAGCGGGATGAGCGGCAACGTGCCGAGCGCCAACGACACCGACGAAGACGCCGGTGACACGCTCAGCGTCGTCCCGGAAACCGTCTCCACCACCGGTGGCGGCAGCGTCACGATCGACTCCGACGGGACCTTCACCTACACCCCCGGCGTCGGCGACAAGAACCAGACCGACGAATTCACCTACAAAGTCACCGACGGCGAAGCGACGAGCACGGGCAAAGTCTCGATCGGGATCGAAAACACGCTCGTCTGGTACGTCAACGGCAGTGCCGCCTCCGAAGGCGACGGCCGCTCGGCGACCCCGTACAAAACGCTGGCCGGCATCAACGGCGCCGGTGGCTCCGGCGACGCCGACGGCTCGGCCGACTACCTCTTCCTCTACGGCTCCAACACCTACTCGGGCGGCCTGCCGCTGGAGACGAACCAGAAGCTGGTCGGCTCTCCGGAAGGCCTCAGCGTCCCCAACCACCCGAATCTGGTGGCCGCAACGGGCACCAATCCGGTCGTCACCAATGCCAGTGGCAATGCGATCGCCCTCGCCAACGGCTCCGAAGTCCTGCGGGTCAACGCGACGGGCGCCAGCGGCGTCGGAATCAGCGGCACCTCGGTGACCACCGCGACGGTGGGTCCGAACACGACCATCAGCGGCAACAGCGGCGGCGGCGTCAGCCTCAGCGGCGCCGCGGGCGGTGAAATCTCGATCGGCTCGACGATCGAAAACGAGACCGGCAGCGTCGTCTCCGTCTCCAACCGCAGCAGCGGCACCGTGACCCTGAGCGGCAACATCACCTCGAGCAACGGCGGGGTCTCCGCGACCAGCAACACCGGCGCCCACGTCGCCTACACCGGCGCCCTCAATCTCACCCGCACGAGCGGCGAAGCGTTCGTCGCCACCGGCGGCGGCGGGGTCAAGGCGACCAACTCAGGCAACAAAGCCACGACCACGAGCGCCACCGCCGTCCGCGTCGCCAACACCACGATCGACAGCGGCGGGGTCAACTTCCAAAGCGTCAACAGCACCGGCGCGACCAACGGCATCGTGCTCGAAAGCACCGGCTCGACCGCCGGCCTCACGATCATCGGCACCGGCAGCGCCGGCACCGGCGGCACGATCACGACCTCGACCGGTCCCGGCATCCTGCTCAGCAACACCTCCAACGTCAGCCTCGCCTCGGTCAAAGTCACCAACGGCGGCGACGACGGCATCCGCGGCAGCAACGTCAACGGCTTCTCGCTGACCGGCTCCTCGCAGGTGACCGGCAACGGCAACGCAGTCACCGAGGACGGCCTGGACTTCACCAACCTCACCGGCACGGTCAACCTGACCAACGCGACCGTCTCTGCCAGCGCCGAACGCAACGTCTCGGTGGTCAATGAATCGGGCACCGTCAACGCGACCTTCTCCGGCGGCACCTACTCGAACACCAACAACTCCGCGGTCGGCGGCGACGCGATCTTCTTCGAAGGCACGAACACCGGCACGATTGGCGTCGCGGTCGAAAACGCGACCTTCACCAACAACCGCGACGACCACGTCCAGGTCACCACCGACGCCGCCAACACCGTCACCGAGAACGTCACCGTCAAAGGCAACACGATGTCGAACACGATCGGCGAACCGGGCGGCGCGGTGACGCTCAACCCGGGCGGCGAAGCGACGATGCACGGCTCGGTCCTCAACAACACGATCACCGGAGCCCACATCGAGGGCATCACCGTCGACACGCCGGGCAGCCAGATCTCGCCCCAGCCGGCGCAGGTCAACGTGACGATCAGCGGCAACACGATCGGCAACCCGGCGATCGCGAGCTCCGGCTCCTCGACCGGCAACGACGTGGGCGTCCGCTCCAACGGAGCAGCCACGGTCAAGGCGCTGATCACGAACAACAACCTCTACCAGTACAGGAACCTGGTCGGCCTGTTCCTGGACCAGAACGAAGGCTCGGGAACTCTCGACGCCACTGTTCGCGGCAATACGATCTCGAATCCCGCCGCCAATGAAGAATTGCTCGGCATGCGGATCGTGATCGGCAGCCTCACCAACGACAAAGGCACCTCCTGCCTCGACATCGGCGGTGCCACCAGCGAACTGAAAAACAATCTCACCGGCTCGGCCAACCCAGAAACGCCTGACTCCAGGTTCGTAATGAACGGTGAAGCAACCGCACAGCTGGCCGGATACACCGGAGGAGCTCACGAAGCCTCGGCGGTTGAAACCTACTTGACCGGCCGCAATATCGCTCCGGATGGTATGCGGGCCTCGCAAAATGCGAAATCAAGTTACGCTCAAACCACTTCCTGCCCTCTACCTGAATAGACTTACCGAATATGGCTGAGCCGTTTCTAGGAGAGCTGCGCCTGATGAGCTTCAACTTCGCCCCGAAGGGGTGGGCGCAGGCCAATGGTCAGCTGCTGCCGATCAACCAGAACCAGGCGCTGTTCTCGCTGTTCGGCACGATGTACGGAGGGGACGGCCGGGTCAATTTCGCGCTGCCGGATCTCCGCAGCCGCGTCCCCATGCACATGGGTTCCGGCTACAGCCAGGGAGGGAAAATGGGCGAGGAGTTCCATACCTTGACTCAATCCGAGACCCCGACCCACAACCACCAGATCCAAGCCTCATCGCTCAAAGGCGAACAGGCAGTGCCCGGGATGCTCGCCTCGGTCGAGAACACCTACAGGCCCGCCAATGAACTGACGACGATTCAACCGGAAACGATCCTTCCGGTTGGCGGCTCACAGCCGCACGAGAACCGGCCGCCGTTCACCGTCCTCAACTGGTGCGTTGCGCTCCAAGGGATCTTCCCCAGCCCAACTTAGAACCGAGGAACTTAGCCATGGCACAGCCCTACATAGGAGAGATCAGAATGTTCGGCGGCACCTACAACCCCGCCGGATGGGCGTTCTGCAAAGGCCAGCTGCTGCCGATCGACCAGTTCGACACGCTCTTCAACCTGATCGGCACCACCTACGGCGGTGACGGTCAGTCGACCTTCGGGATCCCCGACCTGCAGGGCCGCGTCCCGGTGCACATGGGACAGGGCCCTGGGATCAGCCAGAACTACGTCATCGGTGAAGAGGGAGGCGTTGAGGAGGTCACCTTGTCAACCCAGCAGATCCCCAAACACACCCACATGATGCTGGCTTCCACGGGGGCGGGCAACTCGCCCAATCCGCAAGGCAATGTGATCGGGTCTCCTCCCGCGGTCAGCCTCTTCAACACCATCAAACCCGAAAAAAAATTGCCCGCGACCATGGTGCTGCCGGTCGGCGGCTCGCAGCCGCACGAAAACCGCATGCCCTACCTGACGATCACCTACATCATCTCCCTCTCTGGGATCTACCCCTCACCCACTTGATATGGACCCTTTCGTCGCTGAGATCCGCGTCTTCGGCTTCAACTTCGCCCCCAAGGGGTGGGCGTTCTGCGACGGCCAGATCCTGCCGATCTCACAGAACACCGCCCTCTTCTCGCTGCTCGGCACCAACTACGGCGGCGACGGCAAGTCGACCTTCGCGCTGCCCAACTTCCAAGGCTCGGCGGCGATCGGGCAGGGAGAAGGCTCTGGGCTCTCCCCGTACTTCGTCGGCGAGGAAGGCGGCGTCCCCTACGTCACCTTGCTCCAGTCGGAAATCCCGACCCACACCCATCAGGCGCAGGCTTCGCCGGAACCGGCCGAACTTCAGGCTCCCACCCCGGAAGAGTCCCTGGCCCGCTCGACTCCAGGCTTCGCCTACCAGGCCAACTCATCGAGCAACCTGGTCCAGATGAGCTTCCAGTCGACCTCTTTCTACGGCGGCAGCCTGCCTCACAACAACCTGCCGCCGAGCCTGGTGCTCAACTTCTGCATCGCCCTGCAGGGCGTCTATCCCCCGCGCGAATAGATGAACGCGGCCGGGCTGGCGGTAACGCTACGGCCGGCAACTGATGCGGACCGGCCTTTTATGCTCCGCGTATACGCGAGCGTCCGGGAGCCGGAACTGGAGGCATCGGGGCTGCCGCGCGAGCAGTGGGGGGCTTTCATCGAGCACCAGTTCGAGGCCCAGAGCCAGGCCTACGCGAAATACCCGGGCACCAGCTTCAAGGTGGTGCTGGTCGACGGGGAGCCCGCCGGTCGCCTGATCGTCGCCCGCTGGCCAGAGGAGCTGCGCGTCGTCGACATCGCCCTGCTGCCGGAGTTCCGCGGGCGCGGCATCGGCGAGTCGCTGATGCGCGAAGTGATCGAAGAGGCGGAGGAGCGCGGCGTCAAAGCCTCGATCCACGTCGAGCGCCTCAACCCGGCCCAGCACCTCTACACGCGGCTCGGCTTCCGCATGGTCTCCGAGACCGGGATCTACCTGCTGCTGGAGCGACCGGCCACCGCTCAGGCGAATAACGCCTCGTAGACCGAGCCGTGCTCGTCGCGCCCCAGCGGCACGATGAAGATCTCCATCACCCCGAGGGAGTCGTGCTGGAAGCGGTAGGTCGCCTGCTGCAGCGGAGGGTCGGCAGGGCCGTGGAAGAGCAGTGAGAAGGACGGCCGCGGGGCATGCGAGCCCGCGTCCTTGGGCGTCGCCTCGACCAGCAGCAGCTCGACCGTCGCGCCCTCCTCGCCGCCGACCGTGAAGTTGTCGCCGACAACGGGGGTGAAAGTGTCGAGAGTGAGCCGGGGGGACATCGAGGGGCAGCGTATTGGAATGCCCCGAGCTGGATTCGAACCAGCGGCCTATCCCTTAGGAGGGGATCGCTCTATCCAGCTGAGCTATCGGGGCGAGGGTGCGATTGTGACCTAGATGCGCGCCTCGCGCCATCCCTAAGATCAAGGGCCGTGCCCGACCCGGACGTCAGCTTCACCAGGATCGACCCCACCGCCGACCGCTTCCAGCGCCTGCGCCAGGAGCTCGGCGTCACCAGCTTCGGGATCAATCTGATCATCCTGGAGCCGCGCCAGCGCGGGCGGGTCCATCGCCACGAGCGCCAGGAGGAGGTCTACCTGGTGCTCGAGGGCGAGCTGACCCTTCTGATCGAGGGCGAGCCCCGGGTCCTGGGACAGGGCGAGCTGGCGCGGGTCGGCCCTTCGGTGCGGCGGCAGCTGGCGAACGAATCGGAAGCGAAGACGGTGCTGCTCGCCCTCGGCGGCTCCGGCGAGCACGCGGGGCGCGACGGCCGCGCCTGGGCCAGCTGGGACGAGGGCGGCGAGGGGAGGCCGCCGCAGGAAGTGCCGCTGCCCGAAGACCTCCCCGCTCCGTAGTTCGGAGCGGAAAGCGCGCGGCGGACCGCCGATGGAGCGACTGCGCTCCGCAGCTACCTTCGCCATGTGGATGGGTCCGGAGCCAGCCAGGGACAACTGCGGGAGGCATATGTGCCGAACCGGCGCGTGCGCCTGGCCAGCGACGTCGCCGGCGTCTGCGCGGCGCTGCTGCTGATCGGGCTGGTCGGTGCCACGTTCACCTGGTGGGGCCGATCCTCCCTCTTCGACCTCGCCGGCAACTCGCGCGAGGCGATCAAGATCGATACCGGTTTCCTCGTCGGGCCGGCCCTGATCCTGGTGGCGCTGCCGCTGGTGCTCGGGCGGGCGCGTCAGCTGGCGCTGAAGCGCCTATTCCGCATCCGCCTCGTCGTCGCGGCGCTGCTCTGGGCGGCCGGCCTCGCAATCCTGCTCGCCCGCGTCAGCGACCTCGACGCCACCTACACCCTCGAGGGGGGGACCTTCGTCTCGGCCGGCCTGATGCTCGTCGGCCTCCTCGCGACGCTGGCGATGTGGCCGCGAGACCTGCGCGTCGTCCAGATCGACCGCAACGGCCTGGTCCGCGAGCCTACGGCTGCTGCAGTACGGAGAGAACGTTCCCTGACGGGTCCTTGAACCAGGCGATCTGCGGTCCCGGCTCGCGGACGATCCCCTTCTCGTCGTGCTGGAAGCCCTCGTAGCGCTCGAAGACGACGCCGCGCCCGCTCAGCTCGTCCACCGCCGCGTCGATGTCGTCGACTTCGAAGTTGAGCATCGTGTAGCTGGCCGGGGTCATGTCGGCGCTGAGGTACATCAGCACGTCGTAGCCGCCGCTCAGCTTCAGCATCGTCACCCCGTGCTCCTCGCTGAGCGCCTCGACGCGGAGGCCGAGCGTGCCCTCGTAGAACTCCCTCGCCTGCTTCAGGTCTTTGACCGCGAAACCGCTGTTTGCCTTGCTGTCGCCGAGCATCTGCTCGATCCTCCCCCTTCCGTCCTCATTCGTCAAATGACGGCGGCCGGCGGCCGCGCTTGCGCTCTCCGGCCCGCCGCTTCTGCTCGAGGCGACGCTGTCGCGAGGCCCTGGTCGGACGGGTCGGGCGCCGCTTGCGCTGCACCCGCAGCCCCGCGGCGAGCTTTGCCGCCAGCCGCTCCAGCGCCAGCTCGCGGTTGCGGGCCTGGCCGCGGGCGTCCTGGGCGACCGCCGTCACCACCGGCCCCAGCCGCTCGCGCAGGCGCGCTCGCTGGCGCTCGTCGAGCGTCGGCGAAGCCTCGACGTCGAAGACCGCTTCCACCCGCGAGGCGGTGACGTTGGCGTGCTGGCCGCCGGGCCCGGAGGAGCGGCTGGTCCGTAGCTCGATCTCCGCCAGCGGCAGCGAGAGCCGCTCGTCGACCCGCAGCTCCTCGGCCACGCAAGCCCCTACCCGGCCAGCTCGGGGATGTAGCGCGCGAGGTGCTGGTCGATCGTCTGCCGCACCCAGCGCTGGGTCTCGGCGTCGGCCATCCGGTAGCGGCCGAGCAGCATCTTCTGGTCGTCGAGCGGCAGTCCGGCGATCTCCCAGCCCACCGCCAGGCGCTCGAACAGGGCCTCGGAGCGGCGGCGCCAGGCGTCCTCCAGCGAGGCCGCCTGCCCGGACGGCGGCTCCCCCACCTTGGCGATCGTGCCGGCGCTGAGCGTCTGCCGCAGGGTGAGGACGTTGCCCTCCGGGTCGGTGTAGTCGACGGTCGGCGCCTTCTCGCGCGGCCGCCGTTGCTTCTTCCGCTTCGCCACGACCTAGGCGAGGGCGTCGATTTTCGCGGCCAGCTCGAAGTCGTTGGCGGTCAAGCCGCCTTCGGAGTGGGTCGAGAGCGTCACCGTCACCGTGTCCCAGGAGATCGCCAGATCGGGGTGATGGTTCATCGCCTCCGCCGGCTCGACCAGCTTCGCGGCGAACTCGACCGAGCCGACGAAGTCGCCGCGCTTGAAGCTCTTCTCGATCGCCTCGCCGGAGCGCTCCCAGCCGGCGAGGTCCGCCAGTCTCTCCTGCACCTCCGCCTCGCTCAGCAGCGCCATGGGCTTATGCTGGCAGGCGAGCGATGACTGTGCAAACCGAGCAGAAGCCGGTCCTCTGGCAGATCGAGATCTCGCACTACAGCGAGAAGGTGCGCTGGGCGCTCGAGCACAAGGGCATCGACCACGTCCGCCGCACGCCGCTGCCGGGGACCCACATCCCGATCGCGCTGGTGATGACCCGGGGCGAGCAGCCGACCTTTCCCGTGATGCAGATCGACAGCCGCACGATCGGCGACTCGACCGCGATCGTCGCCGCCCTGGAGGAGCGCTACCCCGAGCCGCCGCTCTACCCGGCCGACACCCAGGAGCGCGCCCGCGCCCTCGAGCTGGAGGACTACTTCGACGAGCAGCTCGGCCCCTACACCCGCTTCCTCACCTTCCACGAGCTGATCAACGAGCCAGAGGTCTTCGCCGAGGTCGCATCCGAAGCGGTGCCCGGTCCGCTCGGGCAGGTGAAGCCGCTCGTCGGCGCCTACGCACGCACTTTCACCAGCCTGCGCTGGGGCGCCCGCGACGCTGATAAAGCGGAGCTGGCGCGGAAGAGGATCGTCGCCGCGTTGGACCGCCTCGACGCCGAGCTCGAGCGCAGTGGCGGCGAGTACCTCGCCGGCGGCAACCTCTCGGTCGCCGACATCACCGCCGCGTCCCTCTTCTACCCGCTCGTGCTCCCGCCCGAGGGGCCGGTCTCACCCGACGCCCCCCGCCCTCCTGCCTTGGAGCGCTTCCGCAAGAGCCTCAGCGACCGCCGCGGTTATCGCTGGATCGAGGAGACCTTCCGCCGCCACCGGCACCGACCTTAGACAAAACATTTCGGGATTTTGCTAGGGTGCGGTCGTGCAGACGATGGCTGACCGAGACGACATGCTGAAGGAACGCTTCGACCGCGTCAATGAACGCTTCGACGAAGTCAACCGCCGGATCAGGGAGGGGAGAGAAGAGGTCAACCGACGCTTCGATGAAGTAGATCGCCGCCTCTCAGGGATCGAAGAAATAAAGCAGGAGATGAAAGCCCTTCAAACCACCTTCCAACGTGGAAACTTTGCCTTGGTCATCTCCATCTTCGGCGTGCTGGTGGCGACGATCCTCAAAGGCGGCTGATCAGCCCCCAATGGGCGCTCGGGGGTTGGCGCCCCAGAAGACGACGGTGCCGAGCATGCCGATGATGTGGACGGCGACGACGTTGAAGACCATCGACTTGGCGGTGGCGGTGCCGACGCCGATCGGGCCGCCGGAGGCGGTGTAGCCGTAGTAGCAACCGACCAGCACGATCACGGTCGCCATCACCATTCCCTTGATCAGGCTGAAGATCAGGTCGGGGGGGCTCTGGTACATCCAGAAGATCAGCAGGTAGCCGCCCGAGGAGACGTCGCCGACCTGCTGCACCACCGAGAGGTAGCTGGCGGCGTAGATCAGCCCGATCCCGACCAGGTAGAGGAAGGGGATCGCGATCCAGGCGCCCAGCAGGCGGGTCGCGCAGAGGAACGTGATCGGCTTGATCCCCATCACTTCGAGCGCGTCGATCTCGTCGGAGATCCGCATCGCCCCGATCTCGGCGACGATCCCGGTCCCGACCTTGGCGGCAAGGATGTAGCCGAAGGCGTACGGCAATCCCTCGCGCAGGTCGCAGTAGGCCGAGAAGACGCCGGACAGCGCGGGGGCGCCGATCGAACGGTCGAAGTAGGCGCCCTGCAGGCCGCACTGGAGGCCGAGGATGAAGACAAAGGCCCAGATGATCAGGGCCGAGCCGAAGATGAGGATGCCCGCCTGGCGCAGGCTCTCGCCGAAGAACTTGAAGACCCGGCCCGAGTAGACCTGCCCCGCGACCTGGAGGCCGAAGCGGCCGATCTCGCCGAAGGAGTCGAGCCAGTTGCGCGGAGCTTCGAGCCAGGCGTTCATCGGGCGCTCACCGGATCGCCTGCAGTTCGGGGTTGGTGGCGAGGATGACCGAGCTGACGACGAACTGGAAGAAGAAGACCGCCGTCAGGGCGATCACCACCGCCTGGTTGACGGCGCGGCCGACGCCGGCGGCCCCACCGGACGCCGACATCCCCTTGTAGGAGCAGACGACGGCGACGATCGCCCCGAACATCGTGCACATCAGGACCGAGGACCAGAGGTCGGTGATCGTGGCGTTGCTGAAGAGCGTGGCGAAGAAGCCGCCGAGCGGCTGGTGGTAGAGCAGCTCGGCGGCGATCCCGGCGCTCAGGCCCATGACGATCGCGAAGATGTCGAGCAGGGCGGTGACGACCATCAGCGCCAGGAAGCGCGGCACGACCAGGTTCTTGACCGGGTCGACGCCGAGCACCTGCAGGGCGTCGAGCTCCTCGCGGATCTTGCGGGCGCCGAGGTCGGCGGTGATCGCGGTGCCGGCGACGCCCGCCACCACCACCGCGGTGACCAGCGGCCCGACCCAGCGGATCGCAATCACGACGAAGAATCCTCCGAGGCGATCGAGGGCGCCGAACAGCGAGAGGATCCCGGCCGCCTGCAGCCCGGGGGCGCCGAAGTTGAGGGCAAAGGTCGAGACGATGAGCGGGAACCAGGAGAGCCTCAGCACGAAGAGGAACTGCCAGACCAGCTCCTCGCCGTAGGGATACGGAGACCTCACCGCGGCGACCAGCGTCCGCACGGTGAGGATCATCATCACCCCCACCTGCTCGAACGCCTCCCTTACCGGGAGGAGCCCCCGCTCTAGCGCTCCGCCCGCCACCGACTCATCGCCCGTCCGAGCGGCCCGCGACTGCGCGCCCGCTGTTGCACCTCCTGCTGGGTCCCCTGCTGCGCCGCCGCCAGTTGCGCGATCAGGGTGTCCCGGGTCTCCTCCAGCTCCTCGACCCCCGCGACGTGGGCGACGGCGCGGCGCGGCGCAGTCGGCAGGTCGGCTTGAAGATGGGCGGTGTACCCGGCGAGCTCGGCCTCGAGCCGCGCGATCTGCCGCCGCAGCTCCTGGCGAACCTCGAGCACCTCGCTTTCCTCTTCCGGCAGTCCCGCGCAGGCCATCGCGACGATCGCCAGGTCACGCGGCCGGATGCCGGCTTCCCCCGCCCGCCGCAGGGCCTCCGAAGCGATCTCCTCCAGCTGCGGAGCCGCCTCGACCCCAGCGGCGACGAAGGTCCCCTGCCCGTGGCGGCTGACGACGAGCCCGTCCTCCTCCAGCCCCTCGTAGACGGCGCGAACGGTGCCGACGTTCACCCCCGCCCACTCGGCCAGGCGCCGGAAGCTCGGCAACCGCTCCCCCGCCGCGAGCTCCCCGGTCTGGATCAGCGCCCGCAGCCGCCAGCTCAACTGCAAACCGACGGGAAGCTCATCCTCCGGATCGATCCGGAACGGCGTCTTCTCCAACTGTGCCATCAGCTCGCACAGTACCCGTCCCCACTGTGCGAGTCAAATAGAACAGCTAAGGCGTGAGGACGATCTTCAGCGCTTCGCGGCGGTCGTAGATCTTGTAGGCCTCGGCGGCTTCGTCGAGCGGCATGTGATGCGTTACCAGCGGGCTCGGGTCGAGCTTCCCCGCCTCCATCAGGGCGAGCACCCGGTCGACATGGGCGATCACGTTGGCGAGCCCGAGCCGCAGCTGCAGCCCCTTCAGCCAGGCGAGCCCGAGCGGTACCTCGCCCTTGCCGGCGTAGGCGCCGATCCCGGAGACGGTGCCGGCGTCGCGGGCGAGGCTGACCGCCAGCGCCAGCGGCCCGGGGTCGCCGACAGCGTCGACGACGACGTCGACTCCCAGCCCTTCGGTCGCGGCGCGCACCGCCTTCTTCGGATCGTCCTCGCTCAGGTGCAGCGGCGTCGCCCCGAAGCGCTCGGCCATCTCCAGCCGTTCGGAGACGGTGTCGATCGCGAAGACCTGCACCGCCCCACCGGCCACCGCCGCCTGCACCGCGCAGAGCCCGACCGGCCCCAGCCCCAGCACGGCGACCGCGTCGCCGGCCTTCATCTCCGCATGGGCGACGGCGTGGTAGCCCGTCCCCATCACGTCGCCGGCGAAGAGGGCGACCTCGGCCGACATCCCCTCCGGCACCCGGCGCAGGGTCAGGTTCGCCCGCGGCACCAGCAGCAGCTCCGCCTGGGCCCCCTGCAGGTCGCCGAGGTTGGCGCCGTGGCCGAAGGTCTGGCCGTTGCGGCAGCGGTGGTAGTCGCCGCGCAGGCAGGAGGCGCAGGTCGCGCACGCGGTGTGGAAGGTGCCGAGCACACGGTCGCCGACGGCGACCCGTTCGACGTCCTCGCCCGCTTCCACCACCGTGCCGACGAACTCGTGGCCGATCGTGAAGCCCTGCTCGACCGGCACCCGCCCGTGGTAGATGTGGAGGTCGGAACCGCAGATGCCGCTCGCCTCGACCCGCACCACGGCGTCGTCGGCCGCGGCGATCCGGGGATCGTCCTTCTCCTCGATCCGCACCTGCTCAGGTGCTTGGAAGGTGACGGCGCGCATGCGCGCGCAACGCTACCGGAGCGACGCTCAGCTGCCGACGCCGGTGACCTGGAAGCGGTTCGCCTCGCCGGCGGGGCTGGCGGTCTCTTCGATCCGCGCCTCCAGCGCCAGCTCCTTCTCGAAGTCGGCGGCCTCGCCGTGCTGGAAGGAGACGTCCTTGCCCTCGAGCAGCTCGATGAAGATCTCGACGAAGCGGGCGTCGAGCTGCTTGCCGGCGACGCGGCGGAGCTCGACGATCGCGTCGTAGCTGGACATCGGCGTCCGGTAGGAGTCGCGCGCGGTCATCACGTCGTAGGTGTCGGCGACGGAGATGATCCGCGCCAGCTCGGGGATTTCGTCCCCGGCCAGACCACGCGGATAGCCTTTGCCGTCGATCCGCTCGTGGTGGGCGAGGATGATCTCCGCCACCGGCCCGTAGCCGTCGAGCGAGGAGACGACCCGCGCCCCCTGCTGCGGGTGGCGCTTGATCAGCATCCAGTCCTCGTCGGTGAGCGGCACGTTGGCCTTGAGGATGCGGTCGGGGAGGATGAACTTGCCGATGTCGTGGAGGAGCGCGGCGATGTGGACGAGCTCCTCCTCACGGCGCGAGTAGCCGGCGCGCTGGGCGATCGCCCGCGAGTAGCGCGCCACCGCGGCGCTGTGGCGGGCGGTCATCTGGTCCCGCAGGTCGAGGGTGCGCAGCATCGCGCTCAACATCCCGACCTGGAAGCTCGCCAGCTGCTTGCTGCGCACCTCCAGTTCGCGCGCCCGCTGCTGAGAGAGCAGCAGCTGGCCGAGCAGGTACTGGAAGGTGACGAGGACGACGCCGAAGAGGGCGATCGCCGAGATCCCGATCTGGTGGTAGATGAAGGCGACGGCGACCGCCAGCATCGCGCTCGCGAACTCCGAGGGCAGCACCGGCGGCAGCACTTTCAGCTTGGTCGAGAAGGAGGAGCGCTCGACGTAGCAGCCGTAGCTGGCGATCATCACGAAGTTGATCGCCAGGGCGAACTGGAAGAGGGCGAAGACGCAGAGGTAGAACCAGGGGTCGCTGGAGGTGAGCCCGAGCGCTTCGACTCCCTCGTTGAAGACGACCCCCCCGACCAGCGGGAAGAGTGCGTAGGTGAGGATGTTGTCGAGCAGGTAGTGCCATTCGTCGCGCCAGCGCAGCCAGCCGGTGAGGATGGTCGCGACCCCGATCACCGCCGCCGGGGTGCCGCCGAGGAAGACCATCGCGATCACCAGCGCCAGGAAGCTGCCGGAGATCTTCAGCTTCGAGTCGGTGGAGACGGCGGTGAGATCGCTGAAGATCGAGAAGGAGAGAAGGACGGCGAAGAAGGGCAGGTTCCAGTTGCAGGCCGGCGCTCGCAGGATCGCAGCGGCCACCGTCAGCAGCAAGGCGACGATCATCGCGGTGATCGCGGTGCGGGTGGGGCGGGTCTGAGCCATCTCTGATTTGGAATCTGTCAACTGGGGAATCCCAGCGGGAAATCCGCCTACCTCTTCCCGGGCTCAGCCCTTTTCCCTGCGCAGGGAAAAGGGCGCCCACTTGGCGGTTCCGCTATTTGGGAACTCAAAAGTTAGACCGGCAATCAGAGATCGGCAAGAGCATTTAGCCGCATGGCCAAATTCGCCCAGAATCAGATTCCCGTCCGGTCGAGACCTTTAGACAGGGAAAAGAAGCAGGGGATCGACCCCAAAATGACGAAGGGCGCCCCCATCCGAGGCGCCCTTCAGAAGACTGGTGACCTTCCGTTCAGAAGGTCTGGCTGGTAGTTCCTAGTGACGAAAGCCCATGTTCTATGCCCCTTCCGTAGTCGTTGAAGCCCGCAACGTTGTGCGTTGCATCGTGGAAACTTCTCAATTGCTGGTCACTTTGTAGCACAGCTTGGCGGAAACTTGTGCATCTGCAGGAAAACTTGTGCAGAAATGCAGTAGGACAGTCGGCCAGACATGGCTGACCCACGCCTGACCGACCCCCTGCGCCGGCCCCTCTTCCGACGCCTGGCCGCCTCCTACGCGCTCAACGAGCTCGGCGACTGGATGGGGATCATCGCCCTCTCGGTGCTGGTCTTCGACAGCACCGGCAGCCCCCTGGCGACCGCCGCGCTCTTCCTCGGCACGCGCTTCCTGCCGGCGCTCTTCGCGCCGGTGCTCGTCGCCCACGCCGAGAAGCCCCCACCCCGCTTTGCGCTGCCTGTCATCTACTGCGGCGAGGCCGCCGCCTTCGGCATCCTCGCCGTGCTCGCCGGCCACTTCTCGCTGGCGGCGGTGGTGGTGCTGGCCGCGATCGACGGCGCCCTCGCCCTGTCCGGGCGGGCGCTGACCAGGGCCGTCGTCGCCGCGGCGCTGGAGCCGAGCGGCGAGCTGCGGGCGGGCAACGCGCTGCTGAACGTCGCCTTCACCGGCGGCGCCGCGATCGGCCCCGCCCTCGCCGGGCTCGTCGTCGCCGGGTTCGGGGTCCAGTCGGCGCTTTTACTGGACGCCGTGTCTTTTTACGCGGTCGCCTGGATCCTCTTCACCGCCGGCGCGATGCCCCAGGCCGAGCCCGAACCCGGGCAGACGCGGGACCGCGTCCGCGCCGGCATCGCCTACATCCGCGAACAGACCATCCTGCGCCGGGTCCTGACCGCCCAGGGACTCGCCTTCGTCTTCTTCGCCGCCGTGCTCCCGGTCGAGGTCGTCTACGTCAAGGAAACCCTGGGCTCGACCGACACCGGCTACGGCGTGATGCTGGCCAGCTGGGGCGTGGGGATGGTCCTCGGCAGCGTCCTCTTCGCCGCCGTGCGGCAGGCCTCGCTCGCCAACCTGCTCTTCTTCAGCACCCTCGCCGTCGGCGCCGGCTACCTCGGCCTCGCCGCCGCCCCGACCCTGGCGGTGGCCTGCGCGGCCTCGGTCGTCGGCGGCGCCGGCAACGGCATCCAGTGGGTCGCCGCGATCAGCGCCGTGCAGGAGCTGACCGCGGAAGCGATGCAGGCGCGGGTGATGAGCGTGCTCGAGTCGATCGGGGCGGCGATGCCCGGCGTCGGCTTCGCGGTCGGCGGCCTCGTCGCTGCAATCGCCAGCCCAAGGGCGACGTTTTTAGTTGCCGGATGCGGGGTAATCGCCATCGTTGTCGTAATGGCGCCCCTGCTGGGATCGAGATGGCTCCGCCAAATGGATCCTGGTCCAAAGGCGCTTGACGGCACCAATGACATTGTGGTGGAGTTGCTGCCGGGGGGAGTTCTCCCAAGGGGACTAACCGGACGTCCGGAACTGGAGGAGGAACGTTGAAGAAGCTTCGAGCAGTTATTGGGGTTCTCGTTCTCGCAGCGGTCGCAGCGCTTGGACTGGCCTCATGCGGCAGCAGCAGCTCAACCAGCGGCGGTGGCAAAGAAGGGGGCACCCTGAACGGCACCTACGCCTCGTTCCCCGACTACCTGGACCCGGCGCTCTCCTACACGGCCGAAGGATGGACGGCGATGGCCGACGTCTACATCCCGTTGCTGACCTACAAGCACGCCGAAGGGACCGAAGGCAGCGAAGTGATCCCCGGTCTGGCCAAAGAACTGCCGAAGATCACGAACGGCGGCAAGACCTACACGCTCTTCCTCCGCCCCGGCCTCAAATACTCCAACGGCGAACCGGTCAAAGCCTCCGACTTCACCTACGCGGTCGAACGCTGCTTCAAGCTCAACTCCGGCGGCTCGGTCTTCTACACGACGATCAAAGGCGCGGAAAAGTTCGCCGAAACCAAGACCGGCGGCATCCCCGGGATCCACACCAACGACAAGACCGGGGAAATCAAGATCGAACTCGAACAGCCGAGAGGCACCTTCACCAACGAGCTCGGCCTGATGTTCGTCGCCCCGACCCCGCAGGGGACGCCGATGGAAGACCTCTCGGCCAGCCCGCCGCCCGCCACCGGCCCGTACATGATCACCAAGTCGCAGCCGGGGCGCGGCTGGGAATACGCCCGCAACCCGTATTGGGCGAAAGCCAACTCGAAGGCGATGCCCGAATACCCGAGCGGGCACATCGACAAGGCGAAGATGACGGTCGTCCGCAACCCCGACACGCAGGTCAACGACATCGAACAGGGACGCTACGACTGGATGCAGAACCCGCCGCCGGCGAACCGCTATGCGGAAGTCAAGCAGCAGTTCGAAGGCAGCCAGTTCAAGGTCGTGCCGACTATCAGCGTCTACTACTTCTGGATGAACACGACCAAGGCCCCGTTCAACGACCCCAAGGTCCGTCAGGCGGTCAACTACGCCGTCGACCCGGCGGCGCTGGAACGGATCTACTCGGGACAGATCAAAGCCTCGCACCAGATCCTGCCCAACGGGATGCCGGGACACGAAGCCTTCGACCTCTATCCGCACAACCTGGCGAAAGCCAAAGAAATGCTGAAAGAAGCCAACCCGTCGGACATGAACATCACCGTCTGGACGGACACCGAAAGCCCGAACAAAGAAGCGGGCGAATACTACGAAGGCGTGCTCAAGGAAATGGGCTTCAACACGAAGCTGAAAGAGATCAACGCCGACAACTACTTCACGGTGATCGGCAACCTCTCTACCCCCGACCTCGACACCGGCTGGTCGGACTGGTTCCAGGACTACCCGCATCCGAACGACTTCTTCCAGCCGCTGCTGGCCGGGGAAAGCATCCTCCAGACCAACAACGGCAACTTCGCCCAGATCGACGAAGCGAGTCTGAACAAGGAAATCAGCACGCTGCGCGAACAGCAGCTCGGGCCCGAACAGGAAGAAAAGTATGCAGCGCTGGACAAGAAATACATGGAACTGGCGCCCTGGGCGCCCTACGGGCAGCGCACGCTGTCGACCTTCGTCTCCAGCGCGGTCAACCTCGAAAGCGTCATCTTCAACCCGACGTTCGGTCACTACCTGACCAGCTTCGAATTCAACGAATAGGTCGGGGAGATCTAGGGAAGCAGCAGACGTGGCAATCGACCCCCAGCCCGAAGCAGCGATTCCGGCTGGGGGTCCAGGCGCCGCCCTGCCCGCGTCCGCAGGAGGCGTCGGGAACACCGATCGCGGGCCCTGGCGGATCGCCTACGAACGCTTCATCCGCAACCGCCTCGCGCTCGCCTTCCTCGCCGTCTTCGTCCTGATCGTCCTCTTCGTGCTGGCAGCGCCACTGTGGGCCGATCACGTCGCCCACACCGGCCCGAACCAGACCCACACGGTCGAAAAACTCCACGTTGGCGACGAAGTGCGGGAAGTCGTCACCCCCGAAGGCCAGCCGATCGGGCCCCAGTGGTTCGAAGCCGATGGCAAGTTCTTCCTCGGCGCCGACAGCCGCCTCGGCCGCGACGAGATGGTGCGGCTTATGTACGGGGGGCGCACCTCGCTCTTCATCGGCGTCGTCTCCGGCCTGATCACGACGATCGTCGCCGTCATCCTCGGTCTGATGGCCGGCTACTTCAGAGGCTGGGTCGACGCGGTGATCGCCCGCACCCTCGACGTGCTCTGGTCGTTGCCGGTGCTGCTCTTCGGGATCGCGCTGGGCGTCTCGCTGGCGGTGAGCGGGCTGAAGATCGGGCCCTTGGAACTGTCGGCGGGATCGATCTGGGTGCCGATCTTCGTGATCAGCGTCTTCACCGTGCCCTACGTGGCGCGGCCGATC
Source organism: Solirubrobacterales bacterium (assembly GCA_036278095.1). GTDB lineage: Bacteria > Actinomycetota > Thermoleophilia > Solirubrobacterales > 70-9 > VAYN01. The sequence goes on along the minus strand of DASULS010000015.1, from coordinate 305,488 downwards.
CGCGGCCAGGTGCTGGCGCTGGGCGAGAAAGAGTTCGTCGAGGCGGCGATCGCCCAGGGCGCCGGGCCGCTGCGGGTGATGTTCGCCGAGATCCTTCCCAACCTCGCCTCGACGATCATCGTCTTCTTCACCCTCAACATTGCCAACAACATGCTCTTCGAGGCGGCGCTCTCGTTCCTCGGAGCGGGTGTGCAGGCGCCGAACTCCTCCTGGGGGACGATGATCTCGATCGGCGAGGAACTGCTCACCACGCAGCCGCTGCTGGCGATCATCCCCGGCCTGATGATCACGCTGACGGTGCTGTCGCTGAACATCGTCGGCGACGGGCTCCGTGACGCCCTCGACCCCCGCTCCAAGATCCGGCTCGAGGCGCGTGCCGGCATGGCCGAGCCGGAGGGAGCGGCGGTCTGATGCTCCGCTTCATCTCCAGGCGCCTGGTCGGGATGGTTTTCGTCCTCTTCGTCGTCTCGATCCTCGTCTTCATGATCTTCAACGTGATCCCGAACTCGCCGCCGGCACAGCGGCTGGCGGGCAAGAACGCAACCCCGCAGCTGGTCCACAGCATCGAAGAAGAATGGGGCTTCGACGAATCGCTTCCGAAGCAGTACGTGACGATGATGAAGAAGGTCTTCACCAACGAACTGATCTCCTACTCTCCCCGGATCTCGGTCGAGGACCGGATTGTCGAAGGGATCCCGGCGACCCTCTCGCTCAGCATCGGCGCCGGCATCCTCTGGCTCAGCTTCGGGTTGCTGCTCGGGTACCTATCGGCGATTCGCGCCGGTGGCGCCCTGGACAAGTTCCTCACCGGTTTTGCGATCGCGGGAATCTCGATCCCGGTCTTCTTGATCGCCCCGGTCCTCCTCTACTTCCTCACCTACAAGCTCGAAATCTTTCCCAACAGCGGCTACGTGAAGCTGACCGAAGATCCCGCGGGATGGTTCACGCACCTGATCCTGCCGTGGTTCACCTTGGCAATCCTCTCGATCGGCTTCTACAGCCGGGTCCTGCGCTCGAACATGCTCGACGTGATGAACGAGGACTACGTGCGGACGGCGCGGGCGAAGGGGCTGAGCGAGCGCAAGGTGATGACGCGGCACGTGCTGCGCAACTCGCTGATCCCGATCGTCACCCTCTTCGGGCTCGACTTCGGCGCCACCGTCGCCGGCACCGCGATCATCACCGAATACATCTTCGGGATCGAAGGCGTCGGTCTTTACGCGGCTGAATCGATCAGAAAACTGGAACTCCCGCCGATCATGGGCGTCACCCTCTATGGCGCCTTCTTCGTCGTCTTCTTCAACGCCCTCGTCGACGTCGCCTACGCCTATCTCGACCCGCGGGTGCGGCTGGGGTCCTCGGCGCAATGAGCCCTGCGCCGCTGCTCTCCGTCCGCGACTTGCGGGTCTCCTTCGCCACCGAAGGGGGGCTATTGCAGGCGGTCGACGGCATCAACTTCGACCTGCGCCCAGGCGAGGTGCTGGCGATCGTCGGCGAGTCGGGCTCCGGCAAGAGCGTCACCGCGCAGACGATCATGGGCCTGACCCGGGCGAAGAACGCGCGGATCGAGGGCTCGGTGCAGTTGGAGGGCCACGAGCTGACCGAGGCGGGCGACGCCGAGATGCGGAGCCTGCGCGGCGAGCGGATCGCGATGATCTTCCAGGACCCGATGACCTCGTTCAACCCGGTCTACCGCCTCGGCAGGCAGATCACCGAGGCGATCCGGGCGCACAAAGGGAGCGTCTCCAAGGAGGAGGGCCGGAGGCGAGCCGTGGAGCTGTTCGAAGCGGTCGGGATCCCCGACGCCGAGCAGCGGGTCGACGCCTACCCGCACGAATTCTCGGGTGGGATGCGGCAGCGGGCGATGATCGCGATGGCCCTGGCGCTGGAGCCCGACGTGCTGATCGCCGACGAGCCGACGACGGCGCTTGACGTGACGATCCAGGCCCAGATCCTGCACCTGCTGGAGGACCTCAATCGCGAACGCGGCCTGGCGACGATCCTGATCACCCACGACCTCGGCGTCGTCGCCGAGGTGGCCGACCGGGTGCTGGTGATGTACGCGGGACGGGTGGTCGAGCAGGGAACGCTGGATGAGATCTTCTACGACCCCCAGCATCCCTACACCTGGGGGCTGATGGGCTCGCTGACGCGCATCGACCGCCCGCGCCCGCACCGGCTGCCGCAGATCGCCGGCTCCCCGCCTTCGCTGCTGGACCTGCCCAAGGGCTGCCCCTTCCGGCCGCGCTGCCCGCACGAGTTCTCGAAGTGCACGCAGCGGCCCGAGCTGGAGGCGCGGCTGACGGAGGTCCCCGACCACCGCGACCGTTGCTGGCTGACGCCGGAGCAGAAGCGCGCGAAGCGCGAGGTCGAAGGGCAGATCGGGCTGGAGGCGCCGGCCTGATGAGCGGCGAGCCCCTGCTCGAGGTCAGCGACCTCGTCAAGCACTTCCCGATCAAGCGCGGGATCCTGATCGACCGCGAAGTCGACCAGGTGCGGGCGGTGGACGGCATCAGCTTCACCGTCAACCGCGGCGAGACCCTGGGCCTGGTGGGCGAGTCGGGCAGCGGCAAGTCGACCGCCTGCCGGGCGGTGCTGCAGCTGATCAAGCCGACCTCGGGCTCGGTCAAGTTCGAGGGGCGGGAGATCGCCGGCCTGGGGCGGCGGGCGATGCGCCCATTGCGCCGCGAGATGCAGATGATCTTCCAGGACCCCTACGCCTCGCTGAACCCGCGCAAACGGGTCGGCCAGATCGTCGGCGATCCGCTCAAGCGGCAGGGAGTCGCCTCCGGCTCGGACCTGCGGCGGCGGGTGCAGGAGCTGCTGGAGCGGGTCGGCCTCTCCAGCGAGCATTTCAATCGATACCCGCACGAGTTCTCCGGCGGCCAGCGGCAGCGGATCGGGATCGCCCGGGCGCTTTCGCTGAAACCGAAGCTGGTGATCTGCGACGAGCCCGTCTCCGCCCTCGACGTCTCGATCCAGGCGCAGATCGTCAACCTGCTCGACGACCTCCAGGACGAGTTCGGCCTCGCCTATCTCTTCGTCGCCCACGACATCGGCGTCGTCCGCCACATCTCCGACCGGATCGCGGTGATGAACGAAGGCAAGATCGTCGAGCAAGGGACCGCCGACCAGGTCTGCGAGCACCCGAAGGACGCCTACACGAAGAAACTGCTCTCGGCGGTGCCGATCCCCGACCCCAAGGAGAGCCGCGAAAGGCGCGCAGCCGGTAGCGTCGGCTAGGTGTCGCTTCCCCTCTCGCCGCCGATCAAGCCGCAGCTTGCGCTTACCCGCAAACAGCTTCCCGAGGGGGACGAGTGGGCTTACGAGCCGAAGCTGGACGGGTTCCGGGCGATCGTCTTCGTCGACGGGGACGACTTCTACATCCAGTCGCGCGGGGGCAAAGACCTCGGCCGCTACTTCCCGGAGCTGAGCTTCGCGCCGGGGCGCTGGGTGCTCGACGGCGAGCTGGTGATCCGCGACGCCGACGGCAACCTCGAGTTCGACTCGCTGCAGGAACGGATCCATCCGGCGCAGTCGCGGATCGACCTGCTCTCGAAGGAGATCCCCGCCGGCTACATCGTCTTCGACCTGCTCGCCGAGGAAGACGAGGTGTTGTGCGAGCGGCCGCTGCGGGAGCGGCGCGAGCGACTGGAGGCGATCGCCGAGGGGGCGGGCCTCGAGCTGACCCCGCTCACCCGCGATGCCGAGCAGGCGGAGCGCTGGCTGAACAGCATCGAGGGGGTGATGGCGAAGGACCTGACCGCCCCCTACGTGCCGGGCAAGCGCAAAGGCATGGCGAAGGTGAAGCGCGAGCGGACGATCGACTGCGTGGTGATGGGCTGGCGGCCGGGCAAAGAGGAGGGCACCGTCGGCTCGCTGATCCTCGGCCTCTACGACGGCGATGAGCTGCGCACCGTCGGCCACATCTCCGGCTTCTCCAAAACGGCGAAACAGAGCATGCGGGCGATGCTGGCGCCGCTGGAGACGGGCGAGAGCGGAACGGCGGAGCCGAGTCGCTGGACCGGCGGGCGCGATCTGGAGTGGGTGGAGTTGCGGCCGGAGCTGGTGATCGAGGTCGGGTACGACCACGCGGCGGGCGGGCGGATACGGCACGGCGCCAGGTTCCACAGATTCCGGGACGACAAACGGCCGTCCGAGTGCCGGTTCGATCAGTTGGACGAAGGGGGCTAGGCGTAAAGGATGCCCGTTATACTTGCGTCGTATGACTCAGCGGGTCGGAGCGAAAGGTCAGGTCGTGATCCCAAAAGAACTGCGGGAGCAGACTGGGCTGGGCCCAGGGGCCGACGTCGACTTCGAGGCTCTTGACGACGGCATCGTCATCCGCAAGGCCACTCGCTCCCCCTCGCTTCGGGGCCGGTTCGCCAAGAGCGGAATGGCGTCTCGCCTGCTCGAGGACCGCCGTAAAGAGCCGCGTTAGCCCTCGATGAGGCGCTGTCTGGATTCCTGGGCGGTCCTTGCCTGGTTGGACGGGGAGGAACGGGCGGCCGGGGTGGTGGAGCAGACGATCAAACGCGAACGCCCGGCGATGAGCTGGGTGAACCTGGTCGAGGTCCACTACCGCACGATCCGAGACCACGGCAGGCAGGAAGCTGACCAAGTGCTGGCCGAGCTGCGACCGCTGATCACGGAGAACCTGCCTGGGATAGCTGCAATGAGGTCGGTCTCGGCCCTGAAGGCAGCGCATCCGATCGCGCTGGCCGACTGCTTCGCTGTCGCTTTGGCTACCGAGGAGGAAGCAGAGCTGCTGACGGGAGACCCGGAGATCATCGACCGGGCTGAACAGCTGCCGTGCAAGGTCGTTGACCTTCGCGCAAAGCGAGGGGGCTAGAAGAGACGGGCTTGGACGAGGGAGCTCCGGCGGGCGGGTCCTATCTCCGATCGGGGGCTCTCCCTACCGGGAGAGTCCTCCCGATCGTCGCCACCCGCCCGAGGAGTGTTTCTCCTGGAACGACCCCAACCCCTTACGCCGCGGGTTGCTTGCTTGCGTTGCTCAGGGCGCATGTAGGCCCGGTCGCCGTAGAGGGCCTCGTAGCGAGGGAGGAGGTCGGGGCGCTTGGCCTCTAGCCAGGCGAAGAAGACGTCCTTGACCTCGTCGCGGAGGTGGAGGGCGACGCCGCCCAGGAAGGTGGCGCCGGCCTTGCGGGCGCGCTCGACGATCGGGCGGACCTGGTCGGGGTCGTCGTTGATCCCCGGCATCAGCGGCGCGATCAGGACGCCGGAGTCGATTCCCCGCGCCCGCAGCTCGGCGACCGCGTCCAGCCGTGCCGCCGGGCTCGGGGTGTGCGGCTCGGTCGCCCGCCACGCCTGCTCGTCCAAGGTCGGCACCGAGAGGTTGACCGAGACCGGCAAGCCCCTCGCCGCCATCCGCTCGAAGAGCTCCACGTCGCGCATCACCAGCGGCGACTTCGTCAACACCGAGACCGGCGTCTCCGCCGCCTCCAGCGCCGCGAGGATCTCGGGCATCATCCGGTAGCGGCTCTCGACCCACTGATACGGGTCGGTGTTCGTCCCCAGCGCCACCAGCTCCCGTCTCCACCCCGGCCGCCCCAGCTCCGCCCGCAGCAGCTCCGGCACGTTCACCTTGACCACGATCTCCCGCTCGAAGTCGCGCCCGGCGTCGAGGTCGAGGTAGGTGTGCGTGCGCCGGGCAAAGCAAAAAGTGCAGGCATGGGTGCATCCCCGGTAAGGGTTGATCGTCCAGCTGAAGCCGTAGCGACTCCCGGGAACGTGATTGAGCGCCGAGCGGGCGCGGACCTCGTGGAAGTTGACCCCCATCGCCTCCGGCGCATCGAAGGTGCGGACCACGGTCCCGTCGCCTACGCCGGGCAGGCGCAGGTCGTTCTCGACTCGTTGCTCATCCCAGCGCATGCGAACACATGTTCGCATGCGAGCCAGATGGGCCTAGTAGGGCAACTCTCCCCGGATCACGTAGCGGAGGACGTCGACGACCTGCTCTGCCGTGTGGGCGGTGGCCTGGGCGGCGCGGTCGACCTCCTTCAGGGCGTGGTCGAGCTCGGGGTCGTGGAGGGTGACGACCGGCTTGCCGAGGGCGGCTGCGTAGCCGGCGTCGAAGGCCGCGTTCCACTGACGGTATTTGTCGCCGAAGCGGACGATCACGACGTCGGCGTCGCGGATCAGGGTCTGGGTGCGGATCGCGTTGACCCCCGCGCCCTTGTGGTCGCGCCAGAAGTTCTCATCCTCTTCTCCCAGGGTGCCGGTGCCGGCGTCGTCGGAGGCGGCGTGGTCGGTGACGGGAGCCGAGAAGGCCACCGGCAGGCCCGCCTCACGCACGCCGGCTTCGATTCGCTCACGCCAATCGCTGTGTATCTCCCCCGCGAGGTAGACGCTCCAGGTCCGCTCGGTCACAAAGCGATCCTAGAGGCCGTCCCAACTCGGGAACGTCTACATGCGGGTTTGTCAGACCCTGTGTCAGTCTTGGATCGAAAGCACCGATCGGTACGGATCCGATGACCAATCTTGCTCAAAGCCTGATCGACGCCCTGGCCCTTGGCGGCCTGTACGCGTTGATCGCCATCGGCGTCACCTTGATCTACACCGTGATGGGGATGATGAACTTCGCCCAGGGCGAGTTCATCATGCTGCCCGCCTACGCCCTCTACCTGCTGGCGGGCCTGCCGTTCGCCGTCGCGGTCGGCGCCGCGCTCGCGACCGGGATCGGGATCGCGGTCCTGGCCGAGCGGGTGGCTTTCCGCCCCGTGCGGAACGCCGACCTCTCGGCCCAGCTCGTCACCTCGCTTGCCGTGGCGACCATCCTGCAGAACGTCGTCAGCGCGACGGTGAACGCCCGCGCCCAATCGGTGGCGACGCCGGAGCTGCTGAGCGAATCGAGCCAGGTCGGCAGCCTCTCGATCCCGAACCTGGAGATCCTCACCCTCGCGTTGACCGTGGTCGTCCTCGGCGGCCTCGGATGGCTGCTCTACCGGACCCGCATCGGCCTCGAGATGCGCGCGGCGGCGGAGAACTTCGAGATGGCCCGGCTGCTCGGCGTCCGCGCCAACCGCGTGATCGCGATCGCCTTCGCGATCAGCGGCGCGCTCGCGGGCGCCGTGGGGGTGCTGATCGTGATGCAGACGGGCCAGGTCTCCCCGACGATGGGGCTGACCCCGGTGCTGGTCGGCTTCATCGCCGTGGTGATCGGCGGCTTCGGAAGGATCTTCGGCGCCGTGGTCGGCGGGCTCGTGCTCGGGGCCCTCTCCTCGCTGCTCGGCACCTACCTGCCCGACGGCCTGGTTCCGTTCCGCGACGCGATCGTCTTCTCCCTGCCCGTCGCGATCCTGATCGTGCGGCCGCAGGGCCTGCTCGGCGCGGCAGCCGGGGAGGCGCGGCGCATATGAAGGGCAGGGGACTGCGCTCCCCCGCCTCCGCGGCGACCTCTTTGGTCGTCCCGCTCGTCCTGGTGGGGCTGGCCACCGTGGCCGGGGCGAGCGGCACGCCGGCTTTCGAAGACACCGTCACCCTGATCCTCTGCAACCTGATCGTCGTCCTCGGCCTGCAGGTCTTCATCGGCAACAGCGGCGTCTACTCGTTCGGGCAGCTGGGCTTCGCGGCGAGCGGCGCCTACGCCGCGGCCCTGCTGACGATCCCCGCGACCTTCACGCTCCTGCAGACGCCCGAGCTGCCGAAGCTGGTCGCCGACGCCCAGCTCGGCCCTCTGACTTCCACCCTGATCGCCGCGGCGGTGAGCGGATTGCTGGCGGCGGTGGTCGGCTGGCCGCTGATGAGGACGTCGACGCTGGCGATCCCGATCTCGACCTTCGCCTTCCTGATCGTCGCCTACAACGTGCTCGCCAACTGGGACGCGGTCACCGGCGGCAGCAGCGGCCTCGTGGGCATCCCGACGACCACCGACGTCGAGACGGCAGGGCTCTGGGCCGCCGTCGCGGTCGTGGTGGCGCTCGCCTTCAAATGGTCGGGGAGCGGCTACCGGCTGCAGGCGACCCGCGAGGACGAGGTGGCGGCGCGCTCGATCGGCATCGGCCTGATGCGGGAGCGGCTGATCGCGTTCACGATCAGCGGGATGCTCTGCGGGATCGGCGGCGCTCTGGCGGTGCACCAGTCCGGAGCCCTGTCTTCCAGCACCTTCTACTTCGCCGCCTCGGTGACGACGATCACGATGCTGGTGGTGGGCGGCGCCCGCAGCGTCCTCGGAGCCGTCGTCGGCACCCTCGCGGTGGCGACGGTCAACGAACTGCTGCGCAACCTCGAGGAAGGCGCCCACGTGTTCGGGCTGTTCTCGATCGGCGAAGCGCCGGGGCTGGCCGCGATCGGCCTCGGCCTGATCCTGCTGGTGACGATGGTGGCGCTGCCGGGTGGGCTGACCGGTGGCCGCGAGGCGGGTGAGCTGGAGCCGGTCCGCCGCCGGCTGCGTTCTCTGTCCCTGCCGACGTCACCCGCGACGACGACGGACCAGGCAAAGCCACGGTTCGCTCGAGGAGCGGCCGGGAGCCTTCGCGCCGAGGGAATCTCGCTTGCCTTCTCCGGGTTGCAGGTGCTGAGAGGAGTGGAGCTGGCGCTGCCCCATGGCGAGGCCCTCGGGCTGATCGGCCCGAACGGAGCCGGTAAGACGACGCTCGTCAACGTCCTCAGCGGCTTCCAGGCCCCCGATTCTGGAAGCGTCTTCCTCGACGGAGCCGACGTGACCGGCTCCTCGCCGGCGCGGCTGGCGCGGGCGGGGCTCGGGCGCACGTTCCAGGCGGCGCTCCCCTTCGCTGGGCTGACCGTGATCGAGAGCGTCGCCGTCGGTGCGATGGGCGTCGGGGTCGGCCGGCGGCGCGCCGTGGAGACCGCCGCCGACGTGCTCGAGCGCCTCGGCTTGGGCGAGCAGGCGCAGAGCCCTGCGGGCCTGCAGCCGCCGGGGAATCAGAGGCTGCTGGGCATCGCCCGCGCCCTGGCCACCGGGCCGCGCTATCTGCTGCTCGACGAGCCCGCGGCCGGGTTGAACGACGAGGAGTGCCGGGACCTGGTCGCAATCCTCCACGGGGTGATCCGGGACTTCGGCTGCGCGATCCTGCTGATCGAGCACGACATGAACGTGGTGATGGATCTCTGCTCCCAAGTGCAGGTGCTCGACGACGGTGAGACGGTCGTGGTCGGGAGCCCCGAGGAGGTCCAGGCCGATCCCGCCGTGGTCGAGGCCTACCTCGGCACGTCCTATCTGGCAGGCGCACATGCTTGAGCTGCGCGGCCTGAAGGTCGCCTACGGCGGAGTCGAGGTCCTCCACGGCGTCGAGATGAGCCTCGGCGAGGGAGAAGTGGTCGGCATGGTCGGCCCCAATGGCGCCGGCAAGACCTCGCTGCTGCGCGCGATCTGCGGCCTCACCCCCTCGAGCGACGGCGAGGTCAGCTTCGAAGACAGGTCTCTGCGCGGGCTCGCCCCGGAGGAGATCGCGAGGCTGGGAATCGCGCTGGTGCCCGAGGGCCGCCAGATCTTCGGCACGCTGACCGTGGCGGAGAATCTGCGCCTGTCCGCAAACGGCGACGGGGGCGAAGCGATGGAGCAGGTCCTGGAGCGGCTGCCGATCCTGCGGCAGCGAGCCGGACAGCGAGCCGACCGCCTCTCGGGCGGCGAGCAGCAACAGCTCGCGGTGGCCCGCGCGCTGCTGCGCAAGCCGCGACTGCTGATCCTCGACGAGCCCTCGCTCGGCCTCGCACCGAAGACCATCGACGTCGTATACGGGCTGCTCGAGGAACTGCGCGCGGAGGGAGCGACGATGCTCCTCATCGAGCAGAACGCGGCGCGGACGATCGACTTCTGCCAGCGCAGCCTGGTGCTCGCCGGCGGCAAGGTCCGCGCCAGCGGGAGACGGGACGAGCTGCAGCGCGACCCCGAGGTCCTGCGTGCTTACATGGGAAGGCAGCTATGAGCTCTCCACCGAGCAGCGAAGACGTGATGCTGGCACTGCGCCACTGCTGGCAGCCGGTGGCGAGGCTGGAGGACCTCGAGGACGGGCCCCAGCGAGCGGTCCTGCTCGATGAGCCCCTCGCCGTCTTCCTCACCGAGAACGGCGAGGCGGCCGTGGTCGCCGACCGCTGCGCCCACCGTGGCGCCCTGCTCTCGATGGGCAAGGTCTGCGGCGAGAGCATCCAGTGCCCCTACCACGGCTGGGAGTGGGCGGGCGACGGTTCCTGCACGCGGGTTCCCTCGCTGGCCGATCAGCGTCAGATCCCACCGCTCGCCCGGATTCCGTCATATCCCGTCCGGGTGCACTGGGGGCTCGTCTGGACGACGCTGGAGGAGCCGCTGAGCGACGTGCCCGACGTTCCCTGGTTCGACCCGGATGAGTGGACGTGGGGCCACGGCACCCCCTTCGAGCTGCCGGTCGCCTTCGGGCTGATGATCGAGAACTTCCGTGATGTCTCCCACTTCGCCTTCGTCCACCAGGACACCATCGGGCCTCAACCCGAGGTGATCGAGCCGCTGAAGCCGGAGAGGAACGGGCTCGAGGTGACGCTGCGCCGGAACATGGAATGGGGAGCTGGCGCGATTGAGGCGTGGGGCTCGTTGCGAGAAATGGGCTACCACACGATCGCGCCCAACTTCACCTCGGCGAGGATGTTCACCGACGATGGCGAGCGCTGCCTGCTTCACGCCGCACGCGCAATCAGCGCCACCGAGTCGGCGCACTATTGGATCGAGGCGGGCCTCGAGAACTTCGATGAAGAACAGCTCGAGAAGGTGATCGCCTACGACGCCGGCATCTACGCCGAGGACGTGGGAGTCATCTCGAAGATCAAGACGCCCGAACTGCCACTGGATCCCAACGCAGAGGTCAACACCCTTGCCGATCGGTTTACGCTCGCCTACCGAGAGGCGTTTGCGGATTTCGTAAACCAAGCCCTCGCCAAGCGCGCGACTCGAACCGGCGCGGCGACGAGCTAGCCGCCCCTCTCCCCGCGCCGCCCCTCGAGCGTGGCGGCCGCCTCATAGTGAAACTGGGAGATGTCGCTGCGGGCGACAATCCGGGTCAGCTCGACGGGACGCTCGCGGCTTTGGCCCGCGGAAACGCCGTACTGAACGAGCCGGCCGATCAAGGCCGGGTCGCCGGTGCGGACGCCGAGCATCTTGGCGGTCCAGGGCCCGCAGGAGGAGTTCTCGAACGAGACGTCGATCCGGGTGAGCCTCGGCAGCTCGTCAACGGTGGGCTGTTCGCCGCCTTTGAGCGAAAGCGCAGCACCCAGCAACCAGGGCACCCGCTCGACGGGGAAGAAGCAGTCGAGCCAGCAGATCGGTTTGTCCATGCGGACGATGGAGGTGACCTGGGCGACAGTCTCTCCGCGAGGGACGTCGAGGAAATCGGCAATCGCCTGGTCGTTCGTCTGCTGGCGGATGCGCAGAACGGCGATTCGCGAGTCGCTGAGGCGGTCCTCCCGCAGGGAGCGAATCAGGCCCCTGATCGGCACCCGGCGCTTCGGCGCAGCGACGTAGGTTCCCGAGCCGCGGCGGCGATAGATGTCCCCGTCGCGTTCGAGCAGGCTGAGTGCCGGTCGAACGACCGCGCGCGAGACTTCGAAATACTCTTCGAGCTCGCGCTCGGAGGGGAACAAGGTGCCGGGCTCCCAGCCACCCCCCTCGAGCTTCTGCTTGAGGATCTCACCAAGCTGGTAGTAGAGGGGGACCTGGCCGCCGCGCTCGGGCCGGCGGAGCCCCTCGAGGCCGATCACGGAGGGCCGCTTGGGTCGACCCGAGGACTTGCGGCGACCGGCCGAGGCAGGTTTCTCCGGCTCCAATCAACTCACCGAGCGACTTACTGTTCGTATACGGGCACGTAAGCGGGCTTGACCCGCTCGAGAAGCTTCGGCTTGCGATCCGGATATTCGTAGATGTACCAAGACCCCGAGGGTAAGTGATCGTTGGCCGTATAGCCAAGCGAACCCATCACCGTCCGGTGCGGCTTTGCTTCGAGGGCGGTAGCGAGCTTGGCGCCGTCGGTGGTGCCGGTTTCGCGGATCGCGTCGAGGATCAGCTGGCCGGCGGCGTAAGAGGCGAGCAGGTTGCCGGAGACGTCGGTGTTGACCCCGGCCCGCTTCAGCCTTGCGAAGAGCTTGGCCGTCTGGGCACTGGTCGGGTCATAGGCGGAGCCGTTGTCCGTCACGTAGAAGTTCTTCGTGTCGGGGACGCCCTTCAACCAGAAGGTGCCGTCGAAGGCGCTGGTCGCGGTGATCGGCAGGTCGATGCCGGCGGCGCGAATCTGCTTGACCGCCGAGGCTCCTCCCGGTGGGTAGGAGCTGATGTTGATCGCGTCGGCACCGGAGCGCTTGATCTCGGCGATCTGGGAGGCGATCGAGAGGTCTTCGTTCTTGAAGTCGGCCTGCCCGGCGAGCTTGCCGCCGAGGTGTTCCCAGGTCTTTTCGAAACCGAACTGGTCGATCCTGCCGACCAGGATCTGGGTGTCGGTCAGCTCGAAGGGGTGGCGGATGCCCCGTTGCCAGAGGAAGGTGGCGCGGGTGGCGCCCTCGCTGATCAGGCTGCGGTTGGCGCTGAAGGAGAGTCGCCCGGTGTAGGGCGGGCCATAGCCGGGTTCGCTGGCGCAGAGGGTGAAGTTGAGCAGGTTGTGTTCTTCGGCGATCGGGGCGCCGGCGGCGGCGATCGGCACTTCGCAGCTGAACAGAAGGACGTCGGCACCGTCTTCGATCACCTTCTGGACGGCGACGAGCTGCTGCTGGGGTTCGGAATGGTTGTCCGCAGAGACGAAGCGGATTTTTGAGCCATCGATGCCGCCGCGGGCGTTGGTTTCCTTGACCAGCTGTTCGACCGCGGCGATGTTGGCGTCGTAGGGGACGAGGTAGCCGCTCTTGGCGATCGCGGCGCCGATCACGATTTCCTTCGGCAAGCCGCTTGCCGAGGTGTTCGCGCCGCCGCCGGAGCCGCAGCCGGCGAGGAGGGCGAGGCTGAGAACCAGGGCGACGGCCAGGGGTGGTCGGAGGGGGCGCCACATTGGAAGAGACATCCTAAGTAGAGCGGCCGCCAAGCCTCCGGGCGCCCGGCCCCAGCGGGGGGTAGTTGTTACGACAGGCTGCTATCCTAATTAACGTGAACGTAAGGAATAGTTTTATCGGCCGCGGGCGGGTCGACGCCGGCCACGAGCACTACAAGTGGTGGGCCCTCTCCTGCACCAGCCTCGGGATGCTGCTGGTGGCGACCAACTCCGGGACGCTGATCATCGCCCTGCCGGACCTGGAGCGGGCACTCGGCACCAGCCTGCTGGAACTGGTCTGGGTGATCCTCGCCTACATGATCTCCTCGACCGTGCTGGTCCTCACCGCCGGCCGGCTCTCAGACCTCTTCGGTCGCAAGAGCGCCTTCGTCGGCGCCTTCGCGATCTTCGGCCTCGCCTCGCTCGGCGCCGGCTTCGCCGCCGACGGCACCCAGCTGATCCTCTGGCGGATCGTCCAGGGAATCGGCGGCGCCTTCATCTTCGCCAACGGCCCCGCCCTGGTCACCGATGCCTTCCCGCGCCACCAGCTCGGCCTGGCGATGGGGACGAACACGATGGTCGCCGCGATCGGCCTCGTGATCGGGCCGGTGCTCGGCGGCGCCCTGGTCTCGATCTCCTGGCACTGGGTCTTCTGGTTCAACGTGCCGCTGGCGCTGGCCGGCGGCCTCTGGGGCGCCTTCGTCCTGCGCGAGCTCGCCCGCCGCGACGCCGTCCGCGGCTTCGACGTCGCCGGCACGCTCACCTTCGTCGTCGGCCTCACGGGGCTCGTCTACGGGATCTCGCGCGGCGGCATCTCCGGCTGGAACGACAGCCTCGTGATCGGCAGCCTGGTCGCCGCCGCGATCCTCCTCCCCCTCTTCGTCTGGATCGAGCACCGCGGCAAGGCGCCGATGCTCGACCTCTCGATCTTCCGCAACCGCCTCTTCGCCGCCGCCACCGGGGCCGCCTTCATCAACGGCCTCTCCCGCTTCGCGCTGATGTTCATCTTCGTCTTCTACTTCCAGGGCGCCCAGGGCGACGACCCGATCGCCGCCGGGATCAAGCTGGCGCCGATGGCGATCGGGATGCTCGTCTCCTCGCCGATCGCCGGCGTCTGGGCCGACCGCCACGGCTCCCGCGCCCTCGCCGCCGCCGGGATGCTGGTGACCGCGCTCGGCCTGGGGCTGATGACGACGCTGCAGGCCGGCTCGCCCTACTGGGAGAGCGGCGTCTGGCTGGCCCTGGTCGGGATCGGCTCGGGGATGTTCAACTCGCCGAACACGGCGGCGATGATGGGCACGGTGCCGACCGAGCGGCGCGGGATCGCCGCCGGCGCCCGGACGATGCTGCAGAACACCGGCGCGGTGATCTCGATCGCCTTCGTGCTGGCGATCGTCACCAACTCGATCCCGAAGGAGGTCCTCTTCGCGATCTTCTCCGGCCTCGCCTCCGGCCTCTCCAGCGCCCAGCTCGACCCCTTCATCCACAACATGCACACGGCGCTCTGGGTCCTGGCGGCGACCTCCGTCGTCGGGGCCGGGGTCTCGCTGCTGCGACCGAAGCACGAGGGCGCCGAGCGAGCCTCCGAGCCGCGCCCCGCGTTCGAGGAGGCAATCGTCGAGGAGATCGAGGCGACCCCATGATTCCGTGGTTCCTTAGTCAGGCCATGCACGACAAAGGAACCACGCGATGAGCGGGGAGCTGCGGATCGGCGAGGTGGCGAAGCTGGCGGGGACCACGCCGCGGACGATCCGCTACTACGAGGAGCTGGGGCTCCTCCCCGCCGCCAGCGAGCGGAAACCCGGCGCCCACCGCACCTATGCCGAAGCCGACGTCGAGCGCCTCACCGAGCTGCTGCGCCTGAAGGACCTGCTCGGCCTCTCGCTGGAGGAGCTGAAGGAGCTGGTCGAGGCCGAGGGGGCTAGGGCCGAGCTGCGGCGCGAGTGGCGCGGCGGCGTCGAGGACCCGGTCCGCCGCCGCCAGATCCTCGAGCAGTCCCTCACCTACATCGCCCGCCAACTCGACCTGGTCCGCCGCCGGCGCGACGAGATCGCCAAGCTCGAGGACGAGCTGGTCACCCGCCGCAAGCGCGCCCGCACCCTGATGCGCGAGCTGGATAGGGAGCCGGCTAAAGGCTGAGCGGCAAGGAGGGACGGGTGCCCCTCTCCCAAAGCCCGTCGCGCAGCTGATCGAGCGCCGGGGGCGCAACCGTGGTTCCTTGAGCCTTTGTGAGAGGGGCACCCGTCCCTCCAACCAACAGCTCTCAGCTGACGCCGTTCACGGAGGACTGTTGAGAGAGGGAGCGGGTGCCCTCCGATGGAGGCTTTGGGTCAAGCTGCCGGAGCTCGTTGGTCCTGCGGAGACATACGGTCTCCAGCGGAGGGCACCCGCTCCCTCAGCTAGGCGCGTCCGCGGGGACGGCGACGCCGGCGGTTTGCTCCTCGAAATGCTTGCTCAGCATCGTCACCTGCCCCTGGTAGTTGGAGCCGAGACCGGTGCCGTAGAGGGTTTCGGCCGGCTCGGACATCCGCTCCAGGCCCAGCTTGCAGACCGGCTGGCGGTGCTCGACCATGAAGGAGACGTCGCGGGCGCGGACCTCGAGCGCGGCGCGGCTGCCGTGGCGGCCGCCTTCGGGGTCGTAGCCGAAGCCGGGGTCGAAGAAGCCGGCGTAGTGGGTGCGCAGCTCGCCGGCCGTGGGGTCGTAGGCCATCATCTCGGCGGCGATCTGCGGCGGGATGCAGACCCCCTCGGCCGAGAGCAGCAGGTAGAAGATCTCCGGCTCGAGCACGACCCGGCCGCCCGGCTCGGGGTAGACCGGGTCCCAGTAGTCGGTCCAGCGGTAGGCCCGGATGCGGGCGAGGTCGACCGGGAGGCTGTTCTTCTTCGCCCGGTAGCCGACCACGCGGTCGGTCGGGCCCGAGAGGTCGAGGCTGAGGAAGAGGCCGTCGGCGACCGCGAGCTCGGACTGGCGCAGCGCGTGCGAGTCGAGGTAGAGCAGCGGGAACTCGTCCTGCAGGTCGCGGATCTGCTGGTCGGAGAGGCGGACGTCGCCGCGCGAGAGCCGCAGCTGGTTGAGGGAGAGCCCGGCCCTGACCTGGATCGCGAAGGAGCGCGGGACCACCTCCAGGTAGAGCTTGCCGCGGTAGCCGGGCCTGATGTCGTCGAAGCGGTGGTGGCGGTCGGTGATCACCCGGGTGAAGACGTCGAGGCGGCCGGTGGAGCTCTTCGGGTTGGCCTTGGCGCGCACGTCCTCGGGCAGGTTCAGGTCCTCGATCAGCGGCACCAGATAAGGGCGATCGCGCTCCAGCACGGCGCCATCGCGGAGGTCGACGCGCTGGAAGGCGAGACCGTCGATCTTCTCCTCGACCGTCGAGTCGACGTCGGGCAGGAACGAGCAGCGCAGCGCCCAGGCAAAGTCGCCGAGGCGCAGGTCGATGCTCGCCGGCTGGACCGCCTCGGGGCGGATCCGGTAATCGCCGGAGCTGACCCATCCGGCCTCGATCGCCTCGTTCAGCGCTTGCGAGGGAAGAACGCCGCTGCTCGGCTCGCTCATCCCGCGGAGACTATTCGCCGAGCCTCCTCCACGCCCAGGTAGGCGGTGAGGACGAATTCGAGAATCTCCGGAAATAGCTCTTCTAAGCGTTCCGATTCACCAGCCAAGATGCGGCGGCCGAGGAGAGCGGCGATGCCCCCGACCACGGCCTCGTCGGTGGCCTCCGGCACTTCGGTGCCGGCCGGCGTCATCGGCGCTCCCGCTCGCAGGTACTCGACGAAGGATTCGATCGCGGTCTGGTAGCGGTCGTAGACCCCCCGCCCCGCCCGCAGGCCTTCGACCAGGGTGATGCTGGCAAGAGCTGGTTCGGCCGCGAATGTCTTCAGCAGCTCCCGGATCGCACGCCGGACCCGGTATGGCCAATCCTCATCCTCGTCCTCCTTGCAGGCGGCGAGAACACACTGGCGGACCTGCTCCACGGCGGTGTCGTAGGCGGCGACAAAGCAGTCATCCTTACTTTCGAAGTGCTTGTAGAAGTCACTCTTGGAAACCGCCGCCCGCTGGCCGATGAGTGACACAGTGGTTTTTTGATACCCCACTTCATACAACGCCTGGACCAAGCCAGCAATCAGCCTCTCGCGCTGATTTTTAGCTACGAACTCAGGCGATAACCCATGACGTCCGCGGGGCAGTCGATCCATTCCATAATGAAGTCTGCCACCGTACTTGTCATTTCCGCCTTCCGGTACCTCCCACCTTTCCCACGCCGACGTAGGGGGAAAGGACGAACTGGGACAATTCGGAGAGCAGCTCCCCCGCTTTGTCGGCCTCTCCGCGCCTGATCTGCTGCTGCAGAATCCAGGCGACGCCGCCGACCAGCGACTCCTCGATCGTCTCCGGAAGGTCCGCCCTCGCAGGAGCGCTGAGGCGCAGCAGCTCGACGAAATCCCGCATGCCGGCGTCGTAGAGACGCGCCGAGCTGGGCGTCGCGGAGATCGCCTCGACCATGCACATCCGGGCTGAAGTGGGATGCTCGGCGATGTAGTCGAGAAGCGCGGAGAGACCGGCGACGATTCCCTCCTCACCGGGTCCGGCCTGCTCGCACGCCTCTTCGACCACCACCCTCATCTCCGTCAAGACCGAGTCGACGGCGGAGAGGAAGAGGTCCTCCTTGCCGTCGAAGTTGTCATAGAGGGTCTTGCGCGCGACCGCCGCGCGGCGGACGATGTCGGCGATCTTCGTCGCCTCGTAGCCCTGTTCCGCGGTCAATTCGGCGATCGCGTCCATAATTCGCCGCCGCTTGTGGCTGGCGACGAACTCCCTCGGCAGCTCGGGCCGGGTCTGGGTCATCGGCCTCGCCCCTCAAACCGGGCACGAGTTCTAGGGATAACGGCAATTCCCAATGGATTGCCCGGTCCACCAATGTTCTGGTACCGTGAGAAAACTTTCGTTGTTTTTAATGGAAACTTGTGAGTTTCTCGGTGCCCTTCGAGCGAATTCAGCTGAGTCAAGAGACCCTTCTTGCTGCCATTGGCGAGGACTGGCCTGCCGAGCAGGTCGAGGCGGCCCTCGAGCTCCTGGCCAACAGCAGCGGCAAGTTCCCCTCCGGGGTTCGCAAGCTCCCCTCCGACCTGATCCGGGCGGTTCAGCGCGAGCGGTTGATCATCGCCATGCTCAGCGCCGCCGCGGACCTCGGCTACCTCGAAACCAACGTGCAGGACGTGATCGACCGCGCCGGCGTCTCCCGCCCGACCTTCTACGAACACTTCTCCAACAAAGAAGACTGCTTCCTCGCCGCCTTTGACACCAGCGCCGAACGGCTGCGCAAGAAGATCGAGGCGGCCGCCCGAAAAGGGGGTGCCGTCTGGCGGGACCGGGTCCGCTTCGGCCTCGAAGCGCTGCTGCGCTTCGCCATGCGCGAACCCAACACCGCCCGCATGATGGTGGTCGAGGCCAGGGCCGCCAGCGCGACCGCAGTTAGGCGTCGTGTCGAGCTTATGGATCACTTCGCAGAGTGCCTCGATTCCCAGGCTAATGAGCTCCTCCCGGCGAGAGGTTCCCACACGCGCCTGACGGCTTCCGGGATCGTCGGCGGAGTCGAATCGGTGCTGTATTCGCGGCTGTGCAAGCAGGACTTCGCCCAACTCGAGTCCCTTCTGCCCTCGCTCATGTACTTCGTCGTTCTTCCGTACGAGGGTCACGAGGCGGCAGTGGAGGCGTTGGCGGTCAAGTAGATCCAGAGTACTAAAACTGGACAACAAGTACAGCCCTTTTCTTGGGTTACATCAGGCCATGTAAAGCTGGCGAGCCAGCCAGCTCAAACCCACCACAAACCCGCTGAGCAGCGCTTCCAAACCTCATCTCCCCGCGGGCGCTAAGTTGAGGCCATGACGGATCGACGAGCTGGAGACTCCCCCTCGCAACTGATCGACGCGAGGATCGTGGAGCTCGGCGACTGGCGAGGCGAGACGCTGGCCCGGGTTCGAGAGCTGATCGAGGAGGCCGACCCCGAGGTGGTCGAGGAGTGGAAATGGCGGGTCCCGGTCTGGTCCCACGCAGGGATCATCTGCACCGGCGAGGCATACAAGAAGCACGTGAAGCTGACCTTCGCCAAGGGCGCCTCGCTGGAGGACCCGGCGGGCCTCTTCAACTCCAGCCTCGAGGGCAAAACGAGGCGCGCCATCGACATCCACGAGGGCGAGGAGATCGACGAGGAGGCGCTGAAGGCGCTGATCCGCGCCGCCGTGGCCCTGAACACCGCGGGCGCCTGAGGACCTGGGGCCCGGCGAGCGCCCAAAAGCGGAGGGGGTGGGATTCGAACCCACGAGCCCCCTTACGAGGGCCAACGGTTTTCGAGACCGCCCCGTTCAACCACTCCGGCACCCCTCCAGGAATGAGCGGGAGAGGGGATTCTAGGGTTAAGCCGGGCTGGGGCGATGCCGACATAGATGCGTGGCCGAAAGCGGGCAGACTCGCGCCGGGCAGTTCTTCGACCGCCATCCCCGCCTGCTGCGGGCGCTGGCCCTCGTCGCGCTGGTCTGGGGGCTGGGCTATCTCACCTGGCGCGTCGGCTGGAGCGGCGAAGGGGCCAACCCGCTCGCCTTCGCGATGCTGCTGGCGACCGAGGTCTACGGCCTCTACGCGCTCGCGGTCCTGGCCTGGTTCTCCTGGAGCCGCCCCGCGGCCCAGCGCCCGCCCCTCACCCCGGGCCGCAAGGTCGACGTCTACGTCTGCACCTACGACGAGCCGGTGGAGGTGGTGATGGCCACCCTGGCCGGCTGCCGCGCCCTCACCTACCCCCACACCACCTACCTGCTCGACGACGGCCGCCGGCGCGAGATGAAGGAGCTGGCGGAGCTGGCCGGCGCCCGCTACCTGACCCGTCCCGACAACTCCCACGCCAAGGCCGGCAACCTCAACGCGGCGCTGCCGCGGACCGAGGGCGACCTCGTCCTCGTCCTCGACGCCGACCACGTGCCGATGCCCGACGCGCTCGACGCTCTGGTCGGCTACTTCGACGACGAGCGGATGGCGATCGTCCAGACCCCGCACGACTTCTTCAACCACGACTCGGTCCAGCATTACGTCGTCGGCCGCCACGAGCAGTCGCTCTTCTACCGCGTGGTCTGCCCCGGCAAGAACCGCCACGGCGCCGCCTACTGGTGCGGCTCGGCGGCGTTGATCAACCGCCACGCGCTGGTCGAGATCGGCGGCGTGGCGACCGAGACGATCGCCGAGGACTTCCACACGACGATCCGCCTGCTGCGCAACGGCTGGCGGACGCAGTACCACGACGAGGTGCTGGTCCAGGGCCTGGCTCCCCACGACCTCGACGGCTACCTGCTGCAGCGGGACCGCTGGGCGCGCGGCAACCTCGCCGTCTTCACCCTCCCCGAGTCGCCCCTGCGGGCGAAGGAGCTGAGCCCCCTGCAGCGGCTCTCGTTCCTCACCAGCCTGCTCGCCTACCTGGCGCCGCCGATGCGGCTGCTGCTCCTGCTCACCCTCGGCCTCGTGCTCTGGACCGGCGAGCTGCCGATGAAGATCAGCGTCCTCGCGCTGGCAGCGCTGTGGCTGCCGTCGCTGCTGCTCAACCTCAGCGCCGGCGCCGCCCTGGCGCGCGGCTTCATGCGGATCCCGGAGACCGCCCACTACGAGCTGCTGACGATGGAGATCTACACCCGCGCCCTGCGCTGTGCGATCCGCCCCGGGAAGACCGCCTTCGAGGTGACGCCGAAGCAGGGACGCGACAGCGGCGGCCTCGGCTCCCTGCGCAAGCTCCACCTGGTTCTGTTCTGCGCGCTGCTGTTGGGGGCAGGGACGATCATGCGCCTGCTCGACCTCGCCGGGGCCGGACCGCTCCCGGACCTGCCGGGGGTCGCCGCGGTGATCGTGCCCCTGCTCGGCCTGTTCGAGCTGCGGCGGCTCCTGACGACGGTCTTCGCCGTCGGGCGGCGGCGCCAGCGACGGCTCGTCTACCGCTTCGCGGGAGAGGCAAGCGCCCAGATCTACTCCCCCGGCACCCACGTCTCGGCGCAACTCGTCGACGCCTCCGCCACCGGCCTCGGCCTGGTCGCCTCCTCGCCCCTCGAGGTGGGCAGCAAGCCGGCGGTCCTGCTGCAGCTGGACGACGCCGCCGGCGCGACCCATGAGGTGGCGGCGAAGGTGGAGGTCCGGAGCTGCCGCGAAGCCGCCGGCAGCTTCCTGGTCGGCGCGACGATCGGCGAAATCGACCCCGATGCCCGTCTGCAGCTGATGGAGTGGTGCTACGTGGTCTGCAGCCACGAGCGGCTCCGCGGCCGGCGGCCGGCAGCACCCGAGGCCGAGGCGATCGTCATCTCCCTCGATGGCTTCCGGGCGCCGGAGCCGGTACCCCTGCGCCCCTCGATCCCGGCGCTGCGACAAGCGTGAAGGAGAGGGCCGACACCATCGGCCAAGAAATGCCGACCCTCTCGAGCTTGCGATGAAGCGCTACCTATGAGGCTCCATCACGCTTGAGTATAGAGTCGAACTCAATTGAGTGACCCTACGTACTCCAACTGGTACCCGCACGTTCCGGAAAAAGGCCATCGCTAGGCAAGGTTGCCGGGGACGCCGCTACGGCCCTCGGTCGTTGTGGCCAAGCAGTGCAAGGAAGAGGGGTCGGGACTGCCGTCGCTAGGGAAGGCTGGCAAGGACGCAGGGAGCGTGGCGTGCTTCTGCACGCGAGCGACCGAGGACGCCGCCAGCCGCCGCCATAGCGGCGGCAGCGGAGAGGGTGGGATTCGAACCCACGAGGCGGGTTAACCCCGCCCACGCGATTTCCAATCGCGCTCCTTAAGCCACTCGGACACCTCTCCGGATTCCTCCACAGGGTATTGGCTCTTTAAGCGCGGCGGGTCGCGAAGAACTCGCGCAGCAGCGTCGCGCACTCGGCTTCGCGGATGCCGGCCAGAACTTCGGGCCGGTGGTTCAGGGCCGGCTCGCCGAGCACGTCGAGGACGCTGCCGGCGGCGCCCGCCTTGGGGTCGGCGGTGCCGAAGACGAGGGTGGGGATGCGGGCGAGGACGACCGCGCCGGCGCACATCGCGCAGGGCTCGAGGGTGACGTAGAGGGTGGTACCGGGCAGTCGCCAGCCTCCCAGCGCCTCCGCCGCGGCGCGGATCGCCAGCACCTCGGCGTGGGCGGTGGGGTCGCGCCGCAGCTCGCGCTCGTTGCCGGCCCGCGCCAGCAGCTCGCCCTCGCGGAAGATCGCGGCGCCGATCGGGACGTCGCCGTGCGCCTCGGCCTTGCGCGCCTCCGCGATCGCAACCTCCATGGCGTCCTCGTGCGAAATCGGGGTGCCCGTGTCCACGATGCGCCAGTATGTCCGCCCACGACTTCCGCGGCGGCGCGGTGTTCTCGGGACGATGAGACGACTTCTGCGAATCCTCCTGCCTCTGGCTGCGCTGGCGAGCGCGGCCGTTGCCGCTGCCCCTGCGCAGGCAGCGGTGGCGGTAGCGCCCAACCATGGCTTCGTGCCGGGGCAGCTGCTGGTCAAGTTCAAGGGCGAGCGCGTAGGGCGAGCCCTGTCGCTTCCCGCCGGGACGGGCGTCCAGAGCGCCGCCGAGGCCTTGCGCCGGAACCCGCGCGTCCTCTACGCCGAGCCCGATTACGTCGCCACCGCCTCGGCGGCGAGCGCCGCGCCCTTCGACCCCGACGACCCCGGCACCCTCGGCGGCGCCTCCGAAGCCGCCACCGAACTGGGCAACTGGGCCTACAAGCAGTGGAACTTCCTCTCGCCCGCAGGCGCCCCCACCCTCCAGTTGCCGACCTCGCCCGGCGGCATCGACGCGATCGACGCCTGGCGCAACCTGATCGAAGCCGGCCGCCCCGGCGCCGCCGGGGTGATCGTCGCCGTCCTCGACAGCGGCATCGCCTACCGCTCCTTCGGCAGCAGGTTCGCCGCCAGCCCCGACTTCGGCCGTACCCAGTTCGTGGTCGGCCACGACTTCGTCGGCCGCGACCGCTTCCCGCTCGACGAAAACGGCCACGGCACCCACGTCGCCGGGACGATCGGCGAGAGCACCGACAACGGGGTCGGGCTGACCGGGCTCGCCTATCGCGCCAAGCTGATGCCGGTCCGGGTGCTCGACCGCAACGGCCGCGGCGACGCCCTCGCGATCGTCAAGGGGATCCGCTTCGCGGTCGCCCATCACGCCCAGGTGATCAACATGAGCTTCAACTTCGAATGCGGCAAGAAGGTGCCGCTGGTGGACGAAGCGCTGCGCGAAGCCTATGAGCGGGGGGTGGTGACGGTCGCCTCGGTCGGCAACCTCGGCTCCGAGAACTGCGTCTCCGAGCCGGCGACGGCGCCGCGGGTGATCGGCGTCGGCGGCACCACCGAGGGCGCCTGCCTCGGCGACTACTCCCTCGCCGGCAAGGGGGTCGACCTGCTCGCTCCCGGCGGCGGCTCTCCCAGGCCCGGCTGCCCCTCGGTCGCCGCGCGGCCGATCTACCAGGTGACCCTGCGGCCCGGCAGCACCAACCTCTTCGCGATCCCCGCCACCTACGTCGGCACCTCGATGGCGGCCGCCCACGTCTCCGGCGCCGCCGCCCTGGTCCTCGCCAGCAAGGCGATCAATCCGGCCCTGGAGCCGCGCCTGCAGGTCGAGCAGGTGACCAAGCGGCTGCGGCAGACCGCCCGCGACCTCGGCCTGCCCCGGTTCCAGCAGGGCACCGGCCTGATCGACGTCGGCAAGGCGACCGAACCCCTGCCGCGGGCGGTCGTGAAGCCGGCTAGGTAGTGCGGACGATGATCACGCTGCAGGGAGCGTGGTGGGAGATGTTGTTGGGGACGCTGCCGAGCAGGTAGCGGCGGGCGCCGGTCATTCCCTTGTTGCCGACCACGATCAGGTCGGCCTTGGTCTCTTCGGCGACGTTGAGGATCGCGTCGGCGGGGTCGCCCTCGACCGGGTGGGTGGTGACTTCGATTCCCTCCCCTTTCGCCTCGGCGGCGGCGGCGTCGAGAACCAGGTTGACGTCCTCGCGCGGGCCGATCTCATAGTGGACGTCCGCGGGGGCTTCGCTCTGCTCTCCCTGCACGCGCCGGCCCGAGACGGGCTGGTAGGCGCTGACGATGCTGAGCTGGGCCCCGGAGAGCCTGGCCAGCTCGATCGCCTGGCGTACCGCCTCGGCGGCCGTATCGGAGCCATCGGTCCCCACCACGATGCGTTTGAACACGCCGCCTCCTTCGTCGCTCGCTGAACGCGCTTACTCTAACGCCGGTTCGGCGGAGAGCCGTGTTGCTTTGCCGGTAAGCCGCGAAAGCCGTCGCCGAGGATTTCCGTCGGCGTTTCGACCAGACGGATGATCGCGATCACCATCGCCGCCGCGAGGCAGAGGACGAGGAGGACCATTCCGGCTTTCCAGATCAGCGGCATGGGCGAACCCTAGTGCGCCGCAGAGGGCGCCGTTAAGGTGGGGCGATGGCACTGGAGAAGGTTGCTGACGGGGTCTGGTTGCTGCGCGGGGACTTCCGCGGGGCGATGAACGTCTACTTCCTCGAGGATGGGGACGGAGTCGTCCAGTTCGACGCCGGGACCAAGGCGATGCGCAAGAAGGCGAAAGCCGCCGCCGAGGAGCTGGGCGGGCTGAAGCACATCGTGCTCGGCCACGCCCACGCCGACCACCGCGGCACCGCTCCCTACCTCGACGTGCCGGTCCTCTGCCATCCCGACGAAAAGGCGGATGCCGAAAGCGACGCCGCGATCGCCCCCTACATGGACCTCTCACAGCTGCCGGTGGCGTGGATCCGCCGGCTCTACCCGTTTCTTCTGCGGCGCTGGGACGGCGGCGCGGTGAAGATCGCCGACACGGTGATCGAAGGCGACGAAGTTGCCGGCTTCAAGGTCATCCACTTCCCCGGCCACGCGCCGGGGCTGATCGGACTCTGGCGCGAGAGCGATCGGGTGGCACTGGTCAGCGACGTCGTCTACCTGGTCGACTCGGGGCGGCTGAAACCGCTGCCGGAGGGCGAGGCGAGCGTCCCCCACCCCGCCTGGGCCTGGGACCACCAGAAGGCGAAGGAGTCGGTGCGGCGCCTGGCGGCGCTGGAACCGCGGGTCGTCGCCCCCGGGCACGAGCATCCGCTGCGGGGCGAGAACCTGCGCGAGACGCTCGAAGCGGCCGCCGAGAAGTACTGAAAGCGCCCACTGCCATAACTTCCAGCGCCTGATGATCGGGACCTATGCCTCGGCGGCGCTGATCTGCGCCGTCTCGCTGCTGGTCGGCCGGGCGACGCTGTCGCTGGCAGGCAGGGACGAATGGTCCTGGCTGGAGCCCGCGGTCGGGTTCGGCGGCGTGCTGACGGTGACGGGCCTGCTGGCGCGAGCACCGGGCCACGGCACCTCCTCGACCCTTGGCCTCGTTGCGCTGGTGGTGGTCGCGGCGTTGGTGCTGTGGCGAAGCGGCGTTCGTCCTTGGGACGGACACACCGGTCCAAGGACGAACGCCAACCGAGGAGTGTGGCGAGAGGGGCTTCCAGTGGCGGTCGTTGTCTTGATCGTCCTGGCGATTCCCTTTGCGGTCAGCGGCCGCTGGGGTCTGCTCGGGGTCGGCTTCAACAACGACCTCGGACTGCATCTCGCCTGGGCCGAGTGGCTGCGCAGCGGCTTCGGCCCCTCGCCCGACCCCGGCTACCCGCTCGGCCCGCACGGCCTCGCGGTGGCGATCGCGGCGGTGCCCGGGATCGGGCTGGGACAGGCCTTCCTCGGCGAGATCGTCGCGATCGGGGTGCTGACCGGCCTGACCGCACTGAGCGCCCTACGGGACCTGAGCCCGGTCCGCCGCACGATCGGTGCCGCCCTGGTCGCCGTCCCCTACCTGGCCGCCTCCTACTACGCCCAAGCCGCCTTCAAGGAGACCTCCCAAGCCCTCCTCGTACTCGCCTTCGCCATCTGGCTCACCACCATCTCAAAGGAGCAACCGAAAGCGCCGGATGGCCCGGGCAGCAGGACCCCTATGCCAGACACTCAACCGCGAGCGCGGCGAGCGATGTCTGGAATAGGGGTCCTGCTGCCCGGGCTCTCGCTAGCAGGAGGAATCTTCTTCTCCTACAGCTTTGCCGGCATAGCCTGGCCAGCGGCGATCCTCGTCCTCTGGAGCCTGACCCTGCCGGCGGTGCGAGCAGCGCTCCGACCGCGAGCACTGCTGCGCTTCCTGACGCGCCCCCTGACCTTGCTCGTGATCGCCGCCCTCGCCGCGATCGCGGTCCTCGTCACCGTCGTCGGCCCCTTCGGCTTCGCCAGCAGCTTCAACAAAGTCGCCGGCAGCAACACCTACGGCCCGGTCTCGCCGCTGGAGGCGCTGGGAATCTGGCCCGCCGCCAACTACCGCCTCGACGCCGCCGGTGGGGCCAACCTGCCCGGCCTCGCCGGAGCAATCGCGATCCTCGCCCTGCTCGTAGGGGTCGCCTGGTGGACGAGCCGCCGCGAAACAGCCATCCCCATCGCCCTCGGCGCCAGCTGGCTCCTCTATCTCGTCTCCCTCCCCTCCGCCGGCGACTACTCACAGGCCAAGGCGCTGATGATCGCCGCCCCCCTCGCGATGCTCGTCGCCATCCGTCCCCTGCTCGAGGAGTTCCCGCGCATCGGGCGCCGGGGAAGGGGTCTCGCCGGACCCTCCCCGCTGTTGTCCGCCGAGACCCCTTCCCCGGCGCCCCCCCTGCTGCGAGCCGGCTGGGCAGTCTTGGCGGTGGTGTTCATCGCCGGGGCCGTCTATTCCAGCTTCCTCGCTCTCCGAGACGCGCCGGTGGGACCCCCGGGGCACGGGGCTGAGCTGAAGGCTTTCCTGCCGATCCTGCACGGCCAGCCCGTGCTCTACGCCGGCCAGGACCGCTACGCCGCCTACGAGCTGCTCGGGGCCGACACGCACGTGCCGCTGGTCGAGTTCCCCGACGACGCGGTCACGCCCAACCCGGAGAAGCCCTTCGACACCGGCGATGCCTACAGCCCGATCGACTTCGACTCCTTCTCGCGGGCGACGCTGGACCGCTTCCCCTACGTGATCACCAGCCGCGCCGCCTGGAACAGCCAGGCCCCGCCCAACTTCAAGCGGATCGCGAAGACCGCCGACTACGTGCTCTGGAAGCGGACCGGGCCGACGCCCGAACATCGCCACGTCCTGCTCGAGGGCACCGAGGCGGGGGCCTTCGCCGGCTGCGAAGCGCCGGAGATCCGGATCCTCCTCGCCAACCGCGGCCGCGCCGGCCTCTTCCCCGATGCGGTGATCGGGCAGAAAGGGAGCTGGGACGAAGGCAGCGTCCTCGGCACCGGCGCGCAGACCTCGCAGGCGCTGCGGTTGCCGCCGGGCACCTGGGACCTCTCGCTGCAGTACTTCTCCCCCTTCGACCTCACCCTCTCGGCGCCGGGCTTCGAAGAACCGCTGCAGGCAGCGCTGGACGGGCAGCGGCCGAACACGATCAGCCTCGGCAACAACGGCCAGTTCTGGCCGGCCGGGCGCTACCGGAGCCAGGGCGGCAAGGTCCGCTTCACGATCACCACCCCAGAAGCCAGCTGGTTGCAGAGCCTGAGCGGTTACGACGGCAAGGCCTACCTCGGCGAACTGGTCGCGGTCCCGGCCAAGCCGCACCGCACGGCGCCGCTAAGCCAGGCCTGCAACCACTGGATCGACTGGTACGAAGCGTCTGAAGCGCCCTGACCGGCGCATCTCCGCGTCCTCAGTCGGCCGCCTGCGGGTCACGCACTGAAGTGCGCTCCCCTTGTCGCCCTCCCTGCGTCCTTGAGCTGCTTGGTCAGGGCGCTTCAGACAGTCTTGGAGGCCATCCGTTCCGGACTCACCCGCACGACGTCCCACACAAGCCCCAGCTTCTCCAAGCCGTTGATGACCAGGGAGGAGATGTCGAGCTGCCACCAGCGCAGGCCGTGGGTGGCCGAGGTCGGGAAGGCGTGGTGGCTGTTGTGGTAGGCCTCGCCGAGGGTCGGGATCGCGATCAGCGCCAGGTTGCGCGAGTGGTCGGTGGTCTCGAACTCGCGGCGGCCGAAGGTGTGGCAGAGCGAGTTGATGCTGTAGGTGAAGTGGTGCAGGACGAAGACCCTCACCAGGCCGCCCCAGAGCAGGCCGGTGACGCCGGCGAAGAGGGTGCCGCCGATGATCCAGCCGAGGAAGAACGGCAGTAGCAGGCCGAGGATCGCCCAGTAGATGAACGTGCGGTCGACCCAGTTGATCACCGGGTCCTTGATCAGGTCGGGCGCGAAGCGTTCCTTGTTGCCGCGCTGGGTGTGGATGAAGATCCAGCCCATGTGGGCGTGGAAGAGGCCCTTCAGAGCCCCCGTCCAGCCACCGCCGTGGTCGACGTGGGGGCTGTGCGGGTCGCCGTGTTCATCGGAGAAGGCGTGGTGCTTGCGGTGGTCGGCGACCCAGGAGATCACCGGCCCCTCGATCGCGGCCGATCCCAGGATCCCGAACACGCCGCGCAGCCACGGGTAGGTCTTGAAGGAGCGGTGGGTGAGGAGGCGGTGGAAGCCGACGGTGATGCCGAGGCCCGTCAGCAGGTACATGCCGACGAAGAGGAAGACGTCGCTCCAGTGCAGGGCGCTGCCCCACACCTGCCAGCCGGCGAAGCCGATGGCGAGGAAGGGGATCAGCGTCACCAGGCCGGTGATGATCCGGTCCCGGGTCTCGTTCTCGACGGGCTGGATGTCTGAGGGGAGTGGTCCGACAGTCGTCATGGCGGGCGATCATAGGGGTAGAAGCTGAAGGGATTGATTCCGAATCGGTAGGGTGCCCCGCCGATGCCCTTCGCAAACACCGCGCCGCTGCGACGGGAGATTGAGTCCCGCCTCCCGGAGCGACCGTTCACGATCGAGTTCTGGGACGGGTCGAAGGTCCCCTCCAGCTCCGGCAACGGTCCGACCTTCAGCGTCCGCTCGCCGCGCGCCGCCGCCCACGTGCTGCGGGCGCCGGGACAGCTCGGGCTCGGCCGCGCCTACGTCAGCGGCGAGCTCGAGGTCGACGACATCGACGCCGTGATCAGGGTGCTCGACGGCTGGCAGCCGCCCGCCCTCGACGCTGCCGACAAGCGGGCGCTGCTGCTCGGCGCCGTGCGCGCCGCCGGCCTGACGCTGCCGCCGAAGCGGCCCCAGGCCGAGCTGCGCCCCAGCGGCCGCCGCCACAGCAAGGAGCGCGACGCGCGCGCCGTCCGCCACCACTACGACGTCTCCAATGACTTCTTCGAGCTCTTCCTCGGGCCGACGATGGTCTACAGCTGCGCGATCTGGCGCGACGGGCAGATGAAGACGCTGGAGGAAGCCCAGGAGGAGAAGCTCGACACCGTCGCCCGCAAGCTGCAGCTGAAGGAGGGCGAGCGCGTGCTCGACGTCGGCTGCGGCTGGGGCGGGTTCCCGCTCTGGGCGGCGACCAAGTACGGCTGCAATGTCGTCGGCATCACCCTCTCGCCGCCGCAGGCCGAAAAGGGGCGCCAGCGGGCCGAGGAAGCCGGCGTCGCCGACCGGGTCGACATCCGGGTGATGGACTACCGCGACCTCCCCGCCATGGGCGAGAAGTTCGACGCGATCGCCAGCATCGGCATGGTCGAGCACGTCGGCTCGGGCAACATCGACCTCTACGCGCAGACCCTGGCCAGCCTGCTCGAGCCCGGCGGCCGGCTGCTCAACCACGGCATCACCCGCCTCCGCCACACCGACCCCGAGGCCGGCGACTTCTCCGAGCGCTACGTCTTCCCCGACGCGGCGCCGCTGCACCTCTCGCGCAACCTGCTGGCGCTGGAACGGGCGGGCTTCATCGCCCACCACGTCGAGGACTTCGGCCCCGACTACGCCCAGACGCTGAAGCACTGGGCGCAGAACCTCGACGCCAACCTCGAGCGGGCGACCCAACTCGCCGGCCCGGAACGGATCCGCGTCTGGCGCCTCTACCTGCGGATGGCGAGGAACGGCTTCGAAAACGGCTTCCTCAACATCTACCAAGCGCGCTGCTCGAAGGCTTGAGCTAGACCGGGAAGCCGCTCGCCACGTCGGGGATCGCCCAGTTGGCGCCGGCTTGGTGCAGTTCCTCGACCGTGAAGTTGCCGGTGGCGACGCCGACGACTTCGATGCCGGCGCCGTGGCCGGCGGCGACGTCGCGGGGGGTGTCGCCGACCGAGATCGAGTTGCCGGGGTCGAGGATGCCGCCGGAGACGAGCTTGCCGCGGTCGAGGGCGCAGCGGGTCAGCGCGGTGCGCTGGTTCGAGTCCGAGCCGTAGCCGCCGAAGGAGAAGAAGCGGTTGAGCCCGCCGCGGGCGAGCTTGATGTGGGCCGCCGCCTCGACGTTGCCGGTGGTGAGGCCGAGCAGGTGGCCGGCGTCGACCAACCGTGCCAGCAGCTCTTCGATCCCCGGCATCACTTCGTAGCCATCCGCCTCGTCGACCGCCGCCGAGAGGTGGCGCAGGTAGTGACCCATCGCCGTCGCCAGCTCGCGCCCGTCGGGGTCGCGGCCGAGGATGTTCTGCAGCGCCACCCGCCCCACTTCCGGATCGGTCATCCCCGACTCGGTCACGTCGCGGATGTCCAGCGGCTTGCCGTAGAGCTCGACGAACGCCCGCTTCCACGCCTCCCCCCCAGCTCCGCCGGTGGTGATCAGGGTGCCGTCGATGTCAAAGAGGATCGCCTCGATCAAGACTTGGAGCCTATCCACCACGAACCACCGAGCCGCCAGTATTTCCGTGGTTCCTTTGTCCTGTCATACCGGACAAAGGAACCACAACTCCGTCTACCAGAACTCTGTCGAGCGCAAGCGAGGGGGGTCAATTCCGGAGGAGGGGCATGGACACCCTCCCTCGACGCCCTAGTGCTCGCTCTCCAGCAGGTCGCGCTGCGCGAGGGTGTAGAGGAGTCCTAGGGACGGGAGGACCAGGACGGCGGCTACTGCGAAGACGATGAAGATGATCGTCATCGTCGGGCCGGGAGCGGCGGCTTGGTCGATGCGGAGGGTGGTTGGGAGCAGGTAGGGGAACTGGGCTACGCCCCAGCCCCAGATCACGGCGGTGACGGCGCCGGCGGCTAGCGGGCGCAGGGGGCGACGGGCGCCGCGCAGGAGGACGGCGAGGAGGGCGACGCCGCAGAGCAGCGAGAGGACCACCAGCGGCAGGCCCTGGCTGGTGAGGCGGTCGAAGACGTAGCGGGCTTCGGAGTGGAGGGCGAAGAGGCCGGCGACGGCGAAGGCCCCTGCCACCACGGCCGCGCCCAGCGCGCGGCGCTCGAAGTAGCGCTCCATCTCCTCGTCATCTCCGCGACGGGCGTCGCCGACGAGGAAGACGGCAGCGAGGTAGGCGCCGCTGGCGACGAACATCGCCCCGATCAGCAGCGGCAGCGGTTGCAGCCAGGTGCTGAAGGCGTCGCCGTTGCCGGCGGCCGGGACGTTGCCGGCGGCGATCGCGCCGATCACCGTGCCCATGAAGAACGGGGTCAGGACCGAGGAGAGGGCGAAGGTCGCGCCCATCGCCCGCCGCCCCTGCAAGCCGACGATCGACTTGCGGAAGGCGAAGCCGGCGCCGCGCAGGACGATCCCCAGCGCCGCCAGCGCGATCGGCACGTAGAGCGTGGTGAAGATCGCGCTGAAGGCCGGAGGGAAGGCGGTCCAGAGGACGACGAGGACGAAGATCAGCCAGACGTGGTTCGCCTCCCAGACGGGGGTGAGCGAGCGCTGGATCAAGTCGCGCGGCCGCTGCCCCCGCTCGGGGCCGCCGGCGACGAGGTCCCAAAGGCCCCCGCCGAAGTCGGCACCCCCGAACAGCGCGTAGAAGGTCGCCCCCACCCAAAGGATCGCCGCCGCCGCGTCAGCCTTGCTCATGGGGCTGCCTCCGGCGCGTACGGACTGGCGACGGCTTCGGCGCTCGCCTCGCGCCAGCGCTTCGACATCGAGCGCAGGACCAGCACCGCGCCCGTCCCCAGGCCCGCGTAGAGCAGCAGCACGAGGCCGAAGGCGAACCAGATCCCCTTCGCGTCGGTGACCGCTTCGGAGGTGCGCATGTAGCCCTGAACGATCCAGGGCTGGCGGCCGACCTCGGTGACGATCCAGCCGCACCACAGCGCCACCACCGAGGCGGCGCCGCTGACGGCGACCGCGCGCAGGAACCAGGGCGTGCGCGGGATGTCGCGTCGTTTCCACCAGACCCAGGCCACCCACGCCCCGAGCGCCAGCAGCGCCGTCCCGATCCCGACCATCGCGTCGAAGGAGAGGTGCAGGAAGGTGTTCGCCGGCGGCCGTTCGCTCTTGGGGATTTCGTTCAAACCGGTGACGTCGGTGTCGGCGCTGAAGCCGACCAGGAAGGAGTCGAGGTCGGGGATCGGGATCGCCGCCTTCACCCCGTCGGAAGTGCAGATGCCGCCCACGTACTCGGTCTGGTGGCCGCCGCCCTTCTGGATGCACTCCATCCCCGCGAACTTGGCCGGCTGGTGGTCGGCGACCGCGCGGGCGGCGGTGTCGCCGACGAAGAGCTGGATCGGGGTCGCGACGAGCCCGATCGTCAGCGGGATCAGCAGCCCCAGCCGGTGCAGGCGGTCGCGTCTCCCTTTCAGCATCCCGACCGCGTAGACCGAGGCGACGAGGAAGCCGACGACCATGTAGGCGGCGAGGATCATGTGCGGGACCTCGTAGCCGGTGGCCGGGTTGATCAGCACTTCGAGCGGTTCGACGTCGATGACCTTGCCGGCGGCGTTCAGGGTGAACCCCTGCGGCTGGTTCATCCAGGAGTTGGCGGCGACGACCGAGAAGGCGCCGCCGATGCCGGTGATGAACATCGGCACCCCGGACCAGAAGTGCGCCCAGCCGGAGAGCCGCTTCCAGCCATAGATGTAGATCGCGAGGAAGATCGCCTCGAGGAAGAAGAAGATCCCCTCGATCGCGAAGGCGACCCCGAAGGCGGCGCCGAAGCGGTCCATGAACTGCGGCCAGAGCAGGCCGAACTCGAAGCTGAGCACGGTCCCAGTCACGGCGCCGACGGCGAAGGTGACCGCCATCGCTTTCGACCAGCGTTTGGCGAGCTCGATCGCCGCCTCGTCGCGCTTCTTCAGGCCGATGTAGTTGGCGACCAGGATCGTCGCCGGCAGCGCCACCCCGAGGCAGGAGAGGACGATGTGGAAGCCGAGCGTGAACGCCATCTGCTCGCGCGCGGCGAGCAGGTTCGACGCCGACGCCGCCAGGGGCAGCGGGTCGAGCGAGAGCATGATGAGGAGGCTAGCGCCGCAGGGAGCGGTAGCGGCGGATCAGCGCGTTGGTGGAGCTGTCATGGCGCAGCTTCGGCTCCTCGGCGGCCTCGAGCTCGGGGATGATCGCCTTCGCCAGCACCTTGCCCAGCTCCACTCCCCACTGGTCGAAGGAGTCGATCCCCCAGATCGCCCCCTGGGTGAAGACGCTGTGCTCGTAGAGGGCGACGAGGGTGCCGAGCGTCGCGGGTTCGAGCCGCTCGGCGAGGATCGTGTTCGAGGGGCGGTTGCCCTCCATCAGCCGGTGCGGCACCACCGCCTCCGGCGTCCCCTCCTCCCGCACCTGCTCCTCCGTTTTGCCGAAGGCGAGCGCTTCGCCCTGGGCGAAGACATTCGACATCAGCAGATCGTGGTGCTCGCCGAGCGGGTTGAGCGAGTTGGCGAAGCCGATGAAGTCACAGGGGATCAGCCGCGTCCCCTGGTGGATCAGCTGGTAGAAGCTGTGCTGGCCGTTGGTCCCCGGCTCACCCCAGAAGATCTGGCCGGTGTCGTAGTCGACGCGGGCGCCGTCGAGGGTGACGTGCTTGCCGTTGGACTCCATCGTCAGCTGCTGTAGGTAGGCGGGGAAGCGGTGCAGGTACTGGTCGTAGGGCAGCACCGCGACGGTCTCAGCCTCGAAGAAGTCGGCGTACCAGACCGCCAAGAGGCCCATCAAAAGCGGCAGGTTGGCGGCGTCCGGCGCCTCGCGGAAGTGCTCGTCCATCGCGTGGAAGCCGGCCAGCATCTCCTCGAAGCGGGCGGGGCCGATCGCCAGCATCGTCGAGAGCCCGATTGCCGAATCCATCGAGTAGCGGCCGCCGACCCACTCCCAGAAGCCGAACATGTTCTCGGTGTCGATCCCGAACTTCGAGACCACCTCGGCGTTGGTGGAGACGGCGACGAAGTGCTTGGCGACCGCTGCCTCCTCGCCGCCGAGCCCGGCCAGCGACCACTCGCGCGCGGTGCGGGCGTTGGTCATCGTCTCCAGGGTCGTGAAGGTCTTCGAGGAGATGACGAAGAGCGTCTCGGCGGGGTCGAGGTCGCGGGTCTTCTCGGCGAAGTCGGTGCCGTCGACATTGGAGACGAAGCGGAAGGTCATCTCGCGGCGGCTGTAGTGCTTGAGCGCCTCGTAGGCCATCACCGGGCCGAGGTCGGAGCCGCCGATGCCGATGTTGATCACGTTGCGGATCGGCTGGCCGGTGTGGCCGCGCCACTCCTCCGAGCGCACCCGCTCGGAGAAGCCGGCCATCCGGTCGAGCGTCTCGTGCACCTCCTTGACCACGTCCACCCCGTCGACCACCAGCGAGCGGTTGCGCGGCATCCGCAGCGCCACGTGCAGCACCGCCCGGTCCTCGGAGACGTTGATGTGCTCGCCGGCGAACATCGCCTCGCGGCGCTCGAAGACCCCGCGCTGCTTGGCGAGGGCGCCGAGCAGCATCAGCGTCTCTTCGGTGATGCGGTTCTTGGAGAAGTCGAGGTAGAGGCCGGCGCCCTCGGCGACCAGCCGCTCCCCCCGCTCCGGGTCGGCGGCGAAGAGGTCGCGCAGGTGGGTGCCGCGGATCTGCTCGAAGTGGGCCTCGAGCTCGGCCCAGGCGGGGGTGTGCCGGAGCGAGGACGCGGAGGTGGTCGGGTCCATCGCCTGAAGATTCGCACGTCTGCCCTCGACACCTCCGCCGCGGTCGCGACTCGGGACGGATTAACGTGTTTCAGGACTGATGAGAGTCGTTTCCTGGAACTCAATCGCAGCGATGCTCCTCGCGGCCGCAGCGCTCTGCCTGCTGGCCGCGCCGAGCGCGAGCGCGGCCTACCCGGGTCGCCCAGGCGTGATCGTCTTCAGCCTCACCTTCCACGAAGGCAACGAAAGCGGCGCCGGGGGCACCGAAACCGGCGGGCTCTACGCGCTCCGCCCGAAGCAGGGGACCATCCGGCGGCTTACCAGCGATCCGAAAGACGTCGAGCCGAGCTTCGCCCCCTCAGGCAGGAAGCTGGTCTTCGTACGGCGGGGCGAACAGGTTCCAGGGCAGCCCTACGAGACGACGAGCATCTCCACCCTGGACATGCGCACCGGCGCCGTCAAGCCGCTCACCTCCGGCTACGACGACCTCGACCCCTCGTTCGGGCCGCGCGGGATGATCGTCTTCTCGCGCTACGAACCCATCAGCCACACCAACTACCTCGTTCTTCGCACCGCCGACGGCCGGCTGCACCGCCTCACCCATGGCGCCGGCAACGACCACTACCCCGTCTTCACCCCCAACGGGCGGCGGATCGTCTTCGCGCGCGACCGCGAAGGGTTGAAGACCACCCTCTCATCGATCCGCCCCGACGGCCGCGGGTTGCGCGTGCTTGGCTATCAGATCGCGGCGAGCGACCTCGACGTCTCGCCCGACGGCAGCCTGCTCGCCTTCACCGGCGTCCGCGAACTGCCGGACGGGCAGCGCTCCTTCGGCAGCTGGACCTGGCCGCTGTCGGGCGGGCCGCTGAGGCTCATCGCCAACAGTGGCCTCCACCCCGCCTTCTCCCCCAGCGGGCGCAAGATCGTCTACTCCAACGACGCAGGGCTCTGGCTGCGGCCCGCCCACCGGCACGGGCCGCCTCGGCAGATCTTCCAGGCCGAATACGAATTCGAGAGCGGCAACGGCGCGCTGGCGCTGGACCCGACCTGGCAGCCTCTGCACTGAGGCGGCAGCGAAGAGCTCAGCCCGCCGCGACCCCGCTCTTCGAGCCGATCGTCTCCAGCATCTCGTTCCAGGACTTGTTGAAGCTCTCTTTGCCCTCCTCCTGGAGGCGGGTCGCGAGGGCGGCGACGTCGATCCCGGCCTCGGCGAACTCGGCCAGCACCTGCTCGGCGTTGCCGCCGTCCTTGGGCAGGAGCTCCTTCACCTCGCCGTGGTCGGCGAAGGCATGCAGGGTCGGCTCCGGCATCGTGTTGACCGTGAGCGGCGAGGCGAAGGCCTCGATGTAGAGGGTGTCGGAGGCGTCGGGGTCCTTGGTCCCGGTGCTGGCCCAGAGCAGCCGCTGCGGGCGCGCGCCCTCGTTCATCAGGCGGCGCATCCGGTCCGACTCCAGCAGCTCGTTGTAAGCGCGGTAGGCGCGGCCGCCGACCGCGATCCCGAGCCGGTTGACGAGCTGGCCTGGCACCTCCTTGCCGACGGCGACGTCCCAGCGGCTCATGAAGATCGAAGCGACCGAGGGGACGTGTGGATCGAGCCCCGCCTTGATTCGCCGCTCGATCCCGCGCATGTAGGCGTCGGCGGCGCCGAGGTACTGCTTGTCGTCGAAGAGCAGGGTGACGTTGATCGGGATGCCGGCGAAGATCGACTCCTCGATCGCCTCGCGGCCGGCCTCGGTGCCGGGGATCTTGATGTAGAGGTTGGGCCGATCGCCCTTGGCGTGGAGCGCCTTCGCCTCCTCGATCGTCGCCGCCGCGTCGTCGGCAATCAGCGGCGAGACCTCCAGCGAGCAGAAGCCGTCGACGCCGGCGGTGCGCCGGTGGACGTCGGCGAAGAGGTCGGTGGCGTCGCGCAGGTCGGCCAGCGCCAGCTCGAAGAAGATCTTCTCGGCCTCATTGGCGCCGACGCCCTCGCCGGCGGCCGCCTTCGGCGCCACCTCGGCGATCTGCTCGTCGTAGGCATCGCCGCCCGAGATCGCCTTGTCGAAGATCGTCGGGTTGGAGGTCAGGCCGGTGACGGAGAGGTCCCGGATGTAGCCCTCCAGCACCCCTTCGCGGAGCATCGGGCGAGTGATGTTGTCGAGCCAGAGGCTCTGTCCCAGATCGTGCAGCCGCTGCGTCGGCTTCATAGCGAGCGCCCCCTTCAGGTCGATGGATTGACGGTCGCGCGCTCGGCGACCTCGCGCGCCACCCGGGTCACGTTCTCGACGGTGAACCCGAACTCGGCCTCGACGTCCTTGAACGGCGCCGATTGGCCGAAGGTGGTCATCCCCATGATGGCACCCTCGGTTCCGACCCATTTCTCCCAGCCGAGCGGCGTGCCCTCCTCGATCGCGAGGCGGGCGGTGATCTCCGGCGGCAGCACCTCGTCGCGGTAGGCCTGGTCCTGCTTCTCGAAGATCTCCCAGCAGGGGAGGCTGACGACGCGCGAGCGGATGCCGTCCTCCTTCAGCGCCTCGTGGGCGCCGACGGCGAGCTGGACCTCGCTGCCGGTGGCGATCATGATCAGCTCCGGCTCGCCGTCCTCGGGGTCGGCCAGCACGTAGCCGCCGCGCTGGGCGCCCTCGGCCGAGGCGTACTTGGAGCGGTCGAGCACCGGCACGTTCTGCCGGGTCAGCACCATGGCGACCGGGCAGTGGGTGCGGTCGAGCGCCATCCGCCAAGCCTCGACCACCTCGTTGGCGTCGGCGGGGCGGATCACGTCGAGGTGGGGCATCGCCCGCAGCGCCATCAGCTGCTCGATCGGCTGGTGGGTCGGCCCGTCCTCGCCGAGCCCGATCGAGTCGTGGGTGAAGAGGTGGATCGCCGGCAGCTCCATCAGCGCCGAGAGGCGGATGCCGGCGCGGCCGTAGTCGGAGAAGGTGAGGTAGGTCGACCACAGCGGCCGCAGCTTGCAGAGCGACATCCCGTTGCAGGCGGTGGCGGCGCCGTGTTCGCGGATCCCGAAGTGGATCTGGCGGCCGTCGTAGCTGCCGGGCTCGAACTGGTCGGCGTCGCCGAGGCGGACCGAGGTCGAGTCGGTGAGGTCGCAGGAGCCGGCCAGCAGCCACGGCACCCGCTCGGCGATCGCGTTCTGGACCTTGTTGGAGGCCTTGCGGGTGGCAAGCCCCTTCTCTTCGTCGGCCTCGAAGGAGGGCAGGTCGGCGTCCCAGCCGTCGGGCAGGCCGCGGCGCTGCATCATCTCCAGCTCGGCCGCTTTCTCGGGGTTGGCTCCCTTGTAGGCGTCGAACCTCTCGACCCAGGCCGAGTGCGCCTCGGCGCCGCGCCTGCCGATCACCTCGTCGAAGCGCTCGCGGACGCCGTCGGGGACGAGGAACTTGGCGTCCTTCGGCCAGCCGTAGGCCTCCTTCGTCAGTTCGATCTCCTCTTCGCCGAGCGGTTCGCCGTGGGCGGACTCGGTGTCCTGCTTGTTCGGCGAGCCCCAGCCGATGTGGCTGTCGACGACGATCAGGGTCGGGCGGCCGGTCTCGGCCTTGAACTCCTCGAAGGCGCGGCCGAGCAGGCCGGCGTCGTTGGCGTCGCCGACTCGCAGCACGTTCCAGCCGTAGCCCTCGAAGCGGCTGAGCACGTCGTCGCTGAAGGCGAGCGCGGTGTCGCCGTCGATCGAGATGTGGTTGTTGTCGAAGATCCAGCAGAGGTTGTCGAGCTTGAGGTGGCCGGCGAGCGAGGCGGCTTCGTGGGAGACGCCCTCCTGCAGGCAGCCGTCGCCGGCGAGCGCGTAGGTGTCGAAGTCGAACAGCTCGGTGCCGTAGGTGGCGCCCAGCCACTTCGAGGCCATCGCCATCCCGACCGAGGTGGCGACGCCCTGGCCGAGCGGCCCGGTCGTGGTCTCGACGCCGGTGGTCCAGCGGTACTCGGGGTGGCCCGGGGTGCGCGAGTGCAGCTGGCGGAAGCTTTCGATCTCCTCGAGCGAGCAGGCCGGCTCGTCGAGGACGTTGTAGTCGGCGTCGACCTTGCGGACGCCGGCGAGGAAGAGCATCGAGTAGAGCAGCATCGAGGCGTGCCCGGCGGAGAGCACGAAGCGGTCGCGGTTCGGCCAGATCGGGTTGGCGGGGTCGAAGCGGAGGTGGTTCTGCCAGAGCTCGTAGGCGACCGGCGCCAGCGACATCGGCGTCCCCGGGTGACCGGAGTTCGCCTTCTGGACGGCGTCCATCGAGAGGGTGCGGATCGTGTTGATGGAGAGCTGATCTATGTCTTGGGCCATGGGTTCCCGATCCTAGATGTTCGGCGGCCCGGCTTAGCCCGCGGGTCTCAGGGTTCGATCCGGGTAACCGTCCCGTCGCCGTTATTTGCGACCCAAACCGCGTCGCCGCCGACCGCGACGGCGCCCGGTTCGGGGCCGACGTGGATCGGGTCGCCTTCGACTTCGCCGGTCTCGAGGTCGATCCGGGTGACGGTGTCGTCGCCGGCGTTGGCGACCCAGACGGTGCCGGTGCCGGCGTCGATGCCGCCCGGCTTGGCGCCGACGGTGACCTGTCCCTGCACCTGGTGGAGCGAGGGATCGACCTCGGTCACCGTGCCCCGCGGGGGATTGGTGACCCAGACGATGCCGTGGGCGACGGTGATGCCGGCGGGATGTGGTCCGGCCAGGATCGGTTCCCCCGGTTCGAGGGTGCCGAGGTCGATCCGGCGCACGCTCGCGGTCGAGGAGCTCGAGGCCCAGAGTCCGCCGGCGCCGACCGCCAGCCGCAGCGGCGCCGCCTGCGGTGGCAGCTGGGTGCGGATGCGGTGGCCGTTTTCGGCGTTGACGACGGCGATCCCGGCGCCGGCTTCGTCGGCGATCCAGACGCGCTTGGGATTGCCGCTGAGGGCGATCGGGCCGGGAGCGCCCGGGATTTCGATCGCCTGCTTCTGCTTCAGGGTCGTCGCGTCGAGGCGCAGCAGCTGGTGCCGGCGCGGGTCGGTCACCCAGAGCCATTTGCTGCCGATCGCGACGCCGGAGATGCCGGGGTGCAGCTTGACCTGCCGCAGCACGTCCCCGGTTGCGGATTCGAGCCGGGTCACGGTGCCGTCGCGTTCGCTCGTCACCCAGGCGCCCTGGCCGTCGGCGGTGACTCGCAGCGGCGGCGTGCCGATCGAGATCGGGGCCGAGACGCTGACTCCCCCACCGCCGAAGATGAGACCGAAGACGAATCCTGCCGCGATCATCGCCGGGATCACCAGGACGGCGGCCACCACCACCCGCCGCTGAAAGGCGCGAACCCCGCGGCGGCCCAGCGGCACCGTGGTGCGCTCGGCGCGGTCGCGGGAGAGGACCGCGGTGGGCCGCACGTCGGAGCCGGCGACGGCGCGGGCGGCGGCGATCAGCTCGCCGGCGCTGCGGTAACGCTCGCTCGGGTCCTTGGCGACGGCGCGGCGGATCGCCCCGTCGATCCCGACCGGCAGCTCCGGCTCGGTGTCCGATTCGGCCCGCCCGAAGGGGGCGATCCCGGTCAGCGCCTCGTAGAGGACGCAGCCGAGCGAGTAGACGTCGGCGGCGGGGCCGATCGAGTCGCCGCGCCACTGCTCGGGCGACATGTACTGGGCGGTGCCGACGACCGAGGCGCTGCTCGCCGCGCCGCTCTCGTCGAAGGCTTTGGCGAGGCCGAAGTCGGAGAGGTAGGCGCGGTCGCCCTCGACGAGGATGTTGTGCGGCTTGACGTCGCGGTGGACGACGCCGGCGGCGTGGGCGGCGTCGAGCGCTTCGGCGACCTGACCGAGCAGGTCGAGGGCGCGCTCGGGCGGCAACGGCCCCTCGCGGTCGATCAGCCGGCGCAGGTCGCCGCCCTTGACCAGGCGCATCGCCACGATCAGCTCGCCGTCGACCTCGCGCGAGTCGTAGACCGGCACCACGGCGGGGTGGTCGAGCCGGGCGGCGAGGCGCGACTCGCGCAGAAAGCGCTCGCGGAAGCCGGCGCGGTCGGCGAGCTCGCGGGCGATCACCTTCAACGCCACCCGCCGGTCGAGGCCGAGGTGCGTCGCTTCGTAGACGACGCCCATCCCACCGCGGGCGATCAGCGCCTCGATGCGGTAGCCGGCGACCTCGGAACCGATGGAAAAGTCCCCCACCCGCAGGGTTATATAGGCGAGCGGGGCGCCTTTCTCTCGAATAGCAAGAGGAAGGCGCCCCGTTGCAGCGACGGCGGTTGCCGCTAGGAGACCGGCTGCCAGGCAACGACCCGGCCGATGGTGCCGTTGCTTTCACCGCCTTCCATATTCGACGCGCTGGTCACGGTGGCGAGGCGACGGCCATTGGCGGCGTTAAGCACCCACAGCGACTGGCCCCAGAGTTCCCCATTGAGGGCGGCGATGCGCCGGCCGTTTGGGGAGAAGACGCCGGCGGTCGATTCCCCCTTGGAGAAGTTGACGATCCTCCGACTCTGACCGCCAAACTGCTTCACCCAGAGGCCCCGGGGGCGACAGAAGAGGATCGTGCGGGTGCGGGCGTTGACGTCTTCAAGACGAATCGAAGGGGCACGGGCAATCAACTTGCGTACGTGCCTGCCGCGGCGGTCCATCGCGTAGATGCCGGCGGGGTCCTTGCGGCCCCAGTTGCTGCCGCGACTGAAGACGATTGTCTTGCCGAGGTAGTGAGGGGAAAAATCGTTTATCCGCGGGGTGCGGGTGAGGCGGTGCACGTCGATGCCCGAGGGCCGAATCGACCAGATGTCTCCCCTGCCGCCCTTGCTTTTGCGTACGTAGACGATCTGACGACCGTCGGGGGAGAACGCCGCATAGTGCTCGTCAGCGGGCGTGCCCGTGAGCAGACGCTCAGCCCCGCCCCGGATATCGACGGTGTAGAGGTCGCGGCCACTTCGACTGAGTTCCCGCCGCTGAAACAGCACATAGCGACCGTTGGGAGAGACGAGAGGCCGGGAGTCGATCGCGCTACCGCTGGTCAGCTGAAGCTGGCCGGAGCCGTCGGCGCGCATCACCCAGATGTCTCCCTTGCGGACGAAGGCGATCTTGCGGCCGTCGGCCGAGAACGACGGTTCGCGATCGGCGGGGTCTTCGGTCAGCTGAATCGTGTCGCCGTGCTTGAACGCAAACAGCCCGCCCACCGGCGGCTCCGGCACAGGTTCCCCGTCTGCCCCGAGGGGTAGGCGGTCCGTCATCCGGGAGAAGACGATCGCGCCGCCCGAAGCCGCCGAGGCGGCGGCCGGAACGGCCAGCGCGAGGAGGGCGAAGAGGACGCTGATGGCGATTTTCTTGAACATCGGATTCTCCTTTCGAGGCACTGCCGCTGCCCCTGCCGAGATGGAGCCCCCCACCCGGCCGTCAGCGGCCGGGTGGGGGGCGAAGCGGCCTACCGGTGCGGCACCGGCTGCCAGGCGACGATGGGGCCGATGGTGGTGGTCACTTCGCCGCCGGAGGAGCCGACCACTTCGTCGTAGCTGCGGCGGCCGGTGGCGACGTCGATCACCGAGAGCGACTGTTCTTCGCCGCTGGCGGTGAAGGTGGCGACCTTCTTGCCGTCGGAGGAGAAGACGCTGTTGGTCTGCGAGTTGTCCGGCAGTTCGGCCAGCTTGCGACCTTTGCCCCCGATCCGCTTCACCCAGAGACCCTGGTCGCGGCGGAAGAGGATGGTGCGGCCGCCCGCGGTCGCGTCCTCGACGTAGGCCGAGCCGGCACCGGCGATCAGCTTGCGGACGTGGTTGCCCTTCTCGTCCATCGCGTAGATGTCGGCGTAGGCGCTGGGCCCTTCGCCGCTCTCGCCGCGGCTGTAGACGATCGTCTCGTCGAGGTCGCGGGGGGCGAACTCGTCGATCGACGG
Organism: Solirubrobacterales bacterium; assembly: GCA_036278095.1. Taxonomy (GTDB): domain Bacteria; phylum Actinomycetota; class Thermoleophilia; order Solirubrobacterales; family 70-9; genus VAYN01. The sequence goes on along the minus strand of DASULS010000015.1, from coordinate 262,893 downwards.
CGTGTGGGTCATCCGCCGCAGCTTGATCCCGGCCGGGCGCACCGTGTAGAGGTCGTCGGTGGTGCCGCCGAGCGGGCTTTCGACCGTGCGGACGAAGGCGATCGTGCAGCCGTCGGGCGAGAACGAGGCTTCGTGCTCGTCGGCCGGCGAGGGCGCCAGCGCATGCGGCGTGCCGCCGCCGACCTTGACCGTGTAGAGGTCGCGCGGCTGGCCTTCGCTCGCCGCCCGCTGGAAGAGGACGTAGCGCCCGTTCGGCGAAACCAGCGGCCGTGAGTCGACTTCTTTGCCGGCGGTGAGCTGTTTCTGGCCGGAGCCGTCGGCACGCATCACGTAGACGTCTCCTTCGCGGACGAAGGCGATCACGTGCCCGTCCGCTGAGAACGACGGTTCGCTGTCGGCCGGGTTTTCCGTCAGCTGATTGAGGTGGCGGTCCTTGACCGCGAAGAGCCCGCCTTCGGGCGCTTTCGGCGGCAGTACCGTTTCGCCTTCTTTGTAGATGCGGTGGTCTTCGGTCACCTTCGAGAAGACGATCGCCCCACCCGCCGCCGAGGCGGCAGCCGGCACGACGAGGGCGATCAGGGCGAGGACGATTCCAACAGCGCTTTTCTTGAACATCGGATTGCTCCTTTCCGAGCATCGGTGATTGGCATGCACCGATGCTCGGCCCCAGAGCCGTACCGTCCAATGACACCCGCGCCACCCACCGAGCCACGATTGGCCCGCTTCGGGTCAGGAACAAACCGCTGCCGGTAGGGGTCCGCTCATCACCTGGGCGAATTTGTTGCGGCCCCAGCGAGCTTTGCTCCCGAAGATGCTGCTCAGATCGCGTGGTTCCTTTGTCCGGATATAGACGACAAAAGAACCACGGAACTGGGAGCTGGGCCGATCCATCCGTTGCGTGGTTCCTTTGTCGGCTCATACACGACAAAGGAACCACGGAACTGGAAGCGCCTTCGTCGGCTGCGTCAACGGAGCTCTCTGGTACAGGGGAGGGGTGTCCCTCCCCTGTACCGAGACGGGCAGTCCTGCGCCGATCAGCGGGGGCGGTCGAGGCCCAGTTCGATTACGCGGGCAGCGATCTGGCGGGGGCGGTCGCGGCCGGCGTCGCCGGGGATCTCGAGCTTGGCGGCGAGGGCGTCGAGGCGGCGCTGGGCGGTGCGCTCGCTGACGTGGAGCTCGGCGGCGATCTCGGCGCGGGTGGCGGGGCGGCCGGCGAAGGCGCCCTCGCTGCGGTAGGGGGCGACGAGGGCGGCGGCGGTCGCGCGCTCCTCCTCGCTCAGCGCCACCGCAGGCTCGCTTGCGGCCACAGTGGCGCCGACCGGGGTCACAGCGCCGGTCTTCACTTCCAGCCGGTAGCCGCCGACGATCAGGGTGTCGCCGTCGCGCAGGCGCCGCGGCCGGTCCAGCGGCTCGCCGTTCAGCGCGGTGCCGTTGCGGCTGTCGAGGTCGGTCGCCATCAGCACCTCGCCCCGCCGCTCGATCTCGAGGTGGTTCCAGGAGACCGCCTCGTCATCGAGCACCACGTCGGCCTCCGGCGAGCGTCCGACCACCGTCCGCTCGCCGCCGAGCGCGACCGAGTGCGGCGCCTCACCGCTGGCGGAGATCCAAAGCCGCGGGTCCACCCCGTCGGCGCCTAGTAGCGGTAGTGGTCCGGCTTGAAGGGACCCTCGACCGGGACGCCGAGGTAGGACGACTGCTCGGGGGTCAGCTCGGTGAGGCCGACGCCGAGCGCGTCGAGGTGCAGGCGGGCGACCTTCTCGTCGAGGTACTTGGGCAGCACGTAGACCGCCGGCTCGCCGCCGTATTTGTCCTCGCGCTTGCCGAACAGCTCGATCTGGGCGATCACCTGGTTGGTGAACGAGTTCGACATCACGAAGCTCGGGTGCCCGGTCGCGTTGCCGAGGTTCAGCAGCCGCCCTTCGGAGAGGACGATGATCGAGTGGCCGTCGGGGAACTTCCACTCGTCGACCTGCGGCTTGATGCTGATCCGCTCGGCGTCGGAGCTTTCCAGCGCCGCCATTTCGATCTCGTTGTCGAAGTGGCCGATATTGCCGACGATCGCGTTGTGCTTCATCCGCCGCATGTGGTCGACGGTGATGATGTCCTTGTTGCCGGTGGCGGTGACGAAGATGTCGGCGTCGGCGACGACTTCGTCGAGCGTCCGCACCTCGTAGCCCTCCATCGCCGCCTGCAGCGCGCAGATCGGATCGATCTCGGTGACGATCACCCGCGCGCCCTGACCGCGCAGGGAGCCGGCGCAGCCCTTGCCGACGTCGCCGTAGCCGCAGACGACGGCGACCTTGCCGCCGATCATCACGTCGGTGGCGCGGTTGATCCCGTCGACCAGCGAGTGGCGGCAGCCGTAGAGGTTGTCGAACTTCGACTTGGTGACGGAGTCGTTGACGTTGATCGCCGGGAACAGCAGGTCGCCGGTCTCGGCCAGCTGGTAGAGCCGGTGGACGCCGGTCGTCGTCTCCTCGGTGACGCCCTTGACGTTGGCGGCGATCCTGGTCCAGCGCTGCGAGTCCTCCTCGAGCGAGCGCTGCAGCGTCTGCAGGACGATCTTGAACTCTTCCGATTCGGCCGAGTCGGGGTCCGGGACCGAGCCCGCCTTCTCGAACTCGGCGCCCTTGTGGACGAGCAGAGTGGCATCGCCGCCGTCGTCGAGGATCATGTTCGGGCCCTCGCCGTCGGGCCAGTTCAGCGCCTGCTCGGTGCACCACCAGTACTCCTCCAGCGTCTCGCCCTTCCAGGCGTAGACGGGGATGCCGGCGGCGGCGATCGCCGCGGCGGCGTGGTCCTGGGTGCTGAAGATGTTGCAGCTGGCCCAGCGCACCTCGGCGCCGAGCGCGACCAGGGTCTCGATCAGGACCGCGGTCTGGACGGTCATGTGGAGCGAGCCGGTGATCCGCGCCCCCTGCAGCGGCTGCGAATCTCCGAACTCCTCACGGGTCTGCATCAGGCCTGGCATCTCGACCTCGGCGAGGGAGATCTCCTTGCGGCCGAAGTCGGCGAGGCCGATGTCGGCGACCTTGTAGTCCTGGGTCTCGGTTGCAGTTGCGGCGCTGGAAGTCATTGCAGCAATGTACCGTGCCGGTCGTGAGCGGGGCCGACACGGAGAAGCGGCTCGCCGCCGAGGCGGCGGCCGAGCTGGTGGAGAGCGGGATGACGGTGGGGCTGGGGACCGGCTCGACGGTCGCCTTCCTGCTGCCCGCGCTCGCCCAGCGCGGGCTGACCGGCATCCGCTGCGTCGCCACCTCGGTCGCGACCGAGGAACAGGCGCGTGAGCTGGGGATTCCGGTCGAGGACTTCGACCGCCTGGAGCGGCTCGACATCGCGATCGACGGCACCGACGAGGTGACGCCCGACGGCTGGCTGATCAAGGGCGGCGGCGGCGCCCACCTGCGCGAGAAGATCGTCGCCGCGGCAGCCGCGCGCTTCGTCGTCATCGCCGACTCGAGCAAGCCGGTCGACGCGCTGCGCGGGCCGGTGCCGCTGGAGCTGTTCGGCTTCGGCGCCGCCTCGACCCTGGCCCGGCTCGGCGACGAGGTGGAGCTGCGCGACGTGCCGCGCAGTCCCGACGGCGGCGTGATCGCCGACTACCGCGGCGGCGGGCTGGAGGATCCTGCGGCGCTGGCGGCACGGCTGGAGTCCGATCCCGGGGTGGCGGCTCACGGTCTCTTCCCTCCGGATATGGTGAGCGAGGTCCTCATCGGCAAGGGAGACGCCGTGGACCGCACCAGTTTCAGCTGACCCGAAAAAGGAGACTCCCACGTGACTGATTTCAGTGGGCTGGCGATTGCCGGCCGGATCGCAACCGCCGATGACCACGACTGGGACCAGGCGCGCGCCGCCTGGAACCTCGCCGCCGACCAGCACCCGAGCGCCGTCGCCTTCGCCGAGAGCGCCGAGGACGTGGTGAAGACCGTGCGCTTCGCCGCCGAGAACGACCTGCGGGTCGCGGCGCAGGGGACCGGCCACGGAGCCGTCGCGCTGCGCTCGCTCGAGGAGACGATCCTGATCAAGACCGAGCGCATGCGCGGGATCGAGATCGACGCCGAGGCGCAGACGGCGCGGGTCGAGGCGGGCACGCTGGTCCTGGAGCTGAGCGAAGCGGCCGGCGCCCAGGGGCTGAGCGGAATGCCGGGCTCCTCGCCGGACGTCGGCGTCACCGGCTTCACGCTCGGCGGCGGGCTGAGCTGGCTGGGGCGGCGCTACGGGTTCGCCTGCAACCGGGTCAAGGCGATCGAGCTGGTCACCGCCTCCGGCGACCAGCTGACCGTCGACGCCGAGAACGAGCCCGACCTCTTCTGGGCCCTGCGCGGAGGCGGCGGCGACTACGCCGTGGTCACCGCGCTGCAGCTCAACCTGGTCCCGGTCGCGACCGCCTACGCCGGCGCTCTCGTCTTCCCCGCCGCGCTCGGTGCCGAGGCGGTGCGCCGCTACCGCGACTGGGCGGCGGAGGTCTCCGACGACGTCACCTCGGTCGTCCGCTTCCTGCGCCCGCCGGACCTCCCCGACGTGCCCGAGCCGCTGCGGAACACGCCGCTGCTGACGATCGACGCCGCCTGCATCGGCGACAAGGAGGCCGGCGAAGCGGCAATCGCACCGCTGCGCGAGCTGGGCGAGCCGATCATGGACACCTTCGACCAGATCCCCTCCGCGGGCCTCTGCCGGATCCACATGGATCCCGAGCAGCCGGTCCCCGGCCTCGGTCACCACCGCGTGCTGCGCGAGTTGCCCGACGAGGCGATCGACGCCTTCGTCGGCCTCGCCGGGCCCGACGCCGGCTCGCCGCTGCTGCTGACCGAGATCCGCCAGATGGGCGGGGCGCTGAAGCGGCCCGACCCGAACGGCGGCGCCCTTTCCCACCTCGACGTCGACTGGGTGATGCTCGGCATCGGCCTGCCGATGACGCCGGAGCTGGGGCAGGCGATCGAGGCCCACCTCGACCGCTTCGACGACACCATGGCGCCGTGGGCCGGCGACGGCGGCTACTTCAACTTCGCCGAGCGTCCCTGCGACACCAACGCGATCCTGCCGCCCGGCGTCTGCACCCGCCTCACCGAGGTGAAGCGCCAGTGGGACCCCGACGGCCGCATCGTCGGCAACCACGCGGTCTCGCTGGACCCGGCGGTTTAAGGCCCTAAGCCGAGAGCAGCCGCTCGACCGCCGCGGGATCGAGTGGGTCAACCCGCTCGATCCCGGCGACCCGGTCGAAGCCGCGGTCGGCGCTGAGCACGACTTCGATCCCCTCCCCCTGGCAGGTGCCGACGTGGAGCTTGTCGTTGGGGCCCAGCGCCGGGTGCTCAATCGCAAGCGCCCGCTTCAGCGACTCCTCGGTCACCGGCAACAGCGGGGAGAAGATCGTCAACGCGCTTTCCACCAAGCCGTCGAGCTGACCGGGGAAGCGCCGCAGCGCCACGTGCCAGACCTCCTCGAGCACAGCCGGCGAGGTGCGACCCTGCGCCTCACCGGCGGCGACCGCTTCCAGTACCTGTAGGCAGGGCTCGCGTCCCGGGCCCTCGAGGGCGCTGTAGATGATCGCGTTGGCGTCGACGAAGAAGGTCATTCGGAAGCCTCCGACAGGCCATGTTCGATCTCCTCGCTGCGGGCGCGGTCGATCTCGCGCTCGAGCTCCTCGGGTGGGAGGAATGGAGCGCCCCGGAGGCGGGAGATCGCCTCGACCGCCTGCAGGCGGTCCTGCTTGGAGGTGCCGCCGAGCTCTGCCTCTACCGCGTCGCGGATGACGCTGGCGACGGAGGACCTGCGGCGTTTGGCCTCATGCTCGAGGCGCCGGCGCTGCTCTTTGCTGACGAGGATCTGTAGGCGCTCGGTGTACATGCGCATAAGATACACATCAGCAGGATGGGAAGGCTGGGATGGGCTCGGGTGTGACTGTTGGAGAAGTGGCATGAACCCGAGCCTCCCAGGTCAGGCCTCACACGTGGCGCGCAGAAAGACTCAATTCTGCGTCGAAAGCGGCACGAAACAGCGATCAGGGCTGGTTGGCGGCGGCGATCTCGGCGAGGCGGCGGTAGGACGGATCGCCCTCGCCGACGAGGCCGGCCACGGTCTTCGCCGCCGCCTCGACGTCGCCGGGGGTCGTTTCCGCGACCTCCTCGATGTCGCCCCAGTCCCTGGCCCGGTTGAAGAGGGCCTTGAAGACCACCAGCGAGGCGCAGTCCAAAACCGGGATCTGCTCTTCTCCCAGCGGCACCCAGAGGACGCCGTTGGCGACTTCGTCGTGCAGGGGCAGGTTGTTGAGGAAGACGTCGACCGGCACCCCGTCCCAGAAGAGCCGGGTCTGCCCCTCGCGCTTCACCGTCTCGACGTCGTCTTTGGAGACCCGCACGCCGTCGGGCAGGGCTTCGAGCGCCCGCGCTGCATCGCTGGCGTCGATGAAGATGTTGACGTCGAGGTCGCGAGTCCCCCGCGGCTCCTCGACGCAGTAGGCGAGGGCGATGGCGCCCCCGAAAGCGTGAGGCAGGGAGTGGGCTTTGAGGGCCCGATGGATGGCGAGGAGCTTTTCGACCAGCTCGGGGTTCATCGCCTGCCGGCGTGAGCGAGGCGATCCGCCAGGCGCGGATATCGCATCTCCGCGCGCGGCCGGTAGGGGAGCGCCTCGGCGAGCCCGAGCACCTGCATGAGGATCTTGCCGGCTCGGACCGGGTCGACCGGCGGCTTGTGCTCCCCGAGCTCGAGCCTTCCCCCTGCGGCCGAGACGATTCGCAGCAGCGCGTCTGCGCCGGGCTCTCGATGCCCCTTCAGGTAGGTGTTGAGGACCGACCGGGACATTCCGGCCCGCCGAGCCAGCTCAGCTTGACTGAGACCGCTCTGATCCAATGCCGTCTGGACCAGGGAAGCCGCCGAGGACGACTTTCCACTCATACGAGAATGTTAGCGAATCCGCGAACGGCTAACCAGCCGCCGCTTCGTCTGCAACGACGATCGTGTTCTCGTTGCGGACGCGGCCGGCGGGGATCGACTCGTCGCCGGCGAGGAGCTTCTGCAGCGGCTCGCGCTTGTCGGCGCCGGTGATCATCCAGACGATCTGGCGGGCTTCGCTGAGGGTGGGATAGGTGATGGTCATGCGGCGGTGGCCCTGGTATTCGGTGCCGGTGATCGCGACGCGGCGGTCGTCGACCTCGAGCACCGGGTCGTCGGGGACGAGCGAGGCGGTGTGGCCGTCGGGGCCGAGGCCGAGATGGACGAGGTCGAAGCGGTCGGGCAGCCCGGCTTCGTACTCGCGGGCGGCGGCGTCGAGGTCGCGCTGGGTGACCGGCATCGGCCGCAGCGTCGCCTGGTGGGCCATCGAGAGACCGAGGACCATGTGGGTGAGGTTGCGGTCCGGGCTGCCGGGCGCGGCGACCCGCTCGTCGACCTGGAAGAGCTCGGTCCGCTCCCAGGGCATCGCCTCGAGCTCGCCGAGGATCGCCAGCATCGCCCAGGGCGAGCGCCCGCCGCTCATCGCCCAGGCGAAGCGGCCGCGCTCGGCGGCGGCCTCCTCGCCCGCCGCCGCGATCAGCTCCGCCGCCCGCCGCGAGGCGGCCCTCTCGTCGCCGGCCACCTCGAGCTCTATCGACATCGCGAATCAGTCCTTCTTCTCGTCATGGCCACCGAACTGCTTGCGCATCGCCGAGAGCGCTTTGTCGCCGAAGTCACCGAGTCCACGTGAATAGAAACGCTCCTGCAGCGCCGTCGTCAGGACCGGAGTCGGAACTCCCTCGTCGATTGCCGCAATCGCCGTCCAGCGACCCTCGCCGGAGTCGGAGACGCGGCCGGCGAAGTCGTCGAGCCCGGGCGATTCCTGGAGAGCCGCCGCGGTCAGGTCGAGCAGCCAGGAGCCGATCACGCTGCCGCGCCGCCAGACCTCGGCCACCTCGGGCAGGTCGAGGTCGTACTGGTAGTACTCGGGGTGGTCGAGCGGCGCCGTCTCGGCGTCGGCCTCGCGCTGGACCTTGCCGGCGTTGGCGTTCTTCAGCACGTTCAGGCCCTCGGCGTAGGCGGCCATGATCCCGTACTCGATCCCGTTGTGGACCATCTTCACGAAGTGGCCGGCACCGTTGGGGCCGCAGTGCAGGTAGCCGTTCTCGGAGGGCGAAGGGTCCCCGTCGCGGCCGGGCGTGCGCTCCGCCGACTCGACCCCGGGCGCCAGGCTGGCGAAGATCGGGTCGAGCCGCTGCACCGCCCGCTCCGGCCCACCGATCATCAGGCAGTAGCCGCGCTCGAGCCCGAAGACTCCGCCGCTGGTGCCGCAGTCGACGTAGTCGATCCCCTGCTCGCCGACTTTTTCGGCGCGGCGGATGTCGTCGCGGTAATAGGAGTTGCCGCCGTCGACGATCGCGTCGCCGGATTCGAGCACGGCGGCGACGCCGTCGACAGTCTGCTCGGTGATGACGCCGGCCGGGACCATGATCCAGACCGAGCGCGGCGCGCTCAGCTTCGCCGCCAGGTCCTCCAGCGAGGAGGCCCCCTCGGCGCCCTCATCCGCCAGCTGCGAGACGGCGTCGGGGTTGACGTCGTAGGCGACGATCTCGTGGCCGTCGCGCATCAGGCGCCGGGCCATGTTGGCTCCCATCCGACCGAGCCCGACGATTCCGAGTTCCATGAAGACCTCCGCTGGTAGGGGGTGGATGGACGCGACGCGCCCGCCTCGCCATCGTACTTTCACCGAAACCGTCCCTACTACCGCCATAGGGTCGCTGAGACGGTTTCGGCGCTGGGGTAGCCTGCCGCGGATGGGCAAGACGTCCGAGCGGGCCGCCGACGTGCTGGCGATCTTCGGGATCAGCGGCGACCTGGCGAAGAAAATGACCTTCCGGGCGCTCTACCGGTTGGAGGAGCGGGGCAAGCTCGACTGCCCGATCCTCGGCGTCGCGATCGACGACTGGGACGACGAGAAGCTGCGGGAGCACGCCCGCGAAGCGATCGGCGACACCGTCGGCGATCCCGACGAGGACGTCTTCGCCCGCCTCGCCGAGCGGCTCTCCTATATCCAGGGCGACTACGCCGACCCCGACACCTTCGAGCGCGTCGGCAAGGCGCTCGGCGAGGCCAAGCACCCGGTCTTCTACCTGGAGATCCCGCCCTCGCTGTTCGCGACGGTCGTCCAGGGGCTCGGCAAGGCGGGGCTGACCGAGAACGCGCACGTTGTCATCGAGAAGCCGTTCGGGCACGACCTCGAATCGGCCCGCGAGCTCAACGCCGAGCTCTGCAAGGTCCTGCGCGAGGAGCAGATCCTCCGCATCGACCACTACCTCGGCAAGGAGCCGGTGATGGACATCACCTACCTGCGCTTCGCTAACTCGGTGCTGGAGCCGGTCTGGAACCGCGAGCACGTCTCCCACGTGCAGATGACGATCGCCGAGGACTTCGGGGTCGAGGATCGCGGCCGCTTCTACGACGCGGTCGGGGCGATGCGCGACGTGATCCAGAACCACGCCCTGCAGGTGCTGGGGATCGTCGGCATGGAGCCGCCGACCGGCAACCACCCCGACAGCGTTCGCGACAAGAAGCTGGAGTTCTTCAAGGCGGTCTGCGCGGCCGACCCGAAGCGCTACGTGCGCGGCCAGTACGAGGACTTCCTGGAGGTCAAGGACGTGGCGGCGGATTCGACCACCGAGACCTTCGCGGCGATGGAGCTGGCGGTTGACAACTGGCGCTGGGCGGGGGTGCCGTTCTTCATCCGCGCCGGCAAGTGCCTGCCGGAGAAGGTGAGTGAAGTCAGCGTCTTCTTCAAGCGGCCGCCGCGGCTCGGGGTCGGCCACGGCAAGACCACCGAACCGAACCGGATCACGATCCGGATCGAGCCGAAGCCGGGGGCGCGGATGCGGCTCTACGCGAAGAAGGCGGGGGAAGAGGCCTTCGAGCCGGCCGACCTCGAGGTCCTGTTCGAGAAAAAGCCGGGCGAGGACCCCGAGCCCTACGAGCGCCTGCTCGGCGACGCGATCGCCGGCGAGCACCAGCTCTTCACCCGGCAGAGCGCGATCGAAGAGACCTGGCGGGTGGTGCAGCCGCTGCTCGACGAACCGGGGCCGGTTCATCCGTACGAGCAGGGGACTTGGGGGCCGGAAGAGGCCGCCAAGCTGACCCGCGGAGTGGCGCAGTGGGCCGATCCCTGGCTGCCGAGCGACTGAATACCTAGCGGCATGCTAGGTTTTCGGGCGTCCTAATTAGGGCGACCTAACGCCCTCAGGAGAACCATCTGCATGATCCCGACTTTCGTCATCACCTTGCGAGAGGGCGTCGAGGCCTCGCTGATCATCGGCATCATCGCCGCCTTCCTGGTCAAGGAGGGACGGCGCGACGCGATGCGCCAGATGTGGCTGGGGATCGGGATCGCCGTCCTGCTCTGCCTCGGCGTCGCCGTCCTGCTCGAAGTGATCGGGCAGGACCTGCCGCAGAAGCAGCAGGAGGGCCTGGAGACGGTGATCGGCCTGATCGCCGTCAGCGCCGTCACCTACATGATCGTCTGGATGCGCCGCCACGCCCGCGGGATCAAAGCCACGCTCGAAGGCGACGCGGCTTCGGCGCTCGCCACCGGCTCGACCTTCGCCCTGGTCGGGATGGCCTTCCTCGCTGTCCTGCGCGAGGGCTTCGAGACCTCGGTCTTCCTCCTCGCCGCGTTCCAGCACTCGACCGACACGACCGCCGCCGGCGCCGGCGCGGTCCTCGGGCTGGTCGCGGCGGTCGCGATCGGGCTCGGCCTCTACCGCGGCGGCGTCCGCATCAACCTCACCCGCTTCTTCCGCTTCACCGGTCTCGTCCTCGTCTTCGTCGCCGCCGGGCTGCTGGCGACCGCCGCCCATACCGCCCACGAGGCCGGCTGGATCAACAGCCTCCAGGGCCAGGCGGTCGACCTCTCCTGGCTGGTCCAGCCGGGCACCGTCTCCGGCTCGCTGCTGACCGGGATGCTCGGCCTGCAGCCGAGCCCGACCGTGATCGAGGTCGGCGTCTACCTCGCCTACGCGATCCCGATGGCGGTCTTCGTCCTCTGGCCGCAGGGGATGCGGCCGTGGCGCCGCCGCGAGCGCGTGAGCGCACGTGGCCGGATCGGCGCCGCCGAGAGCGCCGCTTAGCCCACCTCCTCCGCGCACGCACACCTCCCAGAGAAAGTGCGCCGGCCATTTGTTCCCCATACCGGTGCAAAAGACCGGCACACCTGCTATTCCGACTCAATCAGTAGGTCTTTGTTAGGGTGCCCTAATTCTCGTCCAGAAAACTTGACAAAGGAGCACCTGAAGAAATGAATCGCAAGCACCTGTCGATCATCGTCTGCGCCGTACTGGCGCTCGTCTCCGCCGCAGCCCTCGGCGCCTGCGGATCGAGTGACGAAGCGCCCGCGAACGCGAAGAAGATCGCGTTCAAGCTGACCGACGAAGGCTGCGAGCCTCACGAGGCGACGGCGCCGGCCGGGCCGATCGCCTTCGAAATCGAAAACGCCGGCACCTCGAAGGTGACCGAGATGGAGCTCATGGAAGGCGAAGAGGTCCTCGGCGAGGAGGAGAACATCACCGACGGTCTCGACGGCAGCTTCTCGGCGACCCTGGAGGCGGGGAAGTACACGATCTACTGCCCGGGTGGGTCGGATGAGCGGGGGACGCTGACCGTGACTGGAGCGAAGCACGTTGAAGGCGCCACCAAGGGCGAGAAGGACGGGGACGAGGGACAGTAGGAAGGGACATAGGAGCGCCGGGCGGCGGGTCCTGTCTCCGATCGGGGGCTCTCCCTACCGGGAGAGTCCTCCCGATCGTCGCCACCCGCCGCAGGAGTGCCTATGGTGGCCGTCCGATGATGTCCGCAGGCGAAAAAGCTGATGCGCTGCTGCGCGAGCTGGGCTACGCCGATTGGCGACCGGGGCAGAGGGACGCGGTGGTTGCGGCTCTCGAAGGGCAGGACTCGCTGATCGTGATGCCGACCGGGGGTGGGAAGAGCCTCTGTTACCAGTTGCCGGGGCTGGCGACGGAGGAGCTGACGATCGTGGTCAGTCCGTTGATCGCCCTGATGCGGGATCAGTGGGGGCGGCTCTCTGCGCAGGGGCGGCCGGTGGCGATGATCTGCTCGGGGATGGAGGAGTGGGAGGTGAGCGAGGCGCTGGCGCAGGTGCGCGGCGAGGCGCGGATCGTCTACTGCTCGCCGGAGCGCTTCGGCTCCAGCGCCTTCCTCGAAGCGCTCTCGCACCGCAAGGTCGACCTGATCGCGGTCGACGAGGCGCACTGCGTCTCCGAGTGGGGGCACGACTTCCGGCCCGACTACCTGCGCCTGCCGCAGGTGGTGGAGCGGCTGGGACGACCGACGGTGATGGCCTGCACGGCGACGGCGACCGTGCCAGTCGCGCGCGAGGTCGCCTCCCGGTTCGGGATGCGCGACCCGCTGCAGGTGCGCTCCGGCTTCGACCGTCCCAACCTCTCCTTCGACGTCGTCGCGCTCGAGGGCAAGGGCTCGGTGGCGCGGCGGCAGGCGGTCCTAGAGGCTGGGCTGGCCGATCCCGCCAACCGCCCGGCAATCGTCTACTGCGGCACCCGCAAGCAGACCGAAGAGGTCGCCGCCGAGCTGCGCGACGCCGACATCGCCGCGGTCGCCTACCACGCTGGCCTCGAACCGGATCAGCGGACCGCGATCCAGGAGCGCTTCATGGCCACCGACACCGGCGTCATCTGCGCGACCAACGCCTTCGGCATGGGCGTCGACAAGCCCGACGTGCGCTCGGTCTGGCACGTGACGATCCCGACCAGCGTCGAGGCCTACTACCAGGAGGCGGGCCGCGCCGGGCGCGACGGCCTGCCCTCCCGCGCCGTGATGCTGGCCCTCAAAGCCGACCTCGGTCGGCTCGTCCGCTTCAACGAACAGCGCGCCGGCGACCCCGACCTGGCGATCGCCCGCGAGCGCGGCTGGCGCGCCTACCACGCGATCAAAGCCTTCATCTACGGCACCGACTGCCGCCGCCGCGCCCTCCTCGATCACTTCAGCGACCGCACCGCCGGCGCGCCCCTGGAGCGCTGCTGCGACATCTGCGACATGCTCGACTGGCTGCCGGACCCGGAAACGGTCGCGGTCCGCAAGCCCCAGCGCGCCAGCACCGCCAAGGCGGCGCCCGCGCCCGACCTCTCCCCCGCCGACGAGCCCCTCTTCGAGGCTCTGAAAGCCTGGCGCCTGCAAGCCGCCGCCGACAAACCCGCCTACACCGTCGCCCACAACAAGACCCTCACCGCCATCGCCACCACCCGCCCCACCACCGACGACGCCCTCCTGGCGATCAGCGGCATCGGCCCCAGCTTCGTCGAGAAGTACGCCCCGGAAGTCCTGGCGCTGATCGCCGAGCACAGCGACGCTCTCAGCGACGCGGCCCAAAGGGCGCATTACCGTGGAGCTTCATCCGGTGTCCTCCTTGTTGGTGGTGGCGCTTGTACCCCCAGCCTTCAAGGAGGTCCGGATGAGCAACGCTGTTAGAGCTGCACCTTAGACACAAACATGCGACGGCTGCACTTATTCGAGTCTCTCAATCAGGGGCTTCCACGCTCCACCGGAAGTCTTGTACATGCCAGATGCAGAACAGACGCTGGCGGCCGTGCAAGATACACCCGTCAATTCACTCAACGTTGCTCCTGCTGGCACCGGAGTGGCTTGGATGGTCCATGCCGATCCATTCCACGCCTCCGCGAGTGGAACCCGGGCGCCACCGACGAGCTTCGTCCAGCCAACCGCAATACACGCAGAGGCACTAGTGCAGTTTATTCCGAGCAGCATGGTTTCCGACGTGCCTGGCGGAGTCACAGGAGATTGCATCGACCACCCTCCCCCACTCATCAACTCTATGAGTGGAATAGGAGTGCTGAATTGACTTCCACTGGCTTTGTAGTACCCCACGATGTAGCAAGTGGGACCGCTTAAGCAAGAAACGCCGGTCAAAACAGCGTAGGGTGAACCCGATGGCATCAAAGGCGTTAGGAACTGCTGCGACGGATAAATCGTCTCTGCCCAGGCAATGGTTTCTCCAAGCGTATTCCCATAGTTGCCCACACCGAGGCAAAATTCTTCTGAGAGGCAGGACACACTATTCAACATTCCATTCTTCAGGTTGGGATTGTAAGCCGAAAAGTTGGTGAACCATGATAGCCCGCGCCAACTCTCAGCCAGCGCACCCCATACTTCAGGGCAACCAGTCCACCCGCATTCGCCATAATTGGCATTCTTGCCGGTCGCAGTGCAGGCATTTACAGATGAACAAGAGACCCCCTGAAGGACATTTCCACCTTCACCAGGATTGGCGGTGGTTTGGACTCCCCATAGAGTTCCTTCCTTGACCTCAGCGAGGTCATGCGGCTTTCCCGCCGACGTTCCATAACTCCCCACAGCAACACAGTGGCTTACCGAAATGCAAGACACACCTTCTAGGTTTCCATTCTTTTCACCGGGATTGGCTATAGCGGAACCCGCCACCCACACAGATCCGTTCCATTCGACACTCAAAGCTCCCCACTTGGATCCGTTAAAGTAGTGCCCGACAGCAGTACACGACGTGCTGCTAGGGCAGGAAATTCCCCGCAATGCACTTTCGGTCCCCCCGCTATGTTCTGGAACAGATTGGATCGTCCAAGTTGCTGCGCCTGCAGTGACCGGAGCCCAGAGAGCGAGCAGGCAAGCGAGTAGCAAAGGCCGCGCTAACTTGACAAAGTCGATCATGAGAACCTCCCAAGCCTTGAGTCCTAGTGGACCTTTCCTGCAAAGGAGGCCCTTTGGCTGTCATGCATATTTAGCAGAGCAGGAAAGTGAAGTCAAAAACATCTAAGTTTTCTATTATTTTAGAGTATTAGAATGTTCTGTTCCGAGCGGCTGAGCTATTGGACGCTCCTGTCTGGATTCGAACGGGCGACCGTCGGATTAGAAATCCGCTCACCTCGGACTAGCGCGGCTGGCGCTGCAGCGTCGGCATCGTCGCCTTGAGGTTCGAAACACGGACCGTGAAGGGGAAGTTGGCGGGTTGGTAGTAGGGGGCGTCGCGGGCTAGGAGTTGGAGCTCGATTTTGTGGTTCTTGGCGAAGTGGTAGCCGTTGCCGTGGAGCTGGAAGGCGATGGGGCCGGATTGGCTGGGTTCCAGGGCGTAGACGGCGCGGTCGACTAGGAGCTGGGTGCCTTCAGGGGAGACGTCCCAGAGGCGGGCGTCGATTTGGCCGTACTGGCCGGTGGTCGAGATTTTGGCCTCGATCGTGGTGCGGCCTAGGAGGGTGAAGCCGCGCTTGACGGTGCGGAAGTAGGCGGCGGTGTTTTCCTCCGGCGTGAAGGGGATCGTCTTGCAGGCTTCTTTGGTCCCGAAGACGGGGTCGAAGGCGCGGGCGACTTCGGAGCTGCCGCCGGCGGAGGTGAACTGGTGGGCGCTTTTGCCGCCGAAGCGGAAGAGGCCCTTGTGTAGGGATTTCCACGAGGTGGCCTTGAACGGGCCGCCGTCGGGAGTACTGAGCGGGCAGGTGGTGGTGAAGGCGGTGACCAGGCCCGGCGCCGGTGCCTTCTTCTTCGCCCCGAGCAGGTGGGCGGCGAAGAACCGTGCCGCCTGGTCGTTGAAGTAGTGGTTCAGGCCCGGCTTGTTGGAGCCGCGGCTGTGGCCGAGGTCGCCGAGCTGCAGCGCCACCGGCGCCTTCTTGTCCTGCGAGCGCAGGTAGCCGTAGACGCGCAGCGCCTGCTCGATCGGGAACAGTTCGTCGGTGAAGCCGCTCTCGATCAGCAGCGGCGACGGCTTCGACGCCCCTTTGAGGAAATGCAGGGCGTAGCCGCCGTGGAAGCGGTAGATCCCCTGCAGTGCCGTCTTCGCTTCGGGCGGGAGCGGCTGGCCGCCGTCGATCCAGGCCTTGTCCTGGGTGATGTTCGCTTCCGGATCGGCGCAGGGGGACGAGGCCGGGGCGCTGCCGCAGTAGTAGCCGCTGAGGACGCCGGTCAGGTAGAGGCCGTTGAGGTAGCTCGAGATCGGCACGCCGTAGGGATGCAGGCTCTGTTCGGGCCCCGCCACCTTCCAGTCCTTGAAGCGCCCGTTCGGGACGAGCGCCGAGACCAGGTCCGACCAGGGCCAGCGCGGGTAGGCGGCGGCGATTTCCATCTTCTTGCCCTGCGGGCTGCGCCAGGGCGCCAGCTTGCCTTTCGGGGTGAGGATCTTGTCGCGGAGGAAGGCCAGCTCCATGCTCTGGCCGCCGCCGTAGGAGATGCCGGTGACGCCGATCTCGCGCGGCTTCACCACCCCTTCGTCGGCGAGCAGCCCCAGCAGGTACTGGGTGTCGCGCGCCTCGTAGCGGCTGTCGGCGAGCCGGATGTAGCCGGGGGCGCAGGCGCCGGCATGGTCCCCGCCCGTCCCGCCGCCGCAGGAGTTGCCGAAGCCGCGGGCGGTGTAGTTGACGACCGCGTAGCCGCGGCGGGCGTAGAAGTCGTTGTTGTAGCGGTAGATCGTCGAGCCCCCGCCGGCTTCTTCGGGCGCCGGCCCGGCCGGGGTCGCCGACTCGAAGTCGGTCTTGCTGCCGCCGAAGCCATGCAGCATCACGATCGTCGGGAACGGACCGGCGCCCTGTTCGGGCAGGGTGACGTCGACGTCAAGCGGCACGCCGTCGAAGGAGGGGACGCGCGAGGCGAGGTCGGGCGTCGGGCAGAGGCGGACGCCGTTCTCGGCGGTGCAGGAGTGGCCGAACGGCGCGGAGGCCGATCCGGCCGCCGGCGCGGCGCCGACCAGGGCCACCAGCGCAACCGCCGTTGCAGCGACCAACCCCGAACGCAGTCCCTTTAACACCGCTTGCGAGCATAGACGGCTCCCGTGCTCGGCCTGCCGAAGTTCCGCGCCGCGTTGGCGGCGGCCGTTGCCGGCGTCCTCGCGCTGGCGCTTTGCGCTGCCCCGGGCGCCGGCGCCTCGCTGCTCGTCCCCCACGGCAAGAAGGTCTGGTTCGGAGTCTCGGACACCGGCAACCCGGCCGACTTCGGCCACTTCGCCGACGCCGTCCACAAGCACCCGGCGGTGATCGAGTCCTTCCGCACCTGGGGCAGCGACTTCCCCGACTCGATCCGCCGCTGGCAGATCGCGCGCGCCCGGCCGATGATCCACATCTCCACCGCCGACAACAACGACGGCCACGAGCTGATCACCCCGGCCCAGATCGCCGCCGGCCAGGGCGACCGCTACCTGGTCCGCCTCAACAAGCTCTTCTACGAAAAGGGGATGCGCGCCTACGTGCGGCCGCTGGGCGAGCCCAACCGCTGCCTCAACGTCTGGGCCGCCTACGACTGCGCCGGCGCCTCGCGCGGCCCCGAGCACAGCCCGCAGCAGTACAAACTCGCCTTCCGCCGCATCTACGTGATCGTCCACGGCGGCGGCAAGCGCCACACGATCAACCGCCGCCTCGCCGAAGCCGGGCTGCCGCCGCTGACCGTCAACGTCCGCGCCCTGCCGGCGGCGCCGGTGGCGATCGTCTGGAGCCCGCTGCCCGCCGGCTCCCCCACCGTCCCCCAGAACCGGCCCAAGCACTTCTACCCCGGCTCGCGCTGGGTCGACTGGGCCGGGACCGACTTCTACGCCGGCTACCCGGAATGGAAGGCGCTGACCGGTCTCTACCGCCGCTTCTCCGGCAAGCCGTTCGCGATCACCGAGTGGGGGGTCGAAAGCGGCGACGACCCGGCCTTCGTCGGCAAGCTCTTCGCCTGGGTCCGCAGCCACCCGCGCTGCAAGATGATGGTCTACTACCAGGACTTCGGCTCCACCAGCAACTACCGGATCCAGAACTACTCGGCCAGCCTGAATGTCCTCCGTGCCCGCCTCCACACCGGCCGCTTCCCCGCCTACGCGCCCGACCCGCCGCACCTTCCGCCGCCCCCTCCGGGCGGGGTCGGCGCCCGCTGAGCTGCTGATCCTGGGCGGCATCGTCGCCCTCGGCGCCGCCCTGCGCTTCGCCACGATCGACCTCCAGAGCTACCGCTACGACGAGGCGGTCACCGTCGCCCGCGTCCTCCACCCGAGCTTCTTCGCCACCTTCTCCGAAGTCCCCCACAGCGAGTCGACCCCTCCCCTCTACTACCTGGTCGCCTGGCTCTGGTCGCGGCCGTTCGGGACCGGCGAGGTCTGGATGCGCTCGCTCTCGGCCCTTGCCGGCACCGCCACGATCCTCGTCGCCTACCTCGGCGCCGTGGCGCTGCCGCTGCCGCGGCGGGCAGGGCTGGTCGCGGCCGCGGCCATCGCGGTCAGCCCGGTGATGATCTGGTTCTCGCAGGACGCCCGCGCCTACGCGCTGGTCGTCCTCCTCACCGCCCTCTCCTTCCTCTTCTTCGCCCGTGCCCGCCGCTCCGGCGCGCGCCGCGACCTCGCCTGGTGGGCGGTCTTCTCCGCCCTGGCGCTCGCCGCCCACTACTTCGCCGGCTTCGTCGTCGCCGCCGAGGCAGCGCTGCTGCTGTGGGGTCCCTACCGGCGCCGGGCGGCGGTGGCGCTGCTGCCGATCCTGGCGATGGGCCTGCTGCTCTTGCCGATCGGCCTGCAGCAGCGCGACCACGCCCACGCCGGCTGGATCGCCGCGCAACCGCGCGCCGAACGCCTGGAACGGGCGACGGCGAAGCTGGTCGGCGCCGACAACGGCGACGAGCACGGCAAGCGACAGACGATCCCGATCCCGCTCGCGGTGCCGCTGCTGCTGGCGCTCGCCGCGCTGGCGCTGCTGCTCGCGCTCGGCAGCTCCGAGGAGAAACGCGCGGCAGGGGTCGCGGCCCTGGTCGGCGGCATCTCCCTGGCGCTGCCGCTGCTGCTCGCCTTCCTTGGCTCCGACTACGTCGACGGGCGCAACCTGCTGCCGGTCTTCGTGCCGCTGCTGATCCTGCTCGGCGCCGGCTTCGCGGTGCGCCGGGCGGGGCTCGCGGGCCTGGCCCTGGCCGCCGCCTTCTGCCTCTGCGGGCTCGCCTTCACCCTCGAGATCGACCGCCTGCCGCGCCTGCAGCGCGAGGACCTGCGCAACGCCGCCGCCGAGGTCGGGGCCATGCACAAAGGCGAGGTGGTGGTGACCAACCGCTACGCGGCCCAATGGCCGCTGCGCTACTACCTCGACGCTACCGCGGCCCCGCAGCAGCTGCCGCCGCTGACCGAGATCGACCTGGTCGGCTCGAAGTCAGCGGCAGAGCAGGCGGCGCCGCGGCTCCTCCCGCCCGCCTTCCACCGGGTCGAGTCGAAGCCGGTCTCCTACGAATTCACTTTGACCCGCTACCGCTCTTCCCGCCCTGTGCGTGTGCCTTTGGGTGCGTTGCAGCAGGGTGCGCTCGTCGGTGGTGGTGGGAGTGCTGCGGTGCTTGTCGCTTCGCCTTAGGCCTGGGCTTCTGCTTCGCCGGGTGCTTCTTGTTCGCCGGCTTCTTCGGCTTCGGCTTCGGCGCCCTCGCCACGTGCGCCGGCAGCACCTTGGTCTTCGGGTGGATCGGTTCCAGCGCGTTGATGCTCGAGTAGCCGGTCAGGTAGATGCGGCGGCCGTCGGAGATGACCGGCGTGTAGGTGCCGGTCTTGTAGTGGAAGACCTGTTTGCCGGTCTTCATGTCGAAGCCGTTGGTCGCTTTGCTCGAGAACTGGGCGACGTAGACGATGTTGCCGACCGCCGAGAGCGAGCCGACCACCTGGCCGCCGGCCGAGCGCGACCAACGGGTTTCGCCGTCCTTGGCGTTGAGCGCGTAGATGTTGCCGTCGAAGGAGCCGATGTAGACGGTCGGCGGCGTCGTCGGGGTGCTGGCCACGGTCGGGCCGGAGTAGACGTAGCCGCCGGTCGAGTGGGTCCAGGCGAGGGCGCCGTTCTGCTGGTCGTAGCTATAGACGCGGCCGTCGTTGTTGCCGGCGTAGACGCGACCGAAGGCGAGCGCCGGGGTCGAGTAGAACTCCCCGGTGCCGCCGAAGCCCGGCCCGAGCGAGCCGCTCTGCCAGATCAGCTTGCCGCTGCCGGCGTCGACCGCGTTCATGTAGCCGCCGTAGTCGCCGACGTAGAGGACGCCGTCGCGGAAGGCCGGCGCCGACTTGATCGGCCCGCCCAGCGGCGTCGCCCAGCGCACCTGGCCTTTGCCGGTGCTGAGCGCGTAGAGGTAGCCGTTTTCGCAGCCGAAGTAGACGGTGCGGCCGAGGACCAGCGGCGAGGACTCGGCGCGTCCCGGCAGCGGCCGTTTCCAGATGATCTTCCCCGTCTTCGCGTTCAGCTTGACGATGTGGCCGGGGACCAGGTTGACGATGTAGAGGCGGCCCTTGTGGTAGGCCGGCGAGGAGGCGTTGAGGCGGCCGATCCGCCGTTCCCACAGGACCTTGCCGGTTTCGGCGTCGAGGGCGAAGGCGTAGCCGCTGTTGTTGACCGCGTAGAGCCTGCCGTTGGCGTAGACCGGCGGGAACTCGAGCAGAGGCTTCTCCGAGTAGTGCCAGAGCAGCTTGAACGGGGGCTTCACCCCCTTCGCCGGCAGATAGCGCGTGCGGGCCGGGTTGAGGCCGAAGATCGGCCAGTTGACGGTCTTCGGCTTCGGCGGCGGCTGCGACGAGCGTTCGGGCTGGAAGCTTTCGATCGCTTCCTGGTTGTGGACGTCGCCGGGGCGCTTGAGGACTTCGTAGGCGATGACCCCGGCGCCGATCACGAGGCCCAGCGCGAGCAGGACGATCGCCAGGCGCCGGTTGGACCGATGCCAGAGGTGGGGCTCGAGCGAGTGCTTACCGAGCATCCGCGGCGCGGCGCTCGGACTCCTTCGCGACCCCGCCGAGCAGCTGTTTGATCGCCTGCTTGAGACCGGCCATGGCGACGAACCCGCCGAGCGGGACGGTCGGGGTGGTGTGGACCGCGTAGATCACCTGCGTGCCCTTGTCGAGCGGCGTCAGCTCGACGGTGCCGACGTGGTCGCGGAACGGCAGCCCGGAGAGCAGCTTGTAGGAGAAGCGCTGCGGCGGCTCGTAGGCGATCACCTCCTCGCGCATCGGCGGCCCGACCGCGCTGAGGACGCGGATCGCGCCGAGGCCGTTCGGCGCCGGCTCGCCTTCGCGCTCGAGCTCGGCCTTGCGCAGGGGAGTGATCTCGGGATAGCGCCGGTGGTCGGTCAGCACCTCGAAGACGATCTCGGGCGGGGCGGCCACGTGGCGGACGTATCGGAAGCTCGCCATTGGGGGAGAAAGGCTACGCGAGTGCCCAGCGCTGCGGGTCGGACCCCTCGATCGTCCGCACCTCGCCGGCGATCGCGAGGTGGTCGAGGCAGGAGAGGACGATCTGCAGCGCCCAGGCGCTGGCGGGTGAGTTGACGTTCTCGGGGCCGATGATCTCGGCGACGACGTCGAAGGCGGTCT
This sequence comes from Solirubrobacterales bacterium, assembly GCA_036278095.1. GTDB lineage: Bacteria > Actinomycetota > Thermoleophilia > Solirubrobacterales > 70-9 > VAYN01. The sequence continues at coordinate 241,595 of DASULS010000015.1, read as the reverse complement.
TCTCCCCCTCGGTCAGGGCGGCCCGGACTTTGCCGATCAGCTGCTCGACCTGGCGCCGCGACTCGGCGATCTTCGCCTCCGGGTCGCGGAAGGTGCGCCCGTGGCCGGGCAGGACGAGACCGACGGCGAGCGGCTCGACCCGGTCGAGGCTGGCGAGGAATTCGCCGACCGGGTCGGGGCTATGGCCGTGGTCGAAGAAGAGGACCGTGCGGCCGAGCAGGTGATCGCCGGAGATCAAGAGCCCTTTCTCGGGCTGGTGGAGGACGACGTGCGAGGGGGCGTGGCCGGGGGTCTCGTGGACCTGCCAGGTGCCGAGGTCGGTCTCGACCTCGACCCCGGGGACGAGCTCGCGGTCGGGCTCCTTGATCGCGTCGATGCCGGTCTCGCCGTCGCTGCGCGCCTCGCGGTAGCGCTCCAGCGCCTTCGCCGGGACCCCGCTCATCCGCGCCACCTCGATCCGCTGCTCCAGCGCCGCCGCGGGGTCGTCGGCGAGCAGGCGCACGTGCTCCCAGTTGGGGTGCATCCAGAGTTCGCAGCCAGCGCTTTCGGTGATCGCGCCGGCGAGGCCGTAGTGGTCGGTGTGGGAATGGGTGCAGACGACTAGGCGGACGTCCTCGACCCCGAAGCCGGCCTGCGCCAAGGCGAGGTCGAGCTGCCGCAGCCGTCCCTTGCCGCCCATCCCGGTGTCGAACATGACGATGCCCCCGTCGCTCTCGACCGCCCAGGCGTTGCCGTGCGGCACGCCCGGCCAGGGCAGGGGTAGGCGCAGGCGCCAGACCCCCGGCAGGGTTCGCTCGGTGCGCGGCGCCTCGGCACGTCCATCATTGGCCACGCAGCCAATCCTTTCACCCCCGCCGACGGGACGATTTCCGGTTGCATAGACCGGTTTTCGTCCCGTCGGCGCTGGTTGGAGCGGCGGGACTAAGAAGTGGCGAGGCCGATGGCCAGCAGCGGGAAGGCGGCCATGGCGCCGAGGTAGGCGCCCATCGCGGCGCCGCTGGCGAGGCTGCCCGTGCGCGAGCGCGCACCGGCGATGCAGCCGATCAGGAAGATGGCCGCCGCGATTCCGAATCCGAGCCAGAAGACACCGGGCATTGCGGCGGCGACAATACCGGACCCCGGGGAGGAATCGCCTCCTCCGCGAGGATCCAGAAGGCCACTGCACCCACGCTGGCCGGCCCAAGCGCCTATTCCATCAGCGACAGTGTTCCCGCTTCCCCGACTTCGGTGATCACGTTGCTGGGGCTGCCTTCGAATTCTTCGAGGATCGAGACCGAGCCCAATTCCGATTCCCCGCTTCCGGACAACGTCAGGCTGTTGCCCGGCGGCCCCGCGAACGCCGCTGTGATTTTGGCGAATTTAGCGTCGAATGTTCTTCTGCTCTCGAGAAGCTTGCAGGCTTCATTGAACGTGTATTTGAATTCGACTTCTGTGATGTCGAGGTGGTTGCCGTTGAGGTCGACGGCTGGTTTGGCGGTTCCGCTGGCATCGATCAGCCAGCAGCCGGCCCAGGTCCCGGTAGGCGCAGCGCAGCCCCCGATGTTCAGGAACGTCTGGACGACCACGGTTTCCCCGGCGGGTCCCACACCGAGCACGAAACCGACCGGGCAGACGACGTCGCCACTGGTGCTCCCTAGCGCAAGCTGCCCTTCGTATTCGACTTGGACTTCGCTTTCCAGCGATTTGCCGCCCATTGTCCATTCGCTCGCTGCTCTGCCTGCCACGTAGAGCGGGGCCGGGCTCGTGACTGTGTATTCGGCTGTCCACGAGGCTTCCGAGCCGCAGAACACACCCGATCTGCCGCCGGTGCGTTTGATCAGCGACGTGCCCAAGAGGGAGGCCATTTCTCCCCCTTTGAGAGAGAAGGAGGCGCTTCCCGAGAATATGCAGTGGAAGCCGAAGACTTCGACTGTTGTTTCGAAGCCTTCCAGCTTCAGCGTGCCGTTGCCTTCTTTCGGGGATTCGACCTTGAAGGTCCCCGATTTGAGAACGGTGACGGTGGCATTGCAGGTTGCGAGGCTCAGCGTTTTGACCACTCCCGACACGTTGGCTTCTTCGCTTCCGGGACTGGTCACTTCGCCTTTGATCGAGCCTGCGGAGCATTCGACGTTTCCGAACGGCGGATGAAGCACCGAGGTCCCTTTGAGACTCGCTTCGACGGCGGTCCCTTTGCCGTAGATGCCAGAGCACGGGCTCGGGGCGGTTTTGCACAGGACCGTCGCCGAGGAGGTCGTGGTGAAGCTGAGCGCCAAGATCACTGGCGCCAGAACCAAGCCCAACGCATACAGCCGTCTCATTTCCCTCTCTCCCTATCGATGCAGGAGAAGACCTACCACACTCATCTCGATTAGTCAAAGATTGCTACGTATCAAGGCGAGGCCCCCGGGAAGGAATCGCGTTCGTGACGGCAAAGGCCGAGGCATGAACGACTCGTCCAGCCAGAACAGCAAATGGATCCTCGCGGCGATGATCTTCGCCGTCTCGATGACCTTCATCGACCAGACGATCGTCGCGATCGCGATCCCGACGATCCAGAAGGACCTCTCGCTCAGCACCACCGGCGTGCAGTGGATCATCAACGGCTACCTGCTCTCGCTCTCGGCCCTGTTCGCCTTCGGCGGCCGCCTCGCCGACATCGCCGGCCACCGCCGCATGGTCGTCACCGGCGTCCTCGTCTTCGCCACCGCCTCGGCGCTCTGCGGCGCCACCCCCACCGGCTCGCTCGACGAGCCCTGGCTGATCGCCTTCCGGGTGATCCAGGGGGCCGGCGCGGCGATCATGTTCCCGGCGGCCCTGGCGATCGTCTTGAACGCCTTCCCGGTGCGCCAGCGCGGCCAGGCGATGGCGATCTTCTTCGCCGTCGCCGGCGGCCTCACCTCGATCGGCCCGATCGCCGGCGGCTACCTGACCGAGTGGACCTGGCGGGCGATCTTCTGGGTCAACATCCCGGTCGCGATCGTCGCCCTGCTGCTGATCGCCAAGTCGAAGCCGGCCGACGAGAAGCACCCGGCGCCGCTCGACTACCGAGGCACGGTGCTGATCACCGGCGGCATGGGGCTCGCCGTCCTCGGCCTGCAGCAGTCGAGCGTCTGGGGCTGGGGCAGCGCCACGACCTGGCTCTGCATCGCCGCCGGCCTCGCGATCCTCGCCGCCTTCGTCCGCTACGAGCTGCGGGTGGAGAACCCGCTGCTGCGGCTCTCGGTCTTCCGCGACCGCGCCTTCGCGGTCGACAACGTCGTCCTCTTCTTCCTGATGATCCCCTTCGTCCCGCTCTTCTTCTTCGCCAGCATGTACGCGCAGATCTCGCTCGGCGAAAGCGCCTCGGAAACCGGGCTCTACCTGCTGATCTTCTTCGCCGGCTTCGCCACCGCCTCGCAGTGGGGCGGCAAGGTCCTCGACAAAGTCGGGGCGCGGCCCTCAGTCGTCCTCGGCTGCGCCGTCGCCGCCGTCGGCTTCTTCCTCTGGGGCCATTCGCTGACCAAGCTCTCGGTCAGCGACCAGTGGTACTTCATCGTCATCGCGGGCGCGGGGGTCGGCCTCGTCCTCAGCCCCGCCAACACCGACGCGCTGAATCGGGTGCCGCGCAGCCGCTACGGTGAGGCGACCGGGATCACCCAGACCGTGCGCAACTTCGGCTCCAGCCTCGGCCTCGCCGTCCTCGGCTCGGTCCTGATCCTCGAGAACCGCTCCAACCTCGAGGCGACCGCCGCTGCCAACGGCGTCCCCAAGCACGCCGCCGACGAAATCGCCGACGCGATCAGCCAGGGCGGGAGCAGCAGCGAAGCGCCCGCCCACCTCCACGGCCCGATCGCCAAGGTCGTCGACAGCATCCCCCACGACTTCGCCCTCGCCTCCCGCACCGTCTTCTACGGGATGGCGGCAGCGATGGCCGTCGCCTTCGTCGTCTCCCTTGCCTGGATGCCGAGCGGCAAGGTGGAAGAAGTCGCGGTCGAGCAGGAACCAAGCGTCTAGGCTTGGCTGGTGCCGCAGCAGAATCTCGACAGCCTTCCGGGCGCTGAGATCGTCCTTCCGGGCATCGAGGACCTCGAAGCCGGGCGCGAGACGGTGAACGCCTTCGCGGTGCGCGCGGCCGCGTCCAAGCTGGGAGTGAAAGAGCTCGTAGGTAGCGAGGACGCGGAGGAGCCGGCGGCGCACCGGCTGTATCTGCGCCTGAGCAGCGAACTCGGCGACGGAGCACACTCTCGCTACAACGCGATACTTGCTCGCGTCGCGAGTTTTGCGCGAGCTGCGGGGCATGCGCGAGCGGGCTGACGCGGAGCGGGTGCGGCGACTCGCCGCAGAGCTCGGCCGGGTCGTCCCCCCCGGCACGAAGATGTATCTCACCGGCGGTGCGACGGCGGTTCTCGAGGGATGGCGGCAGTCGACGGTCGACATCGACATCCGTTTCGAGCCGGAGTCCGACGCTGGCTTGCGCAGGATCGCGGAGCTCAAGGAGGAACTGACAGTGAACGTCGAGCTGGCCTCCCCGCTCGACTTCCTGCCCGAGCTTCCCGGCTGGCGTGAGCGCTCGCGGTTCCGCTTCCGCGAGCGGAATCTGGAGGTTTTCGATTTCGATCCTTATTCGCAAGCGATGTCGAAGCTCGAGCGCGGCTTCGAGCTCGACCTGAAGGACGTGAAGGAAATGGTCGAGTCGGGCTGGGTGGAGCCGGAGCGACTGCGGGAGCTTTTCGAGGAAGTCGAGCCGGAGCTCTACCGCTTCCCGGCGGTCGACCCGCCTGAGCTCAAAGCCTCGGTCGAAGCGCTCAGCCCCTGAGCCTGCGAACCAGCCGTTCGGCTCCGATCCAGGCTAAGCCGAGCAGGAGGATGGGCAGGGCGAAGAAGGCGACGACGCCGAGGCCTGCGGCCAGGCTGAGGGCCAGGGCGGCGAGCGCCGCCGCGGCGATCGCGTCGACCAGGAGGGCGCGGCGGGCGCGGGCGCCGGGGGTGATCCGCGCCGGGGTCATTTCCTCCCCTTCACGTAGACGGCGAAGAAGTCGCGTTCGTCGGGTTCGAGGTAGCGGGTGGCGGGCCGGAACATTTCCGGCAGCAGGTTCGACGGTTCCACCGCGCCGGGATGGCGGTAGCTGATGAAGCTGGTCCAGTCTTCGTTGATGTCGAGCTCCATCGCCCGCACCGCGCCGGCGCGCTGGAGGATCTTCGCCAGCGATTCGACCGTCTGGTCGTTGGCAGCGGCGTAGATCAGGTTGCCGTGGCTGTCGATCCCGAGGCCAGAGCGCCAGACCCGGACCGCGTTGTTGACCGTCGCCCCCCATTCGGGCCCGTCGCTGAGGTTGGGGTTGAGCTTGCCTTCGTCGATGATCGGCGGCAGGTTCTGCTTGGCGAAGACGACTTTCGGGCTCGCCTTTTCGCCGCTCTCCCAGGGGCGGATGTCGACCCGCCCGTTGCGGTACTCGACCAGGGTGGCGATCCCGTTCACCATCGGCGCCAGCACTTGGCCGCGGTAGATCAGCCCCGCGTTCGAGGTTTCGAGCGGGAAGCCGCCGTTGAAGGTCGCCACCAGTTCGTCGCGCTTGGCGGGGGGCACCTCGGCCGGGCCGCGGTCTTCGAGTTCCGGCGGCTCGGCCAGCCCCGGCACGTAGACGAGATGGGTGCGGCCACTGTCGAGCCAGGCGACGCCGGCGACGAACTGCGGGTATTCGGGGTCGCTGCGGAAGGTGGTGAGGAGGACCGGTGGCCGCGCCCCGGCGGTAGCCGAGGAGGCGTGCCAGACCCCCTCGCCCGGCAGCGCCGGGTGGATCAGCGGCTTGATTGGCGGCGGCCGGTAGATCGGGTGCTTCAGTTCCTTGTCTTCGTGCGAGGAGGCATCGGCGACGCCGACCTGCGGCAGCGACTTCAGCGGCGGACCGCCCTTCGAGGGGGCGTTCAGTTCGTAGTACCAGTTCTCCACCTGCGAGACGAGCGGGTTGCCGCCGTGCTGGCGCACCCACTCGACCGTGGCGATGTTCCAGCCGATGTTGCGCGGCTGGCTCAGCGCGTGGATCCAGGAGATGGCCGCCGGGACCAGGCAGATCGTCGCGGCTAGGAGAACCACACGGCGGCCCCGTCGCCAGAGGGGGAGCGGCGGGACTTCGCGTCGCCTGATCCCGACGGCCACGCTTGAAGGATGCATCGGCGGAGTAAAGCGGAGCTTAGAAACCGCTAAGTAGGTTCTGAGGCACGAAACGGCTAGGTTTTGCGCGTGCGCATCCTCGCCTTCAGCGACCTGCACCGCGACCTCGAGCAGGGGGCGAAGCTGGTCGAGATGTCGGCCGAGGCCGACGTGGTGATCGGCGCCGGCGACTTCGCCTCGGTCCACGAGGGGCTGGCGGAGACGATCGGGGCGCTGGCCGCGATCGAGACGCCGACGGTGCTGGTGCCCGGCAACAACGAGACCGTCGATGCGCTGCGCGAGGCCGCCGACGGCTGGAGCGCCGCCACCGTCCTCCACGGCGAGGGCACGACGATCGACGGGGTCGAGTTCTTCGGCCTCGGCGCCGGGATCCCGGTCACGCCCTGGGACTGGAGCTTCGACCTCGATGACGAGGCGGCGAGCGAGATGCTCGCGCCCTGCCCCGAGGATGCCGTCCTGGTCCTCCACTCGCCGCCGCGCGACCACTGCGACAGCGCCGGCGGCGACACCCACTTCGGCAGCCCGGCGCTGCTGCGGGCGATCGAGGAGAAGCGACCGCGCCTGGCCGTCTGCGGCCACATCCACGAGTCCTGGGGCTGCGAGAGCGAGGTCGGGCCGACGACGGTCCGCAATCTCGGCCCGACCGGGACCTGGATCGAGCTCTAGTTCGGTGGGCGCGTAAGCGGCGATGGAAGCGGCCGCTCCCAAGCGCGCCGGCCTGGTCCTGGCGACGCTGATCCTCGTCGCCGGGGTCGCCAACCTCAACCTCGCCGTCGCCAACGTCGCCCTGCCGGACATCGGCAAGGCCTTCGACGCCGGCCAGACGGCGATCGACCTGATCGCGGTCGGCTACTCGCTCGGGCTCGCCGCCTCGGTCCTCTACCTCGGCGCGGTCGGCGACCGCTACGGCCGCAAGGCGATGCTGGTGGCGGGGATGGCGCTCTCGGTCCCGGCCTCGATCCTCGCCGGGCTGGCACCCTCGGCCACCGTCCTCTTCGGCGCCCGGGTGCTGGGCGGGGTCGCCGCCGGCATGGCCTACCCGACGACGCTGGCGCTGATCACGGCGCTGTGGTCGGGCCCGCAGCGGACGCGGTCGATCGCGCTCTGGTCGGCGCTCGGCGGCGGCATCTCGGCGCTCGGCCCGCTCCTCGCCGGAGCGCTCCTGGAAGGCTTCGCCTGGGGCTCGGTCTTCCTCGTCACCGCGCCGCTGGCGGCCGTGGCGCTGGTCCTCGTCCTGCGCCTGATCCCCGCCCACGTCAACGAGACGACCGACCCCGTCGACCACCTCGGCGGCCTGCTCTCGATCGGGCTGGTCGGGGCGCTGGTGCTGGCGCTGAACCTGGCGCCGGAACCCGGCAAGGGCCGCACCGCGATCGTCCTCGGCATCGTCGCCGTCGCCTTCGCCGGCGCCTTCCTGCTGCGCCAGCGGCGCGCCCGCTCGCCCCTCTACGACCTCGAGATCGCCGCGCGGCGGACCTTCTGGGTCGCGGCGCTGGCCGGGATCATCGTCTTCGGCTCGCTGATGGGGGCGATGTTCATCGGCCAGCAGTACGTCCAGAACGTGCTCGACTACTCGACCCTGCAGGCGGGGATGGCGATCCTCCCCGGCGCGGTGATGATGGTGCTGGTGGCGCCGCGCTCGGCGAAGCTGGTCGAATCGCACGGCTCGCGGCTGACGCTGCTGCTCGGCTTCGGCTTCTGCCTGCTCGCCTTCGCGGTGATGCTGGTCTTCTGGGAGACGGGCTCGTCGTACTGGGTCGTCGGCCTCGGCTACGCCCTGGTCGGCACCGGCGTCGGCCTCGCCGGCACCCCCGCCTCGCGCTCGCTGACCGGTTCGGTCCCGGTCCGGCGCGCCGGCATGGCCTCCGGCACCGCCGATCTCCAGCGCGACCTCGGCGGCGCCGTCATGCAATCGATCTTCGGCGCCCTGCTGACCGCCGGCTACGCCTCCAGCTTCGCCTCCCAGATCGCCGCCTCCCCCGAAGGCGCCAAGGTCAGCGAGCGGGTCCAGAACGAGCTGACCAAGTCCTTCGCCAGCGCCGCCAACACCGCCGAGCAATATCCCCAGTACGCGCACCAGATCGTCGTCGCCGCCCGCAGCTCCTTCCTCGACGGCGGCGACTGGACCTTCCTCGCCGGCATCGTCGCCGTCCTCCTCGGCGGCCTCATCGTCTTCTTCCTCTTCCCCAAGCACGACGACGAGCTACAGCTGCTCGACCGCTACCACGCCGAAGACACCACGTAGGCGTCTCTGCGCTAGCGAGCAGCCGGGCCTGATCCCTCCACCACCCAGCGGTGGAGAGTCTCGGGAGCGATGTCGGCTCCGTTCGGCCACACGATCGTCCCCAGCTCCTCGTCCAGCGAGACACGACCGAAATATTCGGGGTCCGCCAGCGGCGCGAACACTCCGCCCCAGTTTTAGCAGCGAAGTCCAGCTCACCCGACGTACCGTCGTCGAAGCGCAAACGCAACCGGTACCCACCGAGGGGCTGGAACTCGGTGACATGGATCAACTGCTCCACGGAGGGGAGGCTAGCGAACGTTTCTGTCTGCGGAGTAAGCCCAGCCGATTTTTGCCCCACCCCGCTGTGGCGAAAATCCGACGCGTTCAGGCGAGTTCTGCAACGGCATACTTGCGGCAATGTCATTTCGCGTTCTCCGCGCCGCCGATGCCTTCTGGCGGCGGTCGAATCAGATGAAGACGTTGAACACCGACCTCGGTGCGCAGCTGGGGGCCTCGAAGCTGGGGGCGCGGATGTGGCGGCTGGAACCGGGGCAGGCCTCGACCTGGCACCGGCACTTCGAGCAGGAGGAGCTGTATGTGCTGCTCGAGGGCACGGGGAGGGTGCGGGTCGGCGAGGAGGTGCTGACGCTGGCGCCGCACGATGCGCTGCTGGTCGAGCCGGAGACGGTGCGGCAGCTGTTCAACGACACCGACGGCGACCAGCTCTGGCTGGTGGTCGGCGCGCCGGCGGAAGGGATCACGAGCACCCTGGAGATGAACGAGGAGCAGCTGCGGCACATGTATCCGGACGGCCCGAAAGCGCTGCCGCCGGAGCTGGGCGGGGGCCAGGCGGACTGATCTGCGCTTCGAAGCTGCTCAGAGGGCGAGGGTTACCGGCTCTTCGAGCAGGGCCTTGACCCGGGCGAGGAGCTCGGCGCCCTCGGCGCCGTAGAGGATGCGGTGGTCGCAGGCGATCGTCGCCTTCATCAGCCGCGCCGGGACGATCTCGCCGTCGCGGACGGCGGGGGCCTCGCGGATCGCGCCGACCGAGAGGATCGCCGCCTGGCCCATGTTGATCACCGCCTCGAAGGAGTCGATCCCGTACATGCCGAGGTTGGAGACGGTGAAGGTGCCGCCCGAGAGCTCCGGCGGGGTGATCGAGCCGTCGCGAACTTTGCCGGCGAGGGCGCGGCTCTCAGCGGCGATCTGGCGCAGGCCCTTGCGGTCGGCGTCGAAGACGGTGGGGACGACGAGCGCTTCGGGGGCGGCGACGGCGACGCCGACGTTGACGCGCGAGTAGAGCTCGAAGCGGCCGTCGCGGTAGGCGCCGTTGGCTTTCGGGAACTCGCGCAGGGCGATCGCGCAGGCCTTGACGATCATGTCGTTGAACGAGGGCACCGGGTCGCCCTCCTTGGCGGCGGCCTTGATCGCCGCCCGCGCCTCGACCGCCTTCGTCATCTCGATCTCGATCGTCAGGTAGAAGTGCGGCGCGGTCGCCTTCGACTCCGCCATCCGCCGCGCGATCGTCTGCTGCGTCTTGTTCAGCTCCTGGATTTGGGTCTGACCTTTGGCCGTCTCGACTGAGGGACCGGGCGCCAAGCCCGCGGGTCCTGCCGCCGCAGGGGACCCACCCCCACCGACACCGTCGGTGGGGGTCCCCCCTACGGCGTCACCCACGGGAGCAACCGCTCCCTCCACGTCCGCCTTGACGATCCGGCCCCCAGGACCCGACCCGTGCAAGCTTCCAAGATCCAAACCGCGCTCCCGAGCCAGCCGCCGCGCAAGCGGTGAAGCTTTGACCCGCTCCCCGTCGGCAGCCACCGGGGCTGGAGCTCCGGCGTCAGCCACCGCCGCCCCTCCCGTGGGTGACGTCGTAGGGGGGACCCCCACCTGCCGCGCAGGTGGGGGTGGGTCCCCTGCGGCGGCAGGACCCGCGGGCTTGGCGCCCGGTCCCTCACCCGAATCCCCAACCACCGCAATCGGCGCCCCGATCGGCAACGTCTCCCCCTCTTTGGCCAAGATCTCGCTCAGCGTCCCAGCCACATCGCTTTCATAAGCCATGTTCGCCTTGTCAGTCTCGATTTCGACCAGCTCGTCACCGACCGCGATCTCGTCCCCGACCTGCTTCAGCCAGCTGAGAATCGTCCCCTCCTCCATCGAGTCGGAGAGGCGCGGCATCACCACCTCAGGCACGGGGCAGCTCCATGGCTACAGGTTTGCACCTCGCGCCGTCGCCGCTCACCGGCTGCCCACGAGCGGGGCGAGGAGTGCGGTGGCGGCAGCCTGGCGCAGCACGTCGGACCGGATCGCGGCCATCACCGCCTGCTGCCGCGCCTGCAGGCGCCCGACCGGGGTGAACGTCTCCACCTGCGGCCGCGGCTGGGGTGGCGGCGCGGTGGCGCGCGCCTGCTCGTAGGCGAGGCAGCCTTCGACCCCCTGGGCGATCAGCTGCGCCCGCAGTTCGGCCCCCGCCGGAATCGGGTGCAGGTTGTCGGCCTGCATCAGCTCGGGATGAGCGGCGACGAACCCGTTCCAGTCCGGCACCTGGGTTCCGGGCCGCGAGGCGGCGAATTCGGCGACGGTGCGGTTCTTGCCGGCATCGCTGACGCCGCCGGGGTGAAGGCCGTGGATCGTCGGCACGACCATGCAGCGGTTGCCGACGATCGCGGCGACCTTGGCGAGGTTGCCAGCGAGGATCTGCGGATAGGAGGGGTTGTCGTTGGTGCCGGCGTCGAAGACGATCACCGAGTCGGAGGGTTCGTAGCTTTCCTGGAAGAGGTCGAAGATCTGGTAGCTGTTGGAGCCGCCGACGGCGTTGACGACCACTTCGGCGCCGGGCAGGTAGCGGCTCAGGTAGGGCGAGGTGAGTTCCTCGAGGCTGTCGCCGACGACCAGCACCTTCGGCGCCGGCGCCGCCGACACGGCCGGGACGAATGCCAGCACCGCCAGCAGCAGCACCGCCAGCAGCCCTCCGAAGCCGAGAATCCCTCGCACGAGGAGTGTTTCTACAGGACGTAGACTGCCGCGGGTGCCAGCCGCCGCCCGGGTCCAGCTCGCCTGCTGCGCCCTGATCGCGGCGCTGCTCCTCTCCGGCTGCGGTGGCGGCGGCACTTCGACCGGCGGCGAGGCCACGATCGCCAGCGGCTCGACCGCGACGACCGCGACTGCCAACGCCAAGCAGAAGCCGAGGTCGAAGCAGACCAGCACCCGCGCCAGCTCCACCTGCCAGAGCCAGCTCGGCAGCTTCGTCGGCTCGATGGACGGGCTGCGACGGCGCCTCGCCGTCGGCGTCACCTACGAACAGTACGTCGACGAAGTCCACGCGATCGGCTCCACCTATCACCGCATCCCCACCGACGAAGTCGAGATCGATTGCCTCACCGCGGTCGGCACCCCCGCCGAGAAGGCCTACAACCGCTACATCGTGGCCGCCAACGACTGGGGCGGCTGCGTCGGCGAAGCCGGCTGCGAATCGGCGACGATCGAACCGGTGCTGCAGCGCCGCTGGAGGATCGCCTCCCACCTGCTCTCCGAAGCGCAGCAGGGCCTGCAGGAACTCAGCTGACCGGCGCGGCGCCGAAAAACGCCGGGGCCGCCAATGGCGACCCCGGCCTGGTGCTGGAAGCGAACGCGGGAACTGCGACCGGATGGGACAAAGTCCGGCTCCCAACGGCTCGCCGGTGCCCGGGGTGGATTCCGCCGGGCGCCCGAACCAGTGCGGCGCCTAGCGGCCCTGCACCTCCAGAGTCCCCTTAAGCATGTGATTCAAGTTAGGACCACCTCCTTTCTCTGGTGAAGGAAGTGAAGCAAACGCGGATGTCGTGCTCGACCGACAACGCCTCTCATCGCCGACGATCGTCTACTCCGTCGCCGCCTCGGGCAGCTCGTCGCCGAGGATGTCCTTGCCGCGGCGGCGCTGCAGCCGCCGCCAGGCTTCGACGCCAAGGCCGACCGCCATCGCGAAGCCGAGCGAGGTCGCCAGCGGCAGCCAGAGGCTGTGCTTGAAGGTCTCGCCGCCGAGGTAGCCGAGCATCGAGACGTAGAGCGCCCACAGCGCCGCGGCGCAGGCGTCGGCGGCGACGAACTGGCGGTAGGGCATCTCCAGGGTGCCGGCGGCGAAGGTGGTCACGGTGCGCCCGCCCGGGATGAAGCGGCCGACGACGATCAGGATCGCACCGCGGCGGCAGAGCGCTCGCTCGGCCCAGCGCAGCCGCGCCTGCCCCTTCTCTCCCTTGAAGAGACGATCCGCAACCGGGTCGCCGATCTTGCGCCCGAGCAGGTAGCAGAGGTTGTCGCCGAGGAAGGCGCCGAGGGCGACCAGCGGCACGATCGCCCAGATCAGCAGTTCCCCCTGTGCGGCCAGCACCGAGGCAGTGATCACGATCGTCTCCGAGGGGATCAGCGGGAAGAGGACGTCGGTCGCGCAGGCGACGAAGACGACCGGATAGGTGACGGCGCTGTTGGAGACTTCCTGGGTGAGCCAGTCGAACACACGGCTCAGCTACCCGGTGCACTCCCATTCAGATCGGGATGGTTGACCAACCGTCCAGCTGGGTAGCAAAGGTGCCATGTCCATCTGGGTTATCGCAGTCATCGTCGTCATAGCCATCGCGATTCTGGCCCTGGTCGCCGTCTCCGCCCAACGCGCCAAGAAACGGCGCGAACTGGAGCAGATGCGGCTTCGCGAACGGGCCGGCGGCCACCGCCAAGAGGCCGAGGTCCACGGCTCGAAAGCCGAGGACCACGAGCAGAAAGCGCGGGAAGCCGCCGAAGCAGCCGAGCGCGAGCGCGAACTGGCCGAGCACCACGGAGACAAAGCCGAGCAAATCGAGCGCAAGCTCTAGGCGGACAGGGGAACGCTCATGCTGATCGCGGTCGTAATCGGAATCTGCATCCTGCTGGCGATCCTCGGCTTCCTCGTCCCCTCCCTCTCCAACCACGCCCGCCGCGGCAGCGACAAGGGCTTCTCCCTCGGCCAGCGCGCCGGCGGCAAGGCCCCCGGCCCGATCGGCCGCCTGCTCAGCAAATCCGCCGGCAAATCCCGCCGCGCCGCCGACAAGAGCCACGAGGCCGGCAAGGGCGCCCGCGAGAAGATGCCGTTCTAGCTCCCCGATCCCCGCCCGCTGAAGCGGAGCAGGTAGAGGAAGACGTTGAGCACAGCTCGAGGTAGAGCAGCAGCGCCCCGAACACCGCCAGGTTTTCGGCTTCGACGCCGCTGCGCTGCGCGCCGAGCTCCGCAAGCTTCTGGCTCGTGATCATGGTCATCGCCAGGAAGAGCGCGACGCCGGCGAAGGTGACCAGCCAGTAGAGGGCGCTGGAGGCGAAGACCAGGTTGAGCCAGAAGGCGAAGAAGAATCCCCAGAAGCCGATGAAGACGAAGGAGCGCAGGTCGCCGAGGTCGCGTTCGGTGCGGTAGCCGTAGAGCGCGGCGACGCCGAACATCCCGGCCGCGGCGAGGAAGGCGGGGGCGATCTCGGCCGAGGTGTAGGCGTCGAAGACGACCGAGAGGACGACGCCGTTGATCGCGACGAAGAGGAAGTAGAGGAAGGCGGCGACCTGAGCCGAGAGCCTGTCGACGCCGAGGCCGATCGCCGCCATCAGGCCGATCGTCGCGACCAGCAGCGCGACGAAGACGAGCGGGTGGTCTTCGAAGTAGGCGCCGGCGTTGCCGGCCGCGAGCCAGGCCGCGACCCCCGCGCTCAGAACCAGGCCGCAGAGCATCCACCCGTAGGTGCGGACGACGAATGATCGAACGGCGGCGGTCACGGTGCTGCGCAAAGGCTATTGCCTAAAAGGCCAACCTCGCCGATCATGCGCCGATGGGCAGCGCCGGCTCGACCATCGTCTTCTTCCCGGAGGGGGCGTTCGGGCCGACCAACAACTGCGTCGGGATCGGCGACGTGCTGCGGCGGCGGGGGCATCGGGTCGTCTTCATCGTCGAGGAGTCGTTCGCGGGGACGCTGGAGGCCCAGGGCTTCGAGGAGCGGCTGATGCGGCTGACGCCGCCGCCGGAGACCGAGGAAGCGCCGGGGCAGTTCTGGAAGGACTTCATCCGCGACACCGCTCCGGTCTTCCGCAAATCGACCACCGAGCAGCTGGGCGAGTTCATCGCCCCCACCTTCGAGGCCCTGGTCGAGGGCGCCGAATACGTCGACGAGCGGCTGTGGGAGATCATCGACGAGCTCGAGCCCGACCTGATCGTCGAGGACAACGTCGTCAGCTTCCCCGCCCTCCTGGCCTGCGGGCGGCCGTGGGCGCGGATCGCCTCCTGCAACCCGACCGAGATCAAGGACCCGGCGGTGCCGCCGCCGTTCTCGGGGCTGCCGGCCGGCGACCGCAGCGGCTGGGACGCGTACTGGGCCGCCTACCGCGAGGCGCACCGGGAGCTGCACGAGCGCTTCAGCGAGTTCTGCCGCGAGCGCGGGGCGCCGCCGCTGCCGCCCGACGAGTTCATCCACGAGAGCGAGTGGCTGAACCTGTACCTCTATCCCGACGAGGTCGACTACTGGCGGGAGCGACCGCTCGGCCCCACCTGGCACAACCTGCAGGCGAGCGTCCGTGCCACCGACCCCGCCTGGGAGCTGCCGGAGAAGCTGCGCGACGGCGAGGGGCCGCTGGTCTACCTCAGCCTCGGCTCGCTCGGCTCCGCCGACGTGGCGCTGATGGAGAAGCTGGTCGCCGAGCTGGCCGAGGGGCCGTACCGGATCGTCGTCTCCAAGGGCCCACAGGCCGCCGAGTTCGAGCTCGCCGACAACATGGACGGGGCAGAGTTCCTGCCGCAGACCGAAATCCTCCCCAAGGTCGACCTCGTGATCACCCACGGCGGCAACAACACCGTCACCGAGTCGCTCTACTTCGGCAAGCCGATGGTCGCCCTGCCGATCTTCTGGGACCAGCACGACAACGCCCAGCGCCTCGACGAGACCGGCTTCGGCGTCCGCCTCGACACCTACCGCCACAGCGGCGCCGAGCTAACCGCCACGATCGACCGCCTGCTCGGCGACGAAGAGCTCGCCGCCCGCCTCGCCCGCACCTCGCAGCGCCTGCAGCAGGCGCGGGGGACCGAGCTGGCCGCGGACCTGATCGAGCGCGTCGCCGCCGGCTAGCGGGCCGACGCGCCGTCCTCCAGCGCCGCCGGCAGCTGCCGGCGCGATTCGATGTCGAGCTTGTCGTAGGCGGCGCTGAGGTGGGCCTCGACCGTCTTCACGGTGACGAACAGCGACTGGGCGATCTGGCGGTTGGTCATCCCCGAGGCGGCCAGCTCGGCGACCCGCCGCTCGCTGGGAGTCAGCGACTCGACCCCGATCGGCGCGTAGCGCCGGACCGTCTCGCCAGTCGCCTGCAGCTCCTCGCGGGCGTGCTTGGCGGCCCTCGCCATGCCGCGGCGCCGGGCAAGCTCGAGGACTTCCCGCAACGGCCCCCGAGCCTCGGCGCGGCGACCGTCGCGTCGCAGAGCCCGCCCCAGCTCGAGCAGCGCCTGGGCGCGCACGATCGGCCCCAGCGCTCCGTCCGCCATCGCCGCCGCTTCTTCCAGCAGCTCGATCTCCTCGGCTCCCCCCCGCGCTGCCGCCACTGCGCACATTCCGTGCGCGACGAACCCCGGCGTCCCCCAGTGGCGTGCATAGGACATGGCGCGGTCGGCCATCTCGCGGGCCTGCTCCCGCTTCCCGGTCGCCAGCAGAGCCCGGGTCCCCCAGACGCCGGCGACCGCGAGCGGACCGTCGCCGAGGCCCAACCCCTCGCCCTGACGGGCGAGCGTCTCGAAGTCCTCGGCGGCGGCCTCCATGTCGCCTTGCTCGAAGCGCAGGTGGGTGCGGGTGACCAGGAAGACGGTGAACAGAAGGTTCTCGGGGACCGGTCCCGTCGCCATCCCGGCAGCCTGCATCGTCGCCTCCGCCTCCTCCAGCTCGTCGCGTTCGATCAGCATCTCGATCAGGTGCCCCCGGTACGCCAGCGCCGCGGGCGCCATCCCGGCCAGCGAGGAGAGATCGGCCGCCTGGCGCATGTCCGCCTCGGCGGCGACGAGATCGCCTTCGCCCCAGGCGACGAATCCCCGGCAGAACCACGACCGGACCAGCTCCGGAGTGCCGTTGCGCTCCTGGGCGATGACGTGTGCCCGGTCGACCGCCTCGCGGGCCGCGCTCAAATCGTCGGCGATGACCAGCACCGTCACCGCAAGCGTGGCGGCGACGAGCTCCGTCTCCTCGAAGAAGATCGCGCCGTCGGCGAGCGCCCGCCTGGCCGCCTCGGCGGCTTCCGCCGCGGTGCCGCTGCCAAGCGCCATGCCCGACTCCATCGCCGCCGCCAACCGCCCGGCGGGGCCGCTGGGATCGATCTGGTCGGCATAGCGGCTGAGGTCGACCTCGGGCAGGGTCGGCACCACCATGCTGATCGTCCGCAGTTGTGCCTCCAGCTGGAAGGCCCGCTCGACGTCGCCTTCCGCCACGGCGACGTCGACGGCGTCCTTGAGCAACGAGCCCGCCTCTTCGAAGCGCCCTTCGAATCCCAGCGCCAGCGTCAGAGGAATTGCCCAGTCGCTGCGAAGCGCGGGGTCGCGCTCCAGCTCGGCTCGCACGTCAGGCTCGATCTCAGCCCACGCCGCCAGGTCGGCGGCCCGCAGGCTCGCGGAGATCAGCGGGCGGAGGACCGCGGGTCGCAGTTCAACCGGCGGCGGCTCCTGCAGCGCTCGCGATAGATAGGCGACCGCCGAGCGGGGGGCGCCGGAGGCAACCGCCCGCTTTGCCGCTTCGACCAGCGTCTCGACCGCCGCCACGTCTTCCCGCCCCTCGCTGGCCAGCAGCTGGGTGGAGATCCGCTCGGGGCTGGCGTCGCGCTCCCGCAGCAGCGCCGCCGCCCTGGCGTGCGCCTGACTGCGCTCGCCAGCGGGAATGTCGGCGTAGACGGCGTTGCGCACGAGCGGGTGGATGAACCGCAGCGAGGCGTCTCCGTCGAGGATCGAGCGTGCGCGCAGTTCGTCCGCTGCGCGCGGGGCCTGATCGGGATCGACCTCCGCCAGTTCGGCGACCAGACGCTGCTCGCTGCCATCGCCGAAGACGGCGAGGGAGCGGGCGAGCCTCCCGGCCTCCGCAGAGAGACGATCGATCCGGTTCAGCACCGTCCGCGCTACCCGCTCGGGCGCCAGCTCCCGCACCAGCTCGGCCTGCTCGGCAACAGGCCCGATCTCTCGCTCGGCGATCGTCCGCGCCAGCTCACTGAGCAAGAACGGGTTACCGCCGCTGACCTCTTGGCAGGCGGTCGCGAACTGCTGCTGTGGCACCCGGCCGAGCTCCTGCTCGAGGATCGCGCCGGTCGCCTCCACGCTCAGCGGTCCCGGCGAGACGTGGCGGGTGGAGGCGTCGGTGAGGATCCGGCCGAGCCCTCCCGAGGGGTCCGGTTCGTTGGGCCGGGCAGTGAGGATCAGCAGCACGGGAAGCTCCTCCAGACGCGGCAACAGGAAGCCGAAGTAGTCCAACGAGCCGGCGTCGGCGAGATGAGCGTCGTCGACCGCCAGCAGCAGCGGCCGGCGTTCGGCCATGGCTGCGGTCACCCAGTAGAGGCCGTGGAGCACGGCGAAGGAGTCGCTCTCCCGATCCCCGCCCGGGTCCAGGCCCAAGGCTCCCAGCGCAGCGGTTGCTCCCTCCAACACCTGCTCGCGCTCGGCTGGAGAGAGCCCAGTGAGACGGGATTCGAACAGCTGCCGCACCAGCGCGAAGGGAGACTCGCGCTCCAGATCGGTGGCCCGGGCCCAGAGGACGTCGAGACCCGCCTCCGCCCCGATCCTGCGCGCCTCCTGCAGCAGGCGGGTCTTGCCCAGCCCCGCTTCGGCCTCGATCGCCAGCGCCGAGCCGCGTCCGCCCCTCAGCGCGTCCAGGGCAGCTTCGACCTCGCCCAGCTCCCGCTCCCGCTCCAGCAGCACAGTCCTTTACTACCCGATATCCCCCCGTCCGGATAGGACCCGAAGAAGATTAGGGTCGATGTTAGGGGCGTACCCCGTGGCGAGATCGGCCCCGAAGGTGGACACTCGCGGCGTAATGAAAATCACCCTGGTGACCAAACCACTAGTTCCTATGCATTACCGCTAGGGAGGGAAAGTTCAGATACGTACTCATGTGTTTTCTCCTTAGGCAGGGGAGTCTGCCGTGAGTGATGTAGCCCGCGGCGACTGGTTCCCAAAGAATGTCCGTGGCGGTTATCGCCGCCCGGACATTCTTTGGTGTCTAGCGAGGTTCGGCGAGGACGCGGAAGGCGCGGCGGTTGCCGTTGCGGCGGCTGAATTCGGTCTCCGCCAATCCCTTGTCGTCGATCGCGCGGGAGAAGACGACGTAGCGGCCCGGGGCCAGGGGATGCTTGAGCTTCAAGGCCCACTTCACGGTGCCCTTGGCCGTGCGCCACTTCTTGGGCTTGACGACGGCCGAGGTCCCCGCCTTGCCGCCGGACGGTAGCCGGACCAGCGACACCTGCACCTTGGCAACCGTGCCGTCGGGGTCGGAGGCGGTGCCGTGGAAGCCCCTCAGCGCCCCCTCGCGAACCTTGTGCCCCACCCCCTTGATCCTGCTGTGCGGAGCAAGGTTCACCTTCGGCGGCACCGGAGGTAAGGGTTTTTCGAAGTCGGCGATGTAGCGGGAGACGATGCCGGCGAACCCACCGGGTTCGCTGTACTGGCTGCCGGTGGTGACGATCTTGCCGTCGGGCTGGATCGCCAGCCCTTCCAACGCTTCCTCTTCGACCCCGGCTTCCAGCGACCCGAGCACGATCCCGCCGTTGCCGAAGGTCGAATCGAGGCTGCCGTCCGGGTTGAGGCGGACCAGGGCGGGTGCGACGTCTTCTTCGAGGGGGGCTTCGTTGGCGTCGTAGGTCCCGCCGAGAATCAGCTTCCCGTCCGCGGCCAGCCCCAGCGCGCGGCCAAAGCTGTGCTGACCCGCCACCCGCACGCCGGCGACACCGCCGCTGCCGAAGCTGGGGTCGAGTTCGCCGTTCGGCAGATAACGGGCGACCGCGAACTTGATGAAGCGTTCCGGTGGCGTGCCGGTGTAATCGACCCCGTAGCCGCCGCCGACGATCTTCCCGTCGGGCTGGACGAGGACGTCGGAGATTCGCCCTTCCCCCAATTCCCCTTCGCCGGGGATCGGCGTTTCGACGACGCCGTCACCGCCGAACGAGGGATCGGGTTTGCCGTCGAGCCCGAGCCGGATCAGCGTGAACCCGTCGCCGGCGCCGCCGCCGGTCGAGTCGGCGGCGAGGACCTTGCCATCGGATTGGAAGGCAACTCCTTCGCCTCTGTCGTCTTCGCCCGATTCGGTTTGGATCACGGTGGTCCCGTCTCCGGCGAACGCCGCTTCGGGCGTGCCGTCGGATTCCAGCATCGCGACCCCGACCGCGCCGCGGAAGCTGGGCAGTTCCGAGATCCCGACGGCGGCGATGCGGCCGCCGGGGCCGATCGCCACCGCCCGTGCCTGGTCGCCGAATTCCCCGACCGGAAGGATCACGATTCCGCCTTCGCCGAAGTTTGGATCGAGTTCTCCGTTGCTGAGATAGCGGACGATCGCGAAGTCTTCGTCTTTTGCGCCGGGCGCCTCGCCGACGGCGACCACCTTCCCGTCCGGCTGGACCGCGACGTCGAACGCGGCGGCGAATTTCCCCAGCGGCGTCGTCACCACGCCGCCTTCGCCCCAACTCGGATCGGGGCTGCCGTTGGAAAGCAAGCGGGCGATCGAGAAGCCGGACGACGCCTCGGGCGAGCCGACGACGAGGATCTTGCCGTCGGGTTGCACCGCCACCCCGCTCGCGCCCGATTCCGGTCCAAACGGAGCCTGAACCTTGCCGCCGGTGCCGAAGCTGGGATCGAGTTCGCCGGGGGTTGCCGCGAACGCCCCGCCGGCAGACAGCAGAGCCGCCAGCGCCACCAGAAGCGTCGCGATCGTCGCTCGGAAGGCCATGGGGGCCAGCCTAACCGGAACCGACCGCCTCGATCCAGTCCCAGGGCTTACCGCAGAGGCGCTTGGCTTCGCTCAGCGGGACCGAGATCAGCTGACCGCTTTCTTCGTCGGCCGGGGCGAAGAGCAGCGGGCCGGTCGGCGGACGCGGGAAGCCGCCGCTCCCCGGATGCAGGTCGGCGCCACCGAAGCGCAGTTCTGCCTTGTAAGGACCGGCTTCGAGCTCGGCCTGGCCGAGCTCCATGAAGCTGCCTTCCTGCTCCAGTTCGTGCCGAACTTCACCGACCTCGCGTCCATCGACGAAGAGCTCGATGCTGCCGCGTGCCGAGCCGCCGAGCCAAGCGGTGTAGATGCCAGCCCGGGGCACTTCGAACGGTCCCTGGGTGGCGTCGTAGACGGGAGCGTGACGGGCGGCGAGCAGGCGAGTGCCGCCTGCCCCTTCCGCCGCCACCGCGAGCGCGGTTACTTCGGAGCACTTGGGGACCGCCGCCGGTTCGTCTTCACTGCCAAGGGGTAGGAACTGTTCGGGAGGAGTCGTTTCCCCTTCCGGGCGCTGCCAGACTTCGTAGTACTTGCCGCGCCAGGCGAGGCGGTATGGCGCTGGGGGACGGCTTCGCACCGGCGAGCGCCGCAGCACCAGGGTGCGGAAGACGAAGAGGCCGCCCGGATCGAGTTCGTCGGTGTCGGCCGCGTAGCCCTTTTCGACTTCCCCCCCGGCCCGCAGCGGCACCGAGCGGTTGCGCAGCTCCGAGACGCCTTCGCCTTGGAGCCGGCGCAGGAAGTGGCGCGCTCCGTAAGGGTTGTATTCGGTCATCAGCCCTGGTCCCTCGCCGGCGAAGCGGTTGCCGATCTGCTCGAGCTCGTGCAGCTGCCCGTAGGGCGCGATGTAGGCGCCGCCGTAGGCGAGGACGTTGGACCAGAGGACGCCGCCGGCGACCACGACGACGAGCAGCCAGCCGGTGAAGCGATCGAGGCGCAGCACCGCCAGCGCACCCACCATCGCCAGCGAAAGGGCGACCGGCGAGGCGGTCGCGAGCGCCTTGCCCCCCGCCCAGGGCGAGCCGAGGACGACGATCACGAAGCAGGTGACGAGCGCGGTCGCGTAGAGCAGGGGCATCCAGGCGCGGCGGCGCCAGAGCGCCCAGAGGCCGAACAGCAGCGCCAGGATCCCGAGCCCGACCAGGACGGCGGTGATGACGGTGCCGTTGGGATCGACGCGGAAGTCGCCGGCCGGCCAGATGCCGAGCGCCTGCAGGGGGTTGAGCGGGCCGAGCAGGTTCCCTTCGCCGTTGGAGCCGACCAGCGGTTTCGAGGTCGGCGGCACGATCCCCGAGGTCCAGACCGGGATCGTCAGCACGAAGAGCAGGGCGGCGAAGGCGCCGGCCTTGATCGCCGCGCCGCGGGCGCCGAAGCGCTGGTAGGCGAGCACCACGAGGACCAGCAGCAGGGGTCCGATCCAGGCGGCGCCGCCGGGGCTGAGGACGCCGACGATCGCCGCCGTCGCGATGCCGAGGGGGACGACGTCGCGCAGCCGCGCCCCCTGCCGCACCGCCATCGGGGCCAGCGCCGCAGCCAGGGCCACCAGCGCCGCCGCAGCGACCTCCTTGATCCCGCCCCAGAGTGCGTAGCCGAAGAGCAGCGCCGGCTGGGCGGCGATGAAGACGGCGAGGGCATGCAGCTTTCGCCGCCGCACCAGCCCGAGGATCTCCCAGAGGCTGAGCGAGAGCAGCGCCGCCATGAAGGAGAGGTAGGGCTGGAAGACCCAGGCGAGGTCGCCACCGACCAGCTTCTGGGTGGTGCCGTAGGGGACGAAGACGCCGATCGGGTAGCCGCCGGCGAGGTTGAATTCGAGCGTCGCCCGGTAGCTCGAGGGTTCGAGGCCGGAGATGCTGCGGCCGTGCTCCATCACCCGGTCGGTCATCGCCATCCAGGTGGCGGTGTCGTCGAGCTTGATGTAGCCGGCGAAGGTCGGGTGCCCGGTGAGGATGACCGGAGCGCCGAAGACGAGGAAGACGCCGACGGCCACGGCCACGGCCAGCCAGTCGATGCGGCCGAAGCGCCAGGGCAGCGAGAAGCCGGCGCCGATCACCGCCA
The DNA here is from genome assembly GCA_036278095.1 of Solirubrobacterales bacterium. GTDB lineage: Bacteria > Actinomycetota > Thermoleophilia > Solirubrobacterales > 70-9 > VAYN01. Next base: position 219,214 of record DASULS010000015.1, on the reverse strand, counting down.
ACCCGACCACGACCGGCACGGTCAGCTCGGCGGTGCCGTCGGTGGCGGTGGTGAACTCGCCGACGACGATCATCGCCGCGAAGCCGACGGGAAGCAGCAGCGTGCCCGGCAGGCGGCGGCCGGTCAGCAGGTCGACCAGCAGGCCGAGCCCTCCGCACAGCGCTCCCAGCACCAACGGGTAGACGACCCAGGCGACGAGCATGCTCATCGGGCTCTCCGGCCTCTATTCAGCGGGTCCCACCCTGCCCGAGAGGGCGAGGCTCATCGCCTTTTCGGGCGAGGGGTCGTAGACCTCCACCTGGACCTTGTCTTCGGGGTCGACGAAGTAGACGCTGGTCGGCCGTTCGGTGTCGACGGCGACTTCGCGCCCGTCTTTCCCCTTGCGCGTGGCCGAGCCCGGTTCGCCGGCGAAGGTTTCCAGCGCTTCCTGCGGGTTGGGCAGCAGGTAGCTGCCCACCGTCAGCGCTTCCGATGGCGCTTTCCCGGCTTCGCTGCCTTCCGGCACGTAGCGAACCCGCACCCCTTCGCCCTGCAGTTCTTCCAGTTCGAGTTCGGTCCCGTCCACCGGGCCTGCCCAGTAGATCGGCTGTCCCAGCGCCGCCGCCCGTTCGGCCAGTTCGGCTTCGTTGATGATCCTCGCTTCCGGCTGCGGCGGCGCCGGCGCGCTTTCGCTTTCGCCACCGCCCGAAGTGATCGCGGCGATCGTCGCGATCACGATCGCGATCACGATTACGCCACCCCGCAAGATCCAGCGCTGGTCGCTGCTCAGTGGCCCCACCGAGGTTTTGCCCCCCTCCATCGGAGCGAAGCATATGCCCTGCTGCTCGGCTTAAGGCGCAGCAGGCTGGTTCGTGTAGGCCTGGTAGCTGCGGCAGGGCTCGCCACGGAGGCCCGGGCACGGCGGCAGGCCGGTCGGCACGCTGACGCCGGACACGACGGGGAGCAGCAGATTCGAGGGCGTTTCGCCGCCGTAGGCGATCGCGACCTGGGCGGTGCCTTCCGGTTCGGTCTGGTCGAAGGCCCAGATCGGCTGGGTCCCGTTCGGGGCGGCGATCGTGACCCGGATCCGCGAGCCGGCGCGGTAGGCGTGGCCCTCGTAGTAGAGGGGGATCGTCACCGGCACGAATTCGCCGGTCGGCATTGGCGAGACGTCGGATTCGCGCAGGCTCAGCACCGGCTCCAGCGCGGTGCTCTTTTCGGCGTCGAGCTTGCGCTCGTTGGCCCGCACCCAGCCGTTCTGGACAAAGGTCTCCTTGCCGTCGGGGCGGACCTCGCTGATCGTCGCCTGCAGGTCGACGTTGGGGGTCGAGGAGCGAACCCAGACGTTGACGGCACCGGCGCCGATCACGGTCGTGTTCGCGCCGAGCGGCGCGGTGAGGTAGGAGACGGCGCTCCCCGGCGGGCTCTGTTCCCAGTGGTATTCGGGCGTCGCCGTCCACAGGCCGCCTTCGCCCGAGCCGGTGTCGCCGCTGAAGTCGGTCTTCGGCAGAGCGTTGGCGTCCCAGGTGAACTCGTCGGCGCCCGAGCTGGCGGGTGCGCTGCTGCTGAGGCTGCCTTCCGGCGAGAGGTACCAGGCCTTGGCTTCGGTCCCGGGCACCGGGAATTCGCTGAAGGACTTTTCGAAGCCGGGATATGGCCGGCCCGGCGAGAGCCCGCCAGCGCCGCTGTCGAAGAGGACCCGGATCGGCTTCAGGCCTTCGAAGGCGCTGAGTGCCGTGCCATAGGTCGGCAGCGCCTGGATCGGGTCCGGCGGCAGCGTCACCCCGGGAATGCCCATCGCTTCCTGGTAGATCAGCGGCGCCGCGGCGTTGACCGCCGCCGAGGCGAGGATCGGCGGTCTCTTCGCGACGTAGAGCTGGAGGAAGTCGAACCAGCGGTCGAAGGTCGCCGGGTCGAGCGAGTCGACGTGGGTGCCGTTGGTGAAGGTGAACCACTTCTTTTTCGTCCCGGTCATGTGCTCGGCGAGGGTCGGGCAGTGGCCGCCGGTCTGCTCGTCGGTCCACTGGCAGGCCATGAAGGTCGGGACGTTGATCTTGTGGACGAAGGTGACGGGAGAGAGCGGGTCGGCGACTTCGGGCTTGTAGTGGCTGTTTTCTTCGATCTTTTTCAGGAGGTCGACCGCTTCGGGGTGCAGGGCCTGGTTTTCGGTGCAGGTCTGGTCGCCTTCCTGGACGCGTTCGTAGGCCCATGCCTGGCCCGAGGTCGGCCCCGCCACTTCGGCGTCGTGGACCCGCTCTTTGGCCCATTCGAGGGCGAAGCCGGTGTTGAGGATGCCGCCGGGGTAGAGCGTCGTCTGGGTGTTGTCGATCACCGAGAGCGGCGAGATCGCGGCCAGGTCCGGCGGCTGGGTGGCGGCGGTGAAGAGCTGGCTGATGCCGCCGTAGGAGATGCCCATCATCCCGACCTTGTGGTTGAGGACCCAGGGCTGGTGGGCGATCGTCTCGACCACGTCGTAGCCGTCGAGGTTCTGCAGCGGCTCGAAGAAGTCATAGGCGCCGCCCGAGCAGCCGGTGCCGCGCATGTTGACGTCGACCACGGTGAAGCCCATCAGGTTGGCGATGATCGAGATCCCGTTTTCGGGACCGGCCGGGTTGGCGTAGCCGTAGCCGGAGTACTCGATCAGGGTCGGCGTCGGACCGCTGGGGATCGGCGGCAGTTCGACCCCGGGCAAGACGTGGGTCACGTCCTGCGGCGGGTGGACGTCGATCGCCAGCTTGGTGCCGTCGCGGGTGGTCAGGTACCCGTAGCCGCTGGAGGGGATCGACTGGTTGTAGATGCTGGGGTCGGGAGGTTCGGACTGGGTCGTGAGGACCTGCAGCGGGCCCGATTCCGGCCCGGAGGCGACGCGGACGCGGTAACCGCTGCCCGGCGCGACGTTGCGGAAGAGGACCCCGCCGAGTTCGTCGGCGTTCTTCGTCGCGACTTCCGCGCCTTCGCCGTCATATAGAGAGACCTGGGCGCCCGGCGTGACCCCCGTCGCGTAGACCTGTTCGACGCTGCCGCGGGCTTCGAAGCCCGCCGCGCTCGCCATCGGGCTTGCGAGCAGCAGCGCCAGGAGGGCGCAGGCGAAGGCCGCCAGACTGGTTTTGAGAACTCGGTCTCCCTTCAAGATGACCGGTCTCTACCCACTATTGTCAGTCGCCAAACTGGCCAGCCAGCCAGTCGATCAGTATGATCGCGGCCGCGTGCCCGACCAGACCGAGATCGCCGCCGGCAAAGGAGACGTCAAGGACGCCCTCGTGCTGGAGCGCGAGCACTGGGAGAACGGGCCGCCGCTGGAGCTGTTCAAGCGGATGCGCGGCGAGTGCCCCGTCCACTGGACCTCGGAAGTGACCGAGCTGCCGCAGGCGAAGGGCTTCTGGTCGGTGACCAGAGCCGAGGACGTCCACAAGGTCAGCCGCGATTGGGAGACCTACTCCTCTGAACTCGGCGGCGTCGTCGTGATCGACGAGGTCTTCCCGATCGAGCTGGCGCGGGCGATGTTCATCGGCATGGACCCGCCCAAGCACGATCGGCTGAAGGCGCTGTTCCAGGCCGGCTTCACGCCGAAGCGGATCGCCGCCCACACCGACGCGATCCGCGAGATCGTCGTCGGCGTGCTCGACCGGCTCGAGGGTCGCGAGGAGTGCGACCTCGTCACCGACGTCGCCCAGCCCGCGGTCTCGCGGGTGATCGGCAGCTTCATGGGCATCCCGGAGGAGGACGACGCCGCCTGGGCCGACCTGATGAACATGGCGCTGGCGGCCAACGACCCCGACTACAGCCCCTCGGTCGACGACGTCGAAGCGACGATCCAGAAGGCGATCGAGCAGGTCTTCGCCCGCTGCGGGGCGATGATCGCCGAGCGCCGCGAGAACCCGACCGACGACCTCACCAGCGTCCTCGTCCACGCCGAGGTCGAAGGCCAGAAGCTGGAGGAGCACGAGATCGTGATGGGCTTCTTCCTCCTCGTCGCCGCCGGCAACGACAGCACCAAGGCGACCTACTGCTCGGCGATGCGGGCGCTGATGGAGAACCCCGACCAGCGCGAGCTGCTGCTCGAGGACCCCAAGCGGGTCCCCGGCGCGGTCGAGGAGGCGCTGCGGATGTTCCCCGCCTTCGCCCACTTCCGCCGCACCGCGACCAAGGACACCGAGCTCGGCGGGCAGGAGATCAAAGAGGGCGAGAAGGTGGTGATGTGGTACGCGTCGTCGAACCGCGACGAGACCCGTTTCGAGGTTCCCGACCGCTTCGACGTCCTCCGCAATCCCGACCACCAGGCCTTCGGCGCCGGCGGCCGCCACTTCTGCCTCGGCGCCGCCCTGGCGCGCCTGGAGCTGAAGATCCTGCTCGAGGAGACCCTCGCCCGCTATCCCGAGATGGAGATCGCCGGCACCCCCGTCTTCATGGAGTCGGGCTTCCTCAACCAGCTGAAATCGCTGCCGGTGCGGCTGGGTCCCCGGGCCGGCTAGGCGGAATCCGGGCGCCCTCAGCGCTCCTCGCGGAACATCCGCAGCGCGTAGGCGCCGGCCGGGTGCGCGCGGAGCTCGTTCACCTTCGCCGCCATCGAGGCCGGCAGCACCTCGGGCTGGGGCAGCGGCACGCCGTACTCGGGCGGCATCAGGACCGATGCCGCGAGGGCGGCGAAGGTGAGGTCGGCGGCGGTGAAGCGCTCGCCGCAGAGGAAGGGCTGGCCGTCGCCGAGGCGCTCGGCCACTTCGTCGAAGGTCTCCCTGACGGCGGCTTCCGCCCGCGCCGCGGTCTCCGGCGTCACGCCGAGGAAACGGTCGATGATCCGCACCGCGACTGGATAGAAGAGCGGGAAGAGGCGGCGCTGCCAGCCGGGCACGCCGGTGCAGCCGTAGTCGCGGGCAATGTCGCCGCGGCCGTGCAGTTCGTAATACATCCAGAGCCGGCCCTCGGGGCCGAGGCGGGTGTCGAAGTCGCGCTCCAGGGCCCGCACCTCGGCGGCAGCTTGCGGGTCGTCGGGGAAGAGCCGTAGCTCGGGAGGAGCCTGGGCGCTCACCGCATCGAGGATGTCGGCGGACTCGGCGAGCACCCGCCCATCCCAGACGAGGACGGGTGCCGTCCCGTTGCCGCCGGCGCGCCGCACCGCGAAGCGGTGGAACAGCTGCAGGTGCGCCCGCTCGCGGTAGGGGACCCCCGCCCTCTCCAGCGCCCAGCGGGCCTTCTCGCAGAAGTGGCTGATCGGGATCGTGATCAGCACGTTTTCCTCGCCGGCCACCTTCAGCAGATTTCGAAGCTGACGGTCTTCAGCAGGGCGCCGGCGCCGCCGCGCTTCGGTTTGATTTTCAGCGTGTAGGCCTTGCCGAGCTGGAATTCGATGTGGGAGACGGGGACCTTGACGGCGATCCGATGGCCGCGAACCGACTTTTCGAACCCGGCGTCGAAGAGGGAGACGCGCATCTTCTTCACGTTCTTGGCTTTGGTGGAGGCGACGAGGGTGAAGTCTTCGCTCACGCACCCCTTAGGCAGGCCTTTGAGCTTGATCTGCTTCGACCCGGTGACGACCGGCGGCGCGTTGACCGTTATCCGGTCGGAGGCGATGTTGTCGTTGAAATTGTCGTCGGTCAGCAGTCCTTCACCGCCGCCGCCGAGCAGCACCGCCGAGTGGACCGCGGTCTGGTTGATCTGCACCGTCGCTTCGATCTGGGCGCTCGCCCCCGGCGCCAGTTCGCCGAGCTTGCAGACGAGGAAGTGGTAGGTGTAGCCGAAGGCCTGCCCCGATTCGATCGTGCAGCTCCCCTGCGAGACGGTGAACGACTGGTACGGGTTGTTCGCCCCGGCCCCATGAGCCGCGAGCGAGTCGAGTTCGGCGTCGACTTCAGGGTCGGCCACCGTCCCCACGTTCTTCACCGTCGCGCTGATCTTCACCGTCCCGCCTGGCGCCACTACATGCGCCGACGGCGTCTGCGAGATCGCCATGTCGAACGAAGCCTGCGCCCCAGCCGGCACCGAGAGCCCGAGGATCCCGACGAAGAACGCCAACAACCCTGCTCGTAGAGATCGGGTGCGAGGCATAGCCACTTTCGCTTAGAGATCCTTGCTCGGTCAGCCGAGCCTAGCGCCCGGGCCGGGAGCGGCGCAACTTCAGCGGAGCTGCTCGGCCAGTCCGACGATGATGCCCTCGGGGCCCCGCAGGAAGCAGAGCCGGTAGACGTCCTCGTACTGCGCGATCTCGCCGACGAGCTCGGCCCCGTGGCTGCGCAGGCGGGCGACGACGTCGTCGATGTCGTCGACGGCGAACATGATGCGGCGTATGCCCAGGGCGTTCGCCGGCGCACTTTCCGGCTCGGCCCTGACCGCCGGCGGCGTATGGAACTTCGACAGCTCGACCCGGCCGTGGCCGTCCGGGGTCCGCATCATGGCGATGTCGGCACGGACCCCGTCGAGCCCGACGACGCGGCCCGCCCAATCCCCCTCGACCGTCGTCTCACCCTCCAGCTCCATCCCGAGCTCGACGAAGAACGCTTTGACAGCCTCGAGGTCCTCGACAACGATGAGCACGTTGTCCATCCGCCGAATCGTCATGTCCCGGAGCCTAGAGATCGCGCACCTGCGGTTTCGTCAAATCCGGTACTTAGCCCGCACAGCGTAGAACGCGCCTGACGGATTCGAACCTGCGACCTTCGGTTTCGTAGCCCGATGCAGTCGTTCGGCTGAGCTACGTGGAGCCTGATTTCAAGCGGTTTCCGCCGATCGAGATCGGCTGGAATCTGTGGGGCATGTTGCCCCTTTGTTGCCCGAGGACGAGCAGCAAGCTACGGCGTCTCGGCTTCAGAGCGCAACCGCCTCATCGAGAATGCGGTCGCGCAGGTAGGGCGTCAGGCTGGCCTCGGTGAGGACATCGACCCCAAGGCTCTCCTCTAGGTCGCTGGAAAGGGCGATCAGGTCGAACAAGCTGCGACCTTCCGCCATATCGACCAAGAGGTCGAGATCGCTGGAGGCACCCTGCTCGCCGCGGCCAATCACCCGCATATTGCCCGCCCCGTGAGCGGCAGCGATACGGAGCACATCCTCCCGAACCGCCGAAAGAGCGGCAGATCGATGGGTCCTTTTTCGCCCAGCCACTGGCAGATCGTACGCCCGTAGGATCAGTCAGCGATGGGGTCGATCAAGCTCTACTTCGAGACGATGGCGGGGACGCATCTGCGGGACGCGCTACGAGCGCTGCGTGATACTGGCAGCGCGGATGCCCTCTACGACCACAAGCTCCGCTCTATGGACCCAAAGGAACTCGACTGGTCGGACGTGAGCGTCGCAGGAGATGAAGCCGAGAGTCGGCGCGTTACCTACTCGCGCCGGGCGCTCCTCTTCGCGGCGTTCTCGGCGGAGGCCTATGCCAACGACTTTCTCTTCGAGGAGTGGAGCGGTGGCAAGGATCGAGAGGCGCTCCAAGCGCTGTCCACCGTGGACAAGTACGCGCTCCTGCCCGGCTTCGCCGGCAGGGAACTCGCCCTCGACCGCGGTCGCGATCCTCTGCAACGGATCAAATGGCTATTCGACCGGCGCAACGAGCTGGTCCACGCGAAGCCCCGAGAGAACAAGGACCTCACCTGGGAACCGGATAACCACAATCCGGTCGCGGCGGCCAAGTCAATTCTCGCGGTCGGGGAGGGTGCCGCAATGTTGTCCGGCGAAGCTCCGGAGGCCTCAGTGTTGAGCTACGTACTCGCCGAACGCAAGGCGCTTTTGAGGTACGGGAAGCGCCCGCTACCCGACATCCACGATGAGCCTGCTCCGACCGATCTGCTTTCGGAGGCGCGGCGAAAAGCCTGGAGCTGAGGTCGGTGTCGGGTGGATGATCCCGGCGACCGCGAGCCGGGCATCTGAGACCTAATGACCAGAGATGGTCTACAGTGGTGATTGCACCGCTACAGAAAGGGGCGTTTCATGCCACTCCTCGAAATTAAGCTCAACCTGCCTGAGGGAACCAAGGTCGAAATCGCTGGCCTGGAAAACCTGGCATCGGAGGAAGGCGACGCAGGCGAGGAAGCGATCCGCCACTACTTCAACGAGTACTTGAGCAACAACGGACGCAAGGTTTTCAGCGCCGCAGCACGGATTGAGGACTTCCAGGGTCGCCCTGGCTTCACGCTCGACGATGTCGCAGCAAAGCTCAGCGTCACTTACGAGACGGTGAAAAGCTGGCACCGAACGACCGGACGATCAGCGAAAAGGTGGCGGCGTGAGAGGGGGACGACCGAGCCGGTCCGGTTCGAATGGATCGACTACTCCCCGACCGACAAGGCGGGCGCTCAGCGGACGATCTACCGACTGCCCGCACAGGTCGCTGAGGTTATCCGCGAGCTGCCCGTGTTTCAGGCCTAGAACAAAGGAGCAAAACTTGACTCGCATGGCTTGGACGCTAGTCGGACTTGGTGTATTGCTTGCGGTCTCGGGTCTCCTTGCCGGCTCTATTCCATTTGTCGTGATCGGCGTCTTGCTTGCTCTTGCCATAGCAGCCATGCCTGGGGCCAGGCGGCTCGAAATCGACCTACTCAGAGGCAGGATGGTTCTCGAACGCGAGACGGTTGTCGAAGCAGCCCATGGACTTGCCATTAGGAGCGGCATGAATCAGCGCGAAGCCGACGACGTCGACAGGCTCATCGAAAAGAGGCTGCCTCTCAAAGTTTCGCTTGAGAAGCTGGACTCCGGCTCCTTCACTGCTGCGATGCCAGATGGCAGCACGGTAGTCGTTCCGATCCCGTTTGGAGAGACCCCAACCGCCCAACTCCTAGCACTGATCCTTGCCGAACAAGAGATCTCAGAACTCCTTGTTGGAGCTCGCCGCAGGAGGATCGAAAGGCAGTTCCCGCCTACGGATGAGACTTGGGCTGGGTCCGCCAAGCAGCTCGATCCCCCCACCACCGACTTCGGTGATCAGGTCTCAGAGGAGATAGCGAGCCAGGTCTCAAAGGTTCTCGATCCGACGAAGGATCTTCTGATTCATCCGAGCAGTAAAGGGCGGTCATTTCGTGTGGTCGAGATTCCGCGAGGGGGATCGCTGCGAATCGGACGCAGCGAGGACTGCGAGGTTGTTCTGGCCGATCCCACGGTTTCCAGGGAGCATGCGATCGTTGAATTCGTTGATAACGGTCGGGGGGTGCAGATCTGCGACCTTGAGAGCTCAAACGGAGTCCGGGTAAACGGACAGAGCGTCGAAGTGCAGCCACTTCGCCATATGGACTTGATCACGATCTCGAAGTACAACCTTCTCTATTACGCGCCTGAGGCGGCCGCCGCACAAGGGCTTTGATGGCCTCAGCGTGGAGGGCCCAGGATCGTCAGCTCTGTCCGATAGACATGCCGGCGGATGGCAGAGATGATCGCTCAGTTGCTGGCAACGGACGCCGCCCGAAACAAGCTCGGTGCTCGCAACATCTCCACGGCGGAAGCCGAGCAACTACCACGCAACCGCCACGCGACGATGCGGAATCCGCGTGCCGGAGGAGAAGAGGGTGATCGACTGCTGCTCATCGGGAAGACCAATGGCGGCCGAACGCTCACCCTGGTCCTCGAGCGCACTGTTGACCCTACTTCTTGGCTGGTAATCACCGGCTGGGAGGCCAGCGAGCGGGAGCGTAGAATCTTAGGTTGATGGGCAAAGACCCTTGGACTGATCCAGATCCTCAGCCCGGCGATTTTGACGCCGAGCTTGATCGCGCCCGCCCCAACCAGATCGAGATTCACGAGGGCAATCCCAATGCCAAGCTGTCGATTCTCGTCAGTGTTGAGGGCGATGACGCCAAGCGTCTGGAGAGGATCGCCAGCGAGCGCGGCCAGCAGCCAGGCGAGGTCGTTGCAGCGCTCCTGCGCAGCGCCTCCTGAGCCAGCAACCCCACGCTCACACCGCTCAAACCCCTGCGGAACGAGCCGGAAGTTGCTCCGCCTATGATGCCACCGTGCGGATTGAGCAGGCGAAACGACCGTCGCGAATCAGTCTTCGGGGGAAGGCGATTTAGTGCAAGTGCAAGGCGAGTCGGCCACCACGAACAGCAGAAGGAAGCTGTCTTGGGTGAGGCAGACCGAAGAGTCCCTCAAACCTGCGCCCAATCAGGCCCCCCTTGTCCTTGACCTGTTTGCAGGCTGCGGCGGCCTGGCTCTTGGCTTCGAGGCGGCCGGTTTCGAGACGGTTGGCTACGAGTTGAGCGAGGGCTACGCTGCCACCTACAACGCAAACCTGCGCGGTTCCTGCAAGGTAGCTCGCATCACCCCTGATCTCCTGCTCCCCGCGGCGCCCGTCGTCATCGCAGGGCCGCCCTGCCAGCCATTCAGCGTTGGTGGCAAGCGCCAGGCTGACCAGGACCAGCGGGATGGCTTCCCGGCGCTTCTTGCAGCCATCGAGCGGAGCAAGCCCCAACTCGTCTTGATCGAGAATGTCCCCGGTCTGCTCGTCGGCGATCGCCGGGCCTACTTCGATCGCACTGCGGCCACCTTCGAAAAGATGGGCTATGTGGTCGAGCATCAACTTCTCAACGCCGCAGATTTCGGAGTTCCGCAGAATCGGCGGCGGGTATTTCTTGTTGCTCATCACGGAGGATTCACGTTTCCAGAATCAACCCATGAGGAACCGGTCACCGTAGACCAAGCCATCGGCCGGCTCGCTAAGGGGGTGCCAAAGGACGCGCGCTTCCTTACGCCAAAGATGGATGCCTACGTCGCCAAATACGAGGCTGCCTCAAAATGTCGTCGCCCACGCGATCTCCACCTTGACCAGCCCTCCCGAACGTTGACCTGCCGAAACCTCAGCGGGGCGACCGGCGACATGATGCGGATTCGACTTGAGGACGGCCGGCGGCGGCGGCTCAGGGTACGCGAGGCGGCTCGGCTGCAGTCTTTCCCAGACTGGTTCAAGTTCAAGGGCACGACCGCATCGCAACTTCGCCAGATTGGCAATGCGGTGCCTCCTCTACTCTCACTGGCGCTAGCCAAACAGGCCCGCGTGTACCTGGCCGCGAGAGAATCCGAAGCACGGTCGGCCGCAGTGCAGACCGAGGTCTTGGCCGAGATCGCAGCGTGAGGCCTTCGCCCGAGTACCCCTTCCCTTCGAGTCCAGCCGCCACGGCGACGATGAAAGCCAACCGCCGAGTGGATACTCGGCAAGAGGTTCTGCTCCGGTCGGCGCTGCACCGGAGGGGTCTTCGATTCCGGAAAGACGTCTATCTGAGAGTTGGCGATGTGCGCACGAAGGCAGACATCGTTTTCTCCCGTCATCGCATTGCCGTCTATCTAGATGGCTGTTTTTGGCACCGCTGTCCTGAACACGGACAGCTTCCAAAGGCGAATCGGGACTACTGGAAGCCCAAGTTAGAGCGAAACGCCCAGCGCGACAAGGAAGCCACGAAAGCCCTTCGGGCCGAGGGGTGGACGGTTATCCGCATTTGGGAGCACGAGCCGATTGACCTGGCTGTAGAGACGATCTATAAGGCGGTTCAGAAGACCTGATGCCTAGCGGCTAGGGCCGATCACCGCCCCGCACCGTCATTCGCAACCCGAAGCAGCGGATTGGGCCGTCGATGCGATTGTAAAAGGCACTCAGGGCTATGAGCCACACGCCTAGCGCCGCGATTGGCCCTAACCCGAAGGCCCACCCGCCTAACAAAACCGCGGCGCTGCATGGTCCAATTGCCATTATCACGCCCACCACTGCCATGAGGAGACGCAAAGCGCCATCCCCCGCAGAACGGGTCTGCGATTGAGGGGGAATGCTGCCGGCGGACACCGTGCTCGCCCGATTCGATGGACGAAATCAGGCTGCCGCCGTCGTCTCCATTCGATCTCGCAACGTTCCGAGCTTTGCCCCAAGTGCTCGTTTGATCGCATTGGCTACGTGGTAACGCGGCATAACAGCGGCCGTGAGAGCTACTTCCGACAACACCGACTCCAGGTCGTTGCTGGACCAACGTCGATCGCCCTGTAGTTGCTGGCAGCCGATCACCGTCTCGATGAGCGTCTGCTCGAACCACTCCCGAACCACCTCTACAACGACCTCGTTGTTCGACTCAAGGTCGTACTCGTTGCACCAGTGTTCGACCATATTCACGAAGACTCGAAAGTCAGCGTTTATTTGGAGCATGTTTACCTCGGAGAGGTACTTTGCGGCACGATCGTCCAGTTCCTCAGGTGCCCGCGACGGAGGGTCATCATTTTCCGATAGCCACTTGATGCGGGGCAGAGGGGGTGGACCTTCTTCCGCCTCCTCGGCATCCAACCCTTCGGCGGCCAAAGCAGAGGCAAGGACATCTCCCGTCGTGTCTCGCGCCTTCTTCGTCCTCTTGGGACGGTCAGGCTTCGAGCTACCCCCCGCACCCGCATCAGGGATATCGGAGGACTCGCCCGTGGGGCCGGCAGCGTTCGCCCCCCCAGACCTAGGCCGCACGCGGGAAAGCCGATACAACTTTGCGTAGTTCTTGAGCCGCTCTTCGATTGACTGTCGATGATCAGCCCCTCGGGCGCCTGCGATCACCGCATCCATATAGTCACGGATCTCCTGCGGCATTTTCTCTGCTCGGAATTCGGCAGCCCAATCCGCATAGGGCAGAGTGCTGCCGTCGAGAAGAAGCTGCGACCGAGCCGTGTTCGAGGTGAGGCGCCGGACGCCGCCATTTTTCGGCTCGACGTAAAGGACAACACGATCGGCTCCGAAAATCACGCCGAATTGCTGGAGGCGAGCAGTGCCAGCCCGTCCCGTCGTTAGCTCGTAAAGCTCGTCCTTGTGGAGGGCCGCGAAGTGGCCGGCATTCGGTAGCGAATAGCTGCGCCTAGCTTCGGAGTCGTCAAGAATCCACCAGTGGACATCGCACCCTTCCAACGCAACCACCCCGGCTTGGTCTGAGTACTTGCCGAGGAACCACTGCATGCCTTTCACTTGGCGCAGGAGGTTCACGCCGGTGTCCTCTCGCGGCTGATCCCACCCCTCCCTGGCACGCACAGCGACACCATCGGGGAACCGGAAGTAGCGAGAACCCAACTGACGATTGAACCAACGAGAGCGAGTCAAGACGCCAGGAGGTCCCTCGATAGTCCGATCCTCCGGACCCTGTCCCAGCAGAGTTACCTTGGTGCCGTGCTGATCAATCTGCTCCGGCTTGGCTCCCTCGCCAAGCGGGACCACATGAGAGTAAGAGCCGTCCGAAAACTGGAATTGCTTGAGACCATACTGCTGGGTTTCGGGATCCCGCCACAGCTGAATCATGGCCCCCTTGCCGTCCACCCAGGACTGGTAAACAACCCCAGCCGGATTGCGAGTGGCAGCGGCAATCTTGGCACCCACGCCGAAATTTCCGTCCACTGACTGGATGTGGCCGGACGAAGAAAGATGATTGATGTGCTGAATCATCTCCGTCCCGGTCATCCCATGACCGTCATCGATGCAGCACAGCTTGAGCTGGCCGGTCAGATCGAACAGTTTTTGATCGACATCCCAGACCACCTGCGTGGCTCCTGCCTCCAGTGCATTCTCGGTCAGCTCTCGCAGATACTGGAGGTCGTCGCAATCCTCGCCAAGCCGCTCCAACAGAAAGCCGAGGTTGGCTACTTTCATGACCATGGTCTGGTCAGCGTCATCGCCGAGGGGCAGGACGGACTGAGGGGACCCGTTCTCCACGGGCGGAGTGTCCTTAGACACGGTAGTTCTCCTTGATCGTGCGGCAGGGGCCGCCTGGATATGGGTCCCGAACCGGCCTGCGATCAGTGGGTCGAAGCTACCGAGCGACTATCACGCAAGTGATACGGAAGTGTGACGACGATAGAGCGCTCGCCGGAGGGAACCGTTGACCAACCCGCAATTACCGACGTTTGTGCCTTTAGAGACCGCGTAGCTTGCAGAATGCGGATCCCTTATAGATCGAGCGCCGGTGCCTCGTCCCCCGGCAGCAGATGCGTGTAGCGGGTCAGCGTGAAGGCAGGCGAGTGGTGGCCGAGGGCTCGGCTGATCTGGAGGAGGTTGGCGCCGCGCCTCAGGTGCATCGAGGCGAAGGTATGCCCGAAGGTGTGGAAGCCGGCCCAGGGCGCTCCTGCTTGCCTCACGAGCGGCTTGAGGACGCGCGGCCACAGGTTGGTCGGGTCGAGCGGTGCGCCTGGTTCGTTCGGGAAGAGGATCGCCGCCGAGTCCTGATCGGGCTGGGCGGCGAGGCGGGCGCCGAGCTTCGCGGTTAGCGAGTCGGGCAGGCGGACCTCGCGGCGGCCGTGCTTGGTCTTCGGTGGCTCGATCTAGCTGCGCACCAAGGCGCGGCGGTCACTGAGATAGGACTGTTCCCTCGCCGCAGTGGTGGACGAATCCAACCGCGCCGCAGCCTCCCCAGGCTTTCCGCAGTCGCGATATCGCTTCCAGAGCATCCGCTGAACCTCGCCGGTCGCCCACCATGATCGCTTCATCCGTCGCCGCGTCCCGGTCAGCGACCGGGCCAATACCTTCTCCTGCATGGGAGCTTCGCCTCCTGGGCCACGCCCCCGGCTGTTCCACCAGCGCGGGGGCACTTTGTTCCGTTGTCGGCGGCGAACGTAGGTGGACGGGAGCGCCCGCTCAAGGGCCGGGCCGAACCTCTACCGGGACCTCATGTTGCCCCAGGAGTTGCCCCAGCGCTCATGTTGCCCCAGCGCCGTTTTCGGCCTCTCCGGCCGTGTCTCAAATCCCCGCAAACCCGCTTCCCAAGCGGGAGCACGGAACGCGCCTGACAGGATTCGAACCTGTGACCTTCGGTTTCGTAGACCGACGCTCTATCCAACTGAGCTACAGGCGCTTGGTCTGCCTGGTCGGGGGGCTGGCCTCGAGGGCAGATATGGGGAGTTTAAGGCCTGTGGCGATGGCGGTGCAGGGGGCGGGCGTTGAGGACCAGGGGGGCCGGGATGGTCGCTTCGCTGTACTCCTGGGCGAGGCGGTCGATCGCGGGGCAGATCTGGGCGTGCTGTTCGGGGGTCATTTCGAAGCCGTAGTAGCCGGTGGCGAGGGTTTCGGTCAGTTCCGGGAAGCGGGCGCAGGCGCTGTAGCTTTCGGCGAACCGCTCCGACCAAGCGGTCGAGTAGAGGATGCCGGGGGCGGGGTCGTCGAAGAGGAGCTGGGCGATGCGGAAGAGGTCCCGGGGCACGAAGGAGCTGTTCGGGGCTTCGTCCCAGCGCAGATCCCAGAGGTAGCTCTCGAAGACGTGCCCCATCTCGTGCGAGATGGTTTCGGTGTCGAGGCCGCCGGCTTCGGGATTGAGCCAGATGGTGTCCATCTTGCTCCCCGAGCTGTGGCAGCCCTGCGCCGCCGGGTCCCCCGGGCAGGGCGCGACCTTGACCTGCACGGGTCGCGGCAAGGTCGGGACGAGGAAGGTTTCAACCATCGCCCGCACCTGCGGCGGGCCGAGGACCTCGGCGCTGCTCCCTGCGCCGGCGCTGGCTGCCGGGGCGAGCAGGAGCACGACCCCGGCGGCCGCGAACAGGGCAGCTGCAAACAAACCCCCATGGTTATGACGGCGCCTCACGCCACCGTGTTCGACCCCGCCCCAGGGGTCGGTTAGCTGAGGTCAGCTCACTGGACGTATGTTCCTTTAGCGCTTTTGACAGATGTACGACTTCCCTGTCCAAAAAGTAGGTAGGGAAAGTCGCCATTACCACTGGCGAAATGCGTTGTATGCGGAGTAATGCGGATGGTGGAACCCTCTTCGGGTCCCTACTCTCCCGCACTTGCAATCCGTCAGAGAGGAAGGCCCATGACCCGAATTGGGGTCCAAAACCCAGTCAAGAAACTGTTCATCGTCCTCGCCGTAGCGGGCCTTGCCCTTGCGGTGACCGCTTCCAGCGCCTCGGCGCTGACCGCGCAGGAACGTTCCTGCCGCACCACCGTCAAAAAAGCCTTCCTCGCGGCCAACGCGAGTTCGGTGGCGAAAGCGGTGAATCTGCTCTGCTCCGGCAAACAGGGAGCCCAGGGACCGGCTGGTACTAACGGCACCAACGGATCGCCGGGAGCGGCGGGAGCCAAAGGCGCTACCGGCGCAGCCGGAGCCAACGGCAAAGACGGTGCTCCGGGCCAGCAGGGCAAAACTGGGGCGACCGGGCCGAAAGGCGCGACGGGTGCCACCGGCGCTACGGGGCCGAAAGGCGCGACCGGTGCTAACGGCAAAGATGGAAAAGACGGAGCGAAAGGTGCGACCGGACCGAAAGGCGCTACCGGCCAGACGGGCAAAACCGGGGCCACCGGGCCGAAAGGCATTCAGGGTCCGGTAGGAGCCACTGGCGCTACCGGCGCGACGGGTGCCACTGGCCAGGACGGCAAAGACGGCGCCACGGGTGCCACCGGCACCAATGGAAAAGACGGTGCCACGGGTCCGAAAGGCGCTACCGGCGCAACCGGAACCAACGGCAAAGACGGAAAAGATGGTGCCACCGGGCCTGCCGGAGCCGTCGGAGCAACCGGCGCCACTGGCGCGACGGGTGCCAAGGGAAAAGACGGCGCCACGGGTGCCAACGGCAAAGACGGTGCTACGGGAGCGAAAGGCGCTACCGGGGCCAACGGCAAAGACGGTAAAGACGGCGCGACTGGCGCTAAAGGTGCCACTGGAGCCACGGGCGCCAACGGCAAAGACGGAAAAGACGGGGCCACGGGGGCGAAAGGCGCGACCGGGGCAACCGGTGCCAACGGCAAAGACGGTGCGACCGGCGCTACCGGGCCGAAAGGCATCCAGGGTCCGGTAGGGGCCACGGGTGCCACCGGTGCCACGGGAGCGAAAGGCGCGACCGGGGCCAATGGCAAAGACGGAGCCACGGGTCCGAAAGGCGCCACCGGCGCCACCGGGCCAAAAGGCATTCAGGGTCCGGTAGGGGCGACCGGTGCTACGGGCAAAACCGGTGCGACCGGGAAAACTGGTGCGACCGGGCCGAAAGGCTCGACCGGCCTACAGGGCAAAACCGGAGCCACGGGTCCGAAAGGCCCCACCGGTAATCAGGGCAAAACCGGCCCGACCGGCCCGAAAGGCGCGACCGGCTCCACCGGGCTCCTCGCCTCGAGCCAGATCATCACCGGGACCGCGACCCAGTCGGGCAATGCCCCGGCCGTCGGGACCCAATTCACCTCCACGGCGAGCTGCCCGGCCGGCAAAGTGCTGCTCGGGGGTGGGGGTCGTGTAAGCGGCGCCGGTGGAGCGCCGGTTGAGCGCCTCACGCTCTCGGAGAGCTACCCGAGTGCAAGCACCACCTGGAAAGCGGTAGGGACGGTGACGGGAACGCTTAGCGGCGGTCAGAAGATCACCGTCGAAGCCTACGCCGTCTGCAGCTCCTGACGGCCTGAAGACATCCCGCCCGGGCGATTCTCTGATCGCCCGGGCGGCCGATGTCGCTGCTAGAACTGGCGCCCGTGAAGCGGCCGAAGCGCATCCCCGTCGCCATCTCTCTCGCCGCCCTCGCGGCCGCGGTCCTGCTGGCAAGCTGCGGCGGCGCTTCCGACACCACCTCCACCGAAACGACGGCCGGCTCCAAGAAGTCGGTCACCGTCGTCCCCGAATCGGGCCTGCTGAAGGCGATGAAGGGCGTCGGCTACCCGGTCTACTGGGCGGGGCCGCGGCTGGGCGTCGCATATGAAGTCCAGCGCCAGGAAGGGCGCACCTTCGTCCGATACCTGCCGAAGGGCGAAGAACCAGGGAGCGAAAAGACGTTCCTCACGGTCGGCAGCTACGAAGACCGCAACGCGCTGGCGGGGGTTCGCGAATCAGGCCAGAAGCCGGGGGCGGTCCTGGTGAAGATCGACGGCGGCGGCACCGCCTACGCCGAAAGCACCGACGCCACCAGCGCCTACATGGCCTTCCCCGGCGTCGACACCCAGGTCGAGGTCTTCGACCCCAAGGCAGGCGAGGCGCTGCGCCTGATCCGCTCCGGCGCGATCGTCCCCGTCGGCAGCTGAGCCACTCCGCGGCTCGGTGCTTAGCCGATCGTCTGGGCGCGCCGGAATGCCACGGCCGGGCGGGCAGCTCCCGCTTCTTCGTACTTGTGTCCCATTTCGTCAATCATCGGGCAGATGAGGGCATGCTGTTCGGGGCTCATGTGAAAGCCGTAGAAGCCGCTGATGGTTTCCGTTAACTCGGGAGAGCGGGCGCAGGAGCTGTAGCTTTCAGCGAACCACTCGGCCCAGTCCGTCGATTCGAAGATGTAGGCGCCGGGATTTTCGAAGAGGACGTCGGCGATACGGCCGAAGATCTTCGGCACGAAGGCGGTGCCCTGCCGCTGTTCCCAGCGCAGGTCCCACATGTAGTTTTCGAAAACATGCCCCATCTCATGGGCGGTCGTCTCGAGATCGAGGCCGCCGGCTTCTGGATTGAGCCAGATCGTGTCCATGCGCCCGCCCGGAATGTGGCAGCCCTGGGAAGGAACTCCGTCCGGGCAGGCCCCAAGGCGAATGCGGACCGGACGCGGCAAGGTCGGGACAAGGAACGATTCGACCAGCGAGCGGACTTCGGGCGGACCGATGACGTCAACGGGCCCGGTGGCGCTGGCGAACTCAGGGGCAGAAAGGAGGGCCAATACCGCCGCCGCCATTGCCACGGCCGTGGCAATGGCCCGGAAAAGCCCCGGGTGACAGCTCCTGTGACTATGGCTGCGCCTCACTGCCCCGAAGTCGGCGCAGCGAGACCAACTTGTTACCTATGTCAACTCATATAGACGAATGTCCTAGAGCGCGTTGGACGTTTGGATGACTTTTGAAGTCCAAAATTTAGGTAGGTGTTTTCTCTAGAACCCGGTGTACCGAATGAGATACTCAGAGTATTAGGGATGGTGAGAACGCTCAGCATTCATAGGGTCAGTCCTCTTGTAAACCTCACAGAGAGGACGGGCAACATGACTCAGAACAGGGTCTTGAAGTATTCAAAGGTGCTATTGGCCGTGGGCCTATTGGCACTTGCGGGACTGATGATTCCTACCGGCGCACCTGCAGTTACGCCGAAGGGAAAAAGGTCCCCCAGCGTCGAACGAAAGAAGTGCGAAGGGAAGGCGATCAGGGCTTTCCTAGCTGCCAAGCCGAAACACCCCCGGAGGGCGTACCGCAATGCCCGCCGACGGGCGCGGAAGGCGGCGAGGGCCCTCTGTCGGTCGGTCATCCATCACGAGCCGGAAAAAGGCGCGACCGGACCCACGGGTCCGCAGGGCCCGGCTGGGCCCGCTGGCCCTGCAGGGCAGAATGGGGCTCCCGGCCCGGCGGGTGCCACCGGCGCCACGGGGCCCGAAGGGGCGACCGGCCCCGAAGGGGCTACCGGACCGACGGGACCGACCGGTCCCGAAGGGACCTGCCACAAGGGGGGACCGCCTTGGTCCAAAGGCAAAGGACCCTGCAAGGACTAGTCCGTGAGCGTCCCAGTCCGCGTCTCCTAGTCGCGGGCTGAAGCTGGGATTCGCCCGGGCGGGTCGGGAGCCGCCCGGGCGATCGCGGCTATTTCAGCCGCACGTGCCAGTGCACGGTGGCGGTGGCGACGCGATTGCCGTCCTTGTCGGTCAACTCGACTTCGCAGGGGAACTCGACCTTGCCCTCGGCGTCGAGCGTGGCCAGCGCTTCGGCGGCGTCGATGCCGAGCTTGGCGCTGGCGGTGATCGCGCCGTGGGCGATCTTCTCGTAGTCGATCTCGGCCGACTTGGCGAGCGGGACGACGTCGCCCATGCGCACCGCGAAGGCGCCGACGAAGGCCGCCCCCGAGGCGGTCTCGGCAGCGGTGAAGAGGGCGCCGGCGTGCTGGGAGCCGACGTGGTTGTTGAGCTCGGGCCGCCGCGGCAGCACCACCGTCGCCTCGCCGGCACCGACCTCGGTTATCTCGATGCCGAGGTGGTTGACGAAGGGCACGGCCATCGCCAGCCCCTTGGCGATCGCGTCGAAGTCGACGTTTGGCATTCCCGGAACTCCCGGCATCTACCCACCCTAGCGGCCTCCCGGCGAGACCGTGTCAAGTGTCGAATAGCGACGCTTCGCGCGGTCTCAGCGGCCGTGGAACTCGGCGTGGCCGGGCCCGCCGTGCTCGAGGAAGGTGCGGACGGCGTTCTGCAGATCCTCGGTGGCGAAGAGCTCGCCGGCGTCGGTCCGCACCGCCTCGTCAGCGGCCGGGATCCCGCCTTCGCGGAAGCGGCGCAGGATCAGCTTGGTCATCGCGTGCGCCTGGGTCGGGCCGGCGGCGAGCTCGGCGGCCAGCGCCCGGGCGGCGGCATCGAAGTCCTGGTCCTCGTAGATCAGGTTGACGACGCCCCAGCGCTCCATCTCCTCGGCGCCGAAGATGCCGCCCGACATCACGAAGTGGCGGGCGCGGCCGGAGCCGGCGCGCTCGGCGAGCCGCTGGGTGCCGCCCATCGACGGCGTCAGCCCGACCACTTTCTCGACCAGGCCGAACTTCGCCTTCGGCGAGGCGACGATCAGGTCGCAGGCGAGCGCCAGCTCGAAGGCCGCGGTCAGGGTCAGCGCGTGGGCGGCGAAGACGACCGGCGCCGGCAGCTCCTCGACCTGTTCGATCATCCGCAGCAGCTGGTCCCAGAGCAGGCTCGCCTGCTCGGGCGTCAGCTCGGCGAAGACGTGAACGTCGACGCCGCCGGAGACGGCGCGCCCCTCGGCCCGGATCAGCAGCGCCCGCGGTGGCGTCGCGGCAACCTCGTCGATCGCCGAGCGCAGGTCGTCGATCATCCGCTGGTCGAAGAGGTTGAGTGGCGGGCTGTCGAGGGTGATCACCGCCAGGTCGCCCTCTTCGCGCTCGAGCCGCGCCGCCGGCCCGTCAGGGGACACGGTGGACCTCGAAGAGGTTGGTGCCGAGTTCCTGGTCGGGCAGGCCGGCGGTGATCGCGATCAGATCGCCGGATTTGGCGACGCCGGTGCTCGCCGCCATCTCCGAGCAGGTGCCGATCAGGCTGTGGACGTCGGACTCGTAGTCGCAGCGGGCGGCGGTCACTCCGAACAGGAGGTTAAGGCGCCGCACCGTCTCGATGCGCGGCGAGATCGCCAGCACCGGCACGTCGGGCCGGTGGGCGGAGACGAGCCGGGCGGTGCGGCCGCTGGTCGTCGGCACCACCAGCGCCTTCAGCCCCAGCCGGTAGACCGCGCCGACGGCGCTCTGGGCGACCGAGTCGGCGACGTCCTGGGTCCCCTGGTCGGTGCGGCGGAAGAGCCACTCGCCGTAGGGGAGGTCGGGCTCGGTCGCGCGGGCGATCTGGTCCATCACCCGCACCGCCTCGACCGGGTGCTGGCCGACCGCGGTCTCCTCGGAGAGCATCACCGCGTCGGTGCCGTCGTAGATCGCGTTGGCGACGTCGGTCACCTCGGCCCGGGTCGGCCGCCGCGCGGTCACCATCGAGGCCAGCATCTGGGTCGCGGTGATCGCCGCCTTCGAGCGCTTGCCGGCGGCGCGGATCAGCCGCTTCTGGACGATCGGCACCTGCGCCAGCGGCAGTTCGATCCCGAGGTCGCCGCGGGCGACCATGATCCCGCCGGTCGCCTCGGCGACGATCGCGTCGACGTTTTCGGCCGCCTGCTGGCGCTCGATCTTGGCGACCAGGGGGATGTCGACGCCGAGCCTGTCGAGCCGCTCCTTGACCGGTTCCAGGTCTTCGGGGGAAGAGACGAAGGAGACGGCGAGAATGTCGACTTCGTGCGAGGCGGCGAAGTCGACCCAGTCGAGGTCAACCGCGGTGGCGGCCGGCAGCGGCGCCCCGCCGGGGATGTTCAACCCCTTGTGGGAGGAGAGGGTGCCCCCGACCTCGACCTCGGCGCCGACCCCGGAATCCTCGGCGGCGCCGACGCGGAGCCGGATCGAGCCGTCGGCGAGGTAGACGACCTGGTCCTCGCGCAGGTTGGCGACGCCCGCCCAAGGCACCGGGATCGTCGCCTCGTCCCCCTCGACCTCCTCCGGCGTCAGCGTCACGTGCATCCCCGTCTCCAGCTCGGCGACGTCGTCGCGCAGCTCGCCGATCCGCAGCTTCGTCCCGGGCAGGTCGCCGAGGATCGCCACCTCGCGCCCGACCCGCTCTCCCGCCCCCCGGATCGCCGCGATCGTCTCCGCCTGCCGCTCCGGCCCGGCGTGGGAGAAGTTCAGCCGAAAGACATCGGCCCCCGCCGCGATCAGCTGCTCCAGCACCGCCGGCTCCCAGCTGGCAGGGCCGACCGTGGCGATGATCTTGGTCCGCCGCCCGACGTGGGCGCCGGCCACTGCGTTGCGTCGTGCCTCCATCTCTGCTGAGAGTAGACGGCAACTAGCCCGTTCGGCCTCCAGTACCTACAATCGTCCGAAGCGCGTGGAGAGGTGGCCGAGTGGCTGAAGGCACTCGCCTGCTAAGCGAGTAGGGGGCGCAAGCTCTCTCGAGGGTTCGAATCCCTCCCTCTCCGTTTAGCGGCTCAGGCCGGCCAGGACAACCCGTTCGCGGCGAGGATCTGGCTCATCGTGTAAAGCAGCGACCCATCAACGGCTGCAGCCTTACCCGTCTCATGAAAGCGCTGGTCATGTCGCTGTAGTCGAGTGAGCGGTTCGACGCTGAGCTTGGCCAGCTCCGAAACGCTTATAGGCGCAACGCTCCACCAGTCCTTCCCCGGAGGCTTGTGGCGACGATGGAATGACGTAGCCCAGCTCTTGCCGCGGGTTGACAGAAAAACGATTGCCGACCCACCGACGATCTTCTTGCAGGCGGGCAGATACGCCACATCCCATCCACGGGGCCGGTGCAGCCGAGAACCAATCGCAGGGTGCCGCTTGGCCTCGGGAAAACCGACCTGCCCCATCACCCTTAGGAAATCGGCAATCAGATCTTCGGTCGCGTCAATGCGGCGTCGATGCTCCGTCGCTGACTCCTCGGCGACGGCTTCTTGTTCCTCCCTTTGGGTGGTGAGTTCGCGGCGAGCAATTCGCACAAGCGAGTTTTTGGCCTCGGTCATGGTGTCCTCCCTCCCGTTCAGTGTAGTGCAGATTGCGCTACACTGCTCCAATGGCTTCCTCCCATCCGCTTTCGCTTCGTCTTGGCGACGACGGCTGGCGTGCCTTGGAGGACATCGCCCGCAAGCGGGGGCTCACCCGCGCGGAGGCAGCTCGGCAGGCAATCGCCGAGACGGCCGAGCGCGAGCGGAGGCGGTCGGGGCTCGCGGCGGAGGTTGCCCGGCTCGCAGCGGATCCTGTCGACCGCGAGGCGCGGGGTCGGGTGATGGCCGACGTGGACGCCATCGCCGCCGAGTGGCCTGAGTGACGCGCGGCGACGTCTACCGCGTGCGGCTCCCCCAGCGTGGCGGCCATGAGCAGCACGGGTCCCGCTATGCCGTGCTCGTCCAGGCAGACGAGCTTCTTGGACTTTCGACCGTGCTGGTCGCGCCAACCTCCCGAAGTGTGAGGGCGGCAAGCTTTCGACCCGAGGTCGACATCGCCGGTCAGCGAACGCGGGTGATGGTGGAGCAGCTGCGGGCGCTGGACGTGCGTCGACTGGATGATTTGGCGGGACGCCTGGATCCGAGCGAGATGCGAGAAGTAGACGAAGCGCTCTCGCTGGTTCTCGCCCTGGGCTGAGATGACGAAGGAGACGCGACTCGGTCTGGTGCTGGGCATCAACCTGGCGATGATCGCGGGCTTGGTCGTCGTCGGTCTCCTTTCGCATTCGCTTGGGGTCCTGTCCTCGGCATCCGACTACGTCGGCGATGCCGCGGGGGTGGGTCTCAGCCTGGTGGCCCTCAGGATGAGCCGCGATGCTCACGGACATCCGCGAGCGACCTCGTTTGCAGCGCTCGCCAACGCCTCGTTCCTATTGCTCATCACGCTCGCCGTGGCCACCGAGGCCGTCAACCGCCTGGTCAACGGCAGTCCCGAAATCCACGGACTGCCGGTGCTGGTCATCAGCGTCATAGCCGCCGGAGCGATGCTCCTCTGCGCCCACATCCTCGGCTCGATCGAGGCAGAGGACTTCAACATGCGGTCGGTCATGCTCGACACCGTGGCCGACGTCGCCGCGGCGATCGGCGTAGCCATCAGTGGGGCGGTGATCCTCGCCGCCGACGGCCTCTACTGGCTCGACGCGGCCGTTGCCTTGGTCATCGCGATCGTCGTCGGCTATCACGCCCTGCGCCTGATTCGCGAAGTGATCGGCGATCTACGACGGAAAAGCGGGCAGAGGTCCGGGTAGGCTGGCGCCGTGTCCGCTCCTCCTCCGCAGTCGCACGAGCGCTACGAGCGGGTCTTCGCCGAGGTCGAGGCGCCGTTTGCCTTCGTGGACATGGAGGCGATGTGGGCGAACGCCGACTCGATGCTTCAGCGGTCGGCGGGGAAGTCGGTCCGCGTCGCCTCGAAGTCGATCCGCTGCCGGGCGCTGCTGGCGGCGATCCTCGATCGGGATGAGCGCTTCCGGGGGCTGATGACCTACACCCTGCCGGAGACGCTGTGGCTCGCCGAGCAGGGATTCGAGGACCTGCTGCTCGCCTACCCGACCGCCGACAGCGGAGCGCTGGAGGAGCTGGCGCTGCGCTCGGCGGCGAATCCGGAGGGGGCGCCGATCGTAATGGTCGACTGCCTCGAGCACCTGGAGATGATCGAGTCGGTGCTGGGAAAGGGAGCGCCGCCGCTGCGGGTCTGCATCGACGTCGACGCCAGCTGGTGGTGGCTCGGCGGGCGGGTGAAGATCGGCCCCAAGCGCTCCCCCATCCACACCGTCGAGCAGGCGGTGGCGCTGGCGCGGGAGATCGAGAAGCGGCCGCAGATCGAACTCGACGCGCTGATGGCCTACGAGGGGCAGATCTCCGGGGTCGGCGACCTGCCCCCGGGCCAGCGCCTGCGCGGCGCCGCGATCCGCTTCATGCAGAGGCGCTCGGCGGCCGAAATCGCCGAGCGGCGGGCGGCGATCGTCACCGCGCTGAGCGAGTTCGTCGAGCTGGAGATCGTCAACGGCGGCGGCACCGGCAGCCTCGAGCTGACCGCCGCCGAGGAGGCGGTGACCGAGGTGACCGCCGGCTCGGGCTTCTACGCGCCGGTCCTCTTCGACCACTACAGCCGCTTCAGCCTCACCCCGGCGGCGGCCTTCGCCCTGCCCGTCACCCGCAAGCCGTCCGAGTGGGTGGCGACGGCGCTCGGCGGCGGCTACCTCGCCTCCGGCCCCGGCAACCCGGGGCGCCTGCCCGCGCCCTGGCTGCCCGCGGGGCTGCGGTTCGATGACGAGGAGGGAGCTGGCGAGGTGCAGACGCCGCTGCTCGGCGAGCCGGCCGGATCGCTCGGCGTCGGCGACCGGGTCTACCTGCGCCACGCCAAAGCCGGCGAGCTCTGCGAGCGCTTCGACACCCTCTACCTGGTCGAAGGCGACGCCATCGTCGACCAGGTTCCGACGTACCGCGGAGAGGGCAAAGCGTTTCTCTAGCCGACGGGCCGAAAACGGCCCTATATAGGACGAAATCGTCCCGTCGGCCTACGGGCCGAGGACGCGCTCCGTGTATTCGTTGGCGAAGGTCCGGTTGGGGTCGAGGGTGTCGCGGGCGCGCTGGAAGTCGGACCAGGCCGGGTAGCGCGGCACCAGGGTCGCGGCGGTCTGGAAGTGGCGCTTGCCCCAGTGGGGGCGGCCGCCGTAGTCGTCCATGATCGCCTCCACCGCCTCGAAGTAGGGGCGCCACTCCATCCCCCGGTACTGGTGCACGGCGACGTAGGCGCTGTCGCGATCGTGGGCGGGGCTGAGGAGGGCGTCGTCGCCGGCCGAGACCCGCATCTCGATCGGGAAGAAGACCGGGTACTCGTTGCCCCGCACCCACTCGACGACCCGCCGCGCCGCCTCCGGCGCGGCGTCGCGCGGCAGCGCGTACTCCATCTCGGTGAAGCGCACCCGCCGCTCGTTGACGAAGACGCGGTCGCTGCGGTCGCTGGTGCGGCTGCCGGAGGCGAGGCGGCCGGCCAGGCGCGAGAGCGCCGGGATCGTGCGCGGAGCCGCCTTCCCGGTCCCGGCCAGCAGCCCCAGCGCCCAGTTCTCGAGGACGACGTCGTTGAGGTAGGCGGCGGCGCGGCCGCGCGGCCGCGGTGGCTCCTCGATCCGGTTGCGCTCCAGCACCAGGGCCAGGTCCGAGTAGGGGAAGGTGAAGAGCTCGAAGTGGTCGTGCGCCTCGGCCCGCTCGGCGAACGAGTCGAGGACCTCTTCGCGCGGGTGCGGCGAGTCGACCCGGAGCAGGTCGAAGGCCGGGACGCAGCGCAGCGTCACCGCCGCGATCGCTCCCAGCGCCCCCACCCCCACCCGCGCCGCCCGCAGCAACTCAGGGTCGGTGGCCGCACTGAGGTGGCGGGTGCTGCCGTCGCCCAGGACCAGCTCCAGCCCCTCGACCTGGGCCGAGAGGTTGCGCAGCTTCGCCCCGGTGCCGTGGGTGCCGGTGGAGATCGCTCCGGCGATCGTCTGCCGGTCGATGTCCCCCAAGTTCTCCATCCCCAGGCCGAGCGCCGCCAGCTCCTCGTTGAGGTCGGCGAGGACGGTGCCGCCGCCGACCTTGACCAGGCCCGAGGCGGGGTCGGCGTCGAGGACGCCGCTGAGCTCGCCGAGATCGACCATCGTCCCCTCGGTCAGCGCCGCCTCGGTGAAGGAGTGGCCGGAGCCGGCGACCTTCACCCTCTGTCCGGCGCCGGCCGCGCCGGCGACGACCTCGGCCAACGCCTCGCGGTTCGAGGGACGGACGATCCGGGCCGGGCGGCAGCGCTGGTCCCCCGCCCAGTTCGCCCACTCTCCGGCAGCCACACCCTTCCCTCGCGCCATCGTCCGAGCCTAGTTCACGGCGCGAATCAGCCCGCGGCCGGATCGGGACGAGCTTCGGCGTCCGGCTCCATCGCCCGAAACGCATAGATGACGGTGAGCGCAAGCAGGGCCGCGATCGCCAGGCTCGGCGCGGCGTAGCCGGTGAAGCTGGCGACGACACCGCCGCCGACGCCGCCGAGCACCTGCCCCGACGCCCAGGCCATGTTCGAGACCCCGGCGGCGAAGCCCTGGTGGAGGTTGCTCTGCTCGGCGACGTCGGAGATCAAGGTCAGCGCCGGCGCGAAGCAGAGACCCGCCCCGAGGGAGGTGAGGATCAGGCCTCCAAGCACGGCACCGAGGCTCGTCACCACCGCGATCGCGATCATCGCCAGCGCGCAGATCGAGAGCCCGGCCACGTAGGGCATGCGCCGGCCGACGCGGTCGGAGAGGCGGCCCGCGACCGGCGCCAGCACCGCCTCCAGGCCGGCCCCGGCGATGAACCCGGCGGCGATCAGCCCGTGGCCGCCGCCGAGCCCGTCGATCCGCAGCGGGATCAGCACCTCGATCGCCCCGAACATCACCGAGGGAACGGCGACGAAGACAGCCGCCTCGACCAGAGGGCGGCTGAGCAGCGTCGCAACCACCTCGCGCAGCGTCTGCTGCTCCGGCGGGTTGGCCTCCTCCAGTCTCGAGGCGGCGAAGGCGAGGAGGACGGTGATCACGAGCACCGAGCTGAAGACCGGCTGGGTGCCGATCGAGCCGGCGACGGCGCCGAGGGCGGGGCCGAGCAGGGCGCCGGCGACCGCGGTGCCGAGGGCGGTGCCGATGATCGATCCGCGCTTCTCCTCCGGGGCGACCGTGATCAGCCAGGTGAGCGCCCCGGACCAGATCAAAGCCCCGGCGATCCCCTGGATGAACCGGGCGACGTCGAGCAGCACGATCTGCTCGGCGAAGCCGAAGGTGAGGCTCGAGCACCCGAGCAGCAGCAGGCCGAAGATGACGGTCCGCCGCGGCCCCATCCGGCTGGCGACGAAGCCCGCCGGCAGCGACCCGACCAGCGTCCCCGCCGCATAAGAAGCGGAGAGGACGCCCGCCGCCGCTTTGCTCAGCCCGAGGTCGTCGACGTACTGCGGCAGCAGCGGGGCAATCGCGGCAAAGAAGGCGACGTCGAAGAAGATCATCGCCGAGGCGAGCAGGATCAGCCTACGCATTTGAGAATCCAATCAGGACGCGCAAGCGCAGGGCAGCTTTCTGGTCTCTAGCATTCGCGAGGCGTCGTCTCGGAGGGGTGGCAGAGCGGTTGAATGCGGCGGCCTTGAAAGCCGTTAGGCGTCTTCCGGCGTCTCGTGGGTTCGAATCCCACCCCCTCCGCCTGCTGGAAGCCGCGCCCGATGCTACTTATAGGTCTGTAGACCTTCAAGTAGCGGCGCGGGAGCGTGTCCCCTCATGGAGGGCGACCTGCAGCGCACCATCGGCGAGAACCTGCGCGACTACCGCATGGCCCGCGGCTTGAGTCAGGAGGCGTTCGCCGAGATGCTCGGCGTGCACCGCACCTATATGGGCAGCGTCGAGCGCGGTGAGCGCAACCTGACTCTGCGCAGCGTGGAACGGATCGCGGCCAGAATCGACACGGAGCCGCTGGCACTGCTCCAGCCGAGAAGCTGAGCAAGCGCTCCCTTTTCCGGGATCTCTGTGAGAGGGTCCTGGGATGGATCTCCTCAAGATCCTGCCGCTGGCGTTCGTGATGGTCGCCGGCCCGCAGATCATCAGCTCCTTCTTCTTCGCCACCAGCCCGGGCTGGAAGAAGATCTCGGCGGCCTACGTCTGCGGCGCGGCGATCTCGATCGCGCTCGTCGTCGCCGCCTCCTACCTGCTGAGGAAAGGGGCCGGCGGCAACGAGAAAAGCGGCTCCGGCCTGACGGCGACCGACTACGTCATCCTCGCGCTACTCGCCTTCGCGATCGTGCGCACCTACCTGAAGCGGAACGAGAGCGAGCCGCCGAAATGGATGGGAAAACTGCAATCGGCGACGCCGAAGACGGCGCTCGTCCTCGGCTTCCTCCTGCTCGGCTTCTTCCCCAGCGACCTGATCACCTCGATCAGCATCGGCGGCTTCCTCTCCGAGCACGGCGACCCCTACTGGCACGTGCTGCCGTTCCTCTTCCTCACCCTCCTCCTCCTGTCCCTGCCCGCGCTGACGGTCTTGTTCCTCGGCGAGCGCGGAGAAGCGATCCTGCCCAAGGTCCGCGACTGGATGAACACGAACTCCTGGATCGTCAGCGAGGTCGTGCTCGTCTTCTTCATCGCGATCGTCCTCAGCGGCTGAGGACGATCGCGGCGCCAGGCCGGCGCGTTCCTCAGCTCTCGTCGAGCTCGACCCGTTCGATCGTCTGCGCCTCGAGCGGCTTGTCGGTGGCGTCCGTCGGGACCGACTCGATCGCGTCGACCACGTCCATGCCGTCGATCACCTCGCCGAAGACGGTGTGCTTGCCGTCGAGCCAGGGCGCGGCGCCGGTGGTGACGATGAAGAACTGGGAGCCGTTGGTGTTCGGCCCCGCGTTCGCCATCGCCAGGGCACCACGGACGACTTTGCGGTCGTTGAACTCGTCCTCGAAGGTGTAGCCGGGACCGCCGCGGCCGGTGCCTTCCGGGCAGCCCCCCTGGATCATGAAGTCCGGGATCACCCGGTGGAAGACGAGCTGGTCGTAGAACCCCTCCGCGGAGAGCTTGCGGAAGTTCTCGACGGTTTTCGGCGCGTCCTCGTCGTGAAGCTCGAGCACGATCGCCCCGGCGCTGGTGTGAAGGGTCGCTTGCGACATGGTCGGAAACCCTAGCTAGCCGTAGACCCGGACCGTCACCGGGCGGGAGGATCCGGGCGCATACGGCCAACGCTCCTCCGCCAGCGCCGTCGCCCGCAGCCGGATCGCCGCGCTGCCGCTGACGTAGCGGAAGCGGTAGTGGGCACGGAAGCGGCCATGGTGGTCGCTGCGGGTGACGAGGACAGGACGCCAGCGGTGGGTCGCCGCCTCCAGGTACTGGATCGCCACCAGCTTGCCGCGGCGCGGCAACGGCGCCCCGCGGCTGGCGACCCTGCCGCTGAGCCGAACCATCTCGCCGGTCCGCAGGCTGAGCGGCATCGCCCGCAGGGAGACGCCGGAGCGGACACGGAGCTCCAGCCCTGGACGCCGAGCCGGCTCGAGGCCGCCGTCGCCGGCGAAGCTGACGGTGACCCGGCGGGACGGGCCCGGCGGCAGTCGCAGCTCGAAGCCGCCCTGCTCCCCGGTCCGCAGCGTCTGCGCCCCGAGCGGAGCGAGCGCCCCGCGGGAGGGATGGGAGACGACCCGCAGCTCGCGGCCGGCGACTCCGGCGCCGTCGGCGTTGGTGAGGCGGCCGCCGAGCAGCGCCGGCGCCCCGAAGGGAACGGTGAGCGAGTCGCCGCGGCCGTGGCCGCCGCGCAGCCGCGCGAACAACCTCGCCTTCTCCCGCGGCAGGCGCGGCGGGGGGACCTTGCGGATCGACATCTGGGTGCCGTCGGTTCGCAGGCCGGTGGAGGCGGCGTTGCCGGCGGCGTCGGTGGCATCGGCGCGGAAGACGTAGGTGCCGTAGCCGAGATCCGGCATCGGCGCCACCAGATGCGCGGTCCCGGCAGCGTCGCCGGGAACCAGCTTGGTCGGCAGCTCGGTCCAGTCAGCGGTGTCGAGACGCCGGTAGAAGAGCGAGCCGGTGGCGGGACCGGAGTGGGCGTCAGACACGTCGGCCCGCAGCTGCCCTTCGGGCGCGTCGGTGGCGAAGGCGACGCTCGGGCGCACGTCGTCGAAGCGCAGCGGCACCGTCACCGCCGAGCCAGGCGCCTCGTTGCCCGCTTCGTCGCGCAGCCACACCTGCAGCGAGTAGGTCCCGGCGGCGGGCACCGAGACGTCCGGAAGGGACCTGCGGTCGCGGCCAGCGGCGAACTTGACGCCGGTGTCGTAACCGGCGCCGCCGACGACCCGCCAAGAGGCGCCGGCGATCGGGCTCCCCGCCCCCTGGTCGGGGTTCTCCCAGCCGAGATCGAAGTCGTCGACCCGGCGCCAGCCATCGCCACCGGCGAGAGCGACCGCCTTCGGGTGGGCCGGTGGGTTGTTGTCGATCAGCACCGTGCGCGGTTCGGCGCAGGCGAAGCTCGTCGTGAAGTCGGCGGCGCAGTGGACGAGGGTGTGGGGACCGTCGCTGAAGCCGGCGGTGGCGACGCTGTGGGTGGCGGAGACGGTGGTGAGGCAGGGCTGCATCCGGGTCGCCCGCCACTCGCCGCCGATCGAGGCCTTGGCGCAGGGGTATTCGGTGAAGCCGACGCGGGCGCCGTCGAGGCGCGTTTCGCTGAAGCGGACGCCGCTGCCCGCGTCGGAGGCGGCGACCGCCACCGACTGCACTCCCCGGCGCCAGCCCCCGGCGAGGAGGTCGCCCCCGGCGAACCAGGCTCCCGGCGCGGTCGGGTCTTCGACCGTGATCGTCAGCGCCCGCAGCCCCGACCAGGAGCCCTGGTCGAGCGAGCACCACTTGTCCTCGGCCCGGGCGCAGAGCAGGCGGTCTTCGAAGGCGGCGACCGGCGTCGGGAATCCCTTGGCGAACTCGCGCGGGGCGGTGTCGGTGGTCGCGGCGGTCAAGAACGGGCTGAAACCGGCGCCGCTGACGCTGCCGAGCCGCTGCTCGATCCCGTCGTGGAGCGCGTGCCACCAGCTGCCGCGGACCTGGGTGATCCCGGTGCCCGGCGGCGGGGTCCAGCGCCAGGCCGCGAAGCGGGTGCCGGAGACGGTCGCCTGGCCGTCGCGGGTGAGGCTCTTGAGGTGGGCGCCGTCGAAGGGGTCGCCACCGGGCGGCCGCACGCACCAGGCATCGGGGCGGAACTTGGTGCCGCCGGTGGTGTCGGCCCAGCTGGCGTCGGCGCCCACGTACCAGCCGCACTGCGCCACCGCGTACTTGCCGGCATTGGCCTTCGCCGCCGCCAGCAGCAGCACGCTCAGCGCCAGCAGCACCCCCAGCGCGACGATCCTTCCCACGGCCAACCTCGTCCCAGACATCGGTCCTCCTTCGCTCGATTGCGTTTGCGGAGGTCCAAGGTCTGGGCGGCCGAAACTCTCCCCCCTTGTCCGAAATCCGACGCCGCCGGGCGGCCAAAGTGCCCCCTTTGCGAGAATCGGTCCATATGGCGCTACCAACCAAAGATCAGATCACCGAGAAGCTGCGCGCGGTCATCGACCCCGAGCTGCGGCGCTCGATCGTCGAGCTGGGCATGGTCCGCTCGATCGACGTCAAAGAGAGCGGCCGGGTCGAGGTCGTCGTCTCGCTGACCACCGCCGGCTGCCCGATCCGCTCGCACTTCGAACAGGCGGTCGCCCAGCAGGTCTCCCAGCTGGAAGGCGTGACCGAGGTCGCGGTCGGCTTCGACGTCCTCTCCGACGAGGAGAAAGGCCAGCTGCAGCAGACCCTCGGCCGCGGCAAGCTGCCCGAGGGGGCGCTGGCGAAGGTGAAAAACGTGATCTGCGTCTCCTCCGGCAAGGGCGGCGTCGGCAAGTCGACGATGACCGCCAACCTGGCGGCGGCGCTGACCGCCGAAGGGCACCCGGCCGGGGCGCTCGACTGCGACGTCTACGGCTACTCGATCCCGCGCATGCTCGGGGTCAACCGCAAACCGGAAGTGAACGCCGAGCGCAAGATCCTCCCGCTCGACTCGCCGAGCGGGGTGAAGGTGATGTCGATCGGCTTCTTCGTCGAGGAGAACTCGGCCGTCGTCTGGCGTGGCCCGATGCTGCACAAGGCGATCCAGCAGTTCCTCGAGGACGTGGCCTGGGACGAGCTGGAGTACCTGCTGCTGGACCTGCCGCCGGGGACCGGCGACGTCTCGATGACGCTGGCGCAGCTGCTGCCGCAGGCGAAGTTCGTCGTCGTCACCACGCCGCAGCCGGCGGCGCAGTCGGTGGCGCGGCGCGGCGCGGAGATGGCGAGCAAATTCGACCTCGAGATCCTCGGCGTGATCGAGAACATGTCCGGCTTCACCACCCCCGACGGCGAGCGCTTCACGATCTTCGGCGAGGGCGGCGGCCAGCAGCTGGCCGACGAACTCGACGTGCCGCTGCTGGGCAAGGTGCCGCTCTCCGAGCCGCTGCGCGAGCACTCCGACAACGGCTCGCCGCTGGCGATCGACGACCCCGACTCACCGGCCTCGCAGGCGATCCGGCAGGCTGCCCGCGGCATCATCGCCGCGACCCCGCAGGAGCTGCCGGTGCTGCAGTCGACGCCGTCGCCCGCGGAAGCGCCGCCGGTCAGCGGCACCCCGCTGCCAGTCGTCCAGTAGCTCGCTCGCGCAGCAGAGTGACCAACGCCACACAAGCGAACGCAACCTGACGCCCATCCGTGGGTTAAGGTTTGCACACAAACGCCTAATCCTCGGCTAAGAGAAGCCGGGGAACGGGGGACCCGAGTTTCTGGGGCGAGCCCACTTCGGTGGGGGCGCAGGCTCCTTCAGCGCCAGCCCGACAGCTAACCCCGTAGGCCGACGAAGGAGGAGTGAATGAAGAACGGCCTTGGGGCGGCCCGAAAAACGCCCGCCCTTCGTATTTTCCTCGCGGTACTGGCTTCAGCGGCCGCCGTTGCGTTCCTCGCGGCGCCGGCCCAGGCGACCACCCCCGGTGGCGTCACCTCGACCACGCCCGAAGCCGAAGAAACGACCGAAACCGGCCCTCCCGGCAAGGCGATGCTGGTCAACGGACGGGCGATCCCGCCGGCCAACGCGCCGACGGCGGTCAAACAGGTGATCGCGGCGGCGAACAAGATCCGCACCAAGCCCTATATCTGGGGCGGCGGCCACGGCCGCTGGTGGGACAGCGGCTACGACTGCTCGGGCGCGGTCAGCTTCGCCCTCCACGGCGGCAAACTGCTCTCCACCCCCGAGCCCTCGGGCTCGCTGGAGAGCTGGGGCAGCCCCGGCAAAGGACGCTGGATCACCGTCTACGCCAACGCCGGCCACGCCTACGCCGTAATCGCCGGCCTACGATGGGACACCGCCGGCGTCACCAACGGCACCGGCCCGAGGTGGCACAAAAGCACGAGAGCAGCAGCCAGCGGACCTTTCGTAGCCCGCCACCCTCTCGGCTATTAACAGCTGAAGCCACACGCCGAACCAGGCGAACAGGCCGATAGCAAGAGGGGCGGGTGCCCCTTCCAAAACACTCAAGAGCGGCCTCCCGGCCGCTCGTTTTGGAAGGGGCACCCGCCCCTCTCTCACAACCAGGCGAACTTAAGCAGCCTGGTTCTTGAAGTAGTTGGCGTTGATCTCCGCGTATTTGGCCCACTCCGCCGGAAGCTGATCCTCGGCAAAGCAAGCGTCCACCGGACAAGCCTCGACGCAGGCGTCGCAGTCGATGCACTCGTCGGGGTCGATGTAGAGCTGCTCGACGTTGTCGTAGTCGGCCTCGTCAGGCGTCGGGTGGATGCAGTCGACGGGACAAACCTCGACACACGAGTTGTCCTTCTGGCCTATGCACGGCTCGGCGATGACGTAGGTCATTCGAGAGGTTCTCCTAAGCTCGTTTACCGGGTGCCCGCCGGGGGCCCCGGCCAAGCGCGAGCGCACATTTTAGGGATGATGAGTCGATGCTGCTCTTGACGGGGGCCACCGGAAGCATCGGATCCCGCCTGCTGCCGCTGCTGCTGGAGCGGGGCGAGGAGGTGCGCTGCCTGGTGCGGGAGCCGCGGCGGCTGGGCGAGCGGCGGGTCGACGTGCAGATCGCCCTCGGGGACCTGGGCGAGATGTCGGATCCCTACCTGGTGCGGCAGGCGCTGCGCGGGGTCGACCGGGTGATCCACCTGGCGGCCTCGATCCGCGACCAGCCGCCGAAGCGGATCGAGGAGCTGAACGGACTGGCGACGGTGCGGCTGCTGCGGGCGGCCGAGCGCAGCGGCGTCGAGAGCTTCCACTTCTTCAGCGCCCTGGACGCGCAGGCGGCGCAGCGGACGCGCTTCTTCCGCGCCAAGTGGCTGGCCGAGCAGGCGGTCCTCTCCTCGCCGCTGCGCACGACCGTCTTCGCGCCCTCGATCGTCTACGACCACAGTGACCCCTGGATCACGCTGCTGCGCCGCTTCTCCTTCCTGCCGGTGCTGCCGGTCTCGGGTGAGGGACAGGCGCAGTTCCAGCCGATCTGGGCGGCGGACGTGGCGCGCTGCGTGGTCGGGGCGCTTGAGCTCGAGCAGCGCGGGGAGGCGCGGACACGGCGCTACGAGATCGCCGGGCCGGAGACGCTCACCTACGACCAGATGTCGGACCTGGTCAGCCGCATCGCCGGCCGCCCGCGGGCGCTGGTGCACGTGCCGCTGCCGCTGATCCGCGCGGGGCTGATCGCGCTGCGCTTCCTCTTCGGCGAGGCGGTGTTTGCAACCTGGGAGGAGGCGGAGCTGATGGAGGTGGGCATGGTCAGCGAGCGCGGAGCGGCCGACGCGCAGGCCCTCGGCGTCGAACCGCGAAGGATGAGCGATGTGCTGGAGAGCGCTTAGCGCCCTCGTCGTCGCCTTTGCCTTCTGCCTCCCCGCCCAGGCGGAGGCGGTCTCGCTGGTGCCGCCGAAGCCCGACGTCTTCCTCGGCGTCAGCGACCGCGGCACGACGGCCGAATTCGAACAGTTCACGGCGCTGACGGGCAAGCACCCGGCGCTGCTGGAGACCTTCCATCCCTGGGGCAACAGCCTCAACGAAGCCTTCGAACGCTGGCGCGAAACCGGGACGCGGCCGATCCTCCACATCTCCACCGAGGACGACCAGACGCTGGCGGAGCTGATTACGCCGGAGCAGATCGCGCTCGGATACGGCGACGATTACCTGCTGCAGCTGAACGACTTCTTCGCCACCCATGGGCTGCCGGCCTACATCCGGCCGCTGGGCGAGCCGAACCGCTGCCTCAACGCCTGGTCGGCGGTCGAATGCGACGGCTCGCAGAAAGGCGGCGAACACACCAGCGGCTGGTACAAGCAGGCCTTCCGCCGCATCGTCACGATCGTCCGCGGCGGCCAGAGCCTGGAAGGGATCAACGCGACGCTGGCCTCGATCGGGCTGCCGCCGGTGAACCGGACCAAGGGGCTGCCGCCGAAGGAACTGCCGGCGGCGCCGGTGAGCATCGTCTGGAGCACGCTGCCGGGCGGCTCGCCCCGGGTGAAAGGGAACTTCCCCGGCAACTACTGGCCCGGTCGGCGCTGGGTCGACTGGGTCGGCACCGACTTCTACTCGCAATATCCCGTCTGGAGAGACCTCAACCGCTTCTACGCCGGCAGGCAGTGGAAGGGCAAACCGATCGGGATCACCGAGTGGGCGAGCTACGGCGAAGACGAACCGCGCTTCGTCAAGCAGATCGTCGCCTGGACGGTCAAGCACCCCCGGGTGCGGATGCTCGTCTACTACAACGGCTTCGGCACCGCCGGCAACCCCTACGACCTCAACCTCTACCCCCGCACCGCCAACACCCTGCGCAAGAAGATCCGCCGCCCCAACTTCCTCTCCACCGCCGAATACAACGCCGGCCTCCTCCCCCCACTGCCGCCCCACGAAAAGAAGAAAACCACCGGCTGACGGGCCGATTCCGTCCCGCATAGGGACGTTTTCGTCCCGTCAGCGGGGAGTTGGGCACGAGAGGAGCTTCCGCAGCGTTTGGATCAGGCGCTCGGGTTCGTTGGTGACCTGGTGCCAGGTGACACGGATGACCGTCCAGCCGGCGGCGGTAAGGCGCTGGTCCCGAAGACGATCTTTCTCGAACGCGGTGACGGTGCCGTGGACGCGGCGGCTATCAGCTTCAACGATCAGACGGGCGTCCCGCCAGATGAAGTCCGGCATCAGCGAGATGCCGTCGACGACCAGATGACCGTTTACCTCGGGCGAGAAGCCGCTCCGCTTGAATAACCGTAGGAGCTTCTTCTCGAGCTCGCGGCGCGCCTCCTGTTCATGTGGATCGTGATTCTCGATGCTCAACCGGAGACGAGCGACTCCTCGCCGGCCCTTGCTTCGCTTCAGCAGCTCTTCCACCGCACGCAGATCGAAGACGCGCTCGACTTCGGCCTGCGTCACCGCATGGCGGAGCGTCCGGTACGACTCGGTCGCCGCAAGGTCGAGAAGGGTTCGCGGAAGGGCGGTACAGGGGATCCCATCGATCACCGTCCGATCGATCGTCGTGAGAGTTCCGTCTCGATGAGCCGCAATGCCGGTGGGTGCGCGACCGCGACGATTCGGCGCGATGACATCGATTCGAGATCGGCCGTCATCGAGAAGACCGTGCAGCAAAGCGGCAGATCGATGAGAGAGAACTGCCCCGGGCCCGCAGGCAAGGACCGCTGCCAGCAAATGTCCCTTTTCATTGAGAAGCGGATGTCCTACCGCGTAAACGCCCTGGTGGATCCGGTGGAGCCTTCCTGCATCCGCCCGCTGCCTCGCCACATCCGCATCGAGCGTCGGCAGCTGCCACAACGCGACCAATCCATACTGCCGAGCAGCTAGGTCGGCCAGCGCTCGATCGAACTCCGGCCTCTCCCTCTGCCGACGGGACGAAAACCGGTTATATGGACCGGTTTTCGTCCCGTCGGCGGGGGGAGGGGTGGAGAGTGGCTTGGCGGTCCCGGTCACATCGCGAGCGTGACGGGTCGGGGCGCGCGGGTGGTGCGCACGGAGTGGCGGAAGCGTTGCGGGTTGCGCGCGGCTTCGTGGCACGGATGCGGCGCGAAAAGATGAGGGGCCGGCGTTTTGCCGGCCCCTCGAGAAGCACTCGCCTGTTGGCGCCGAGTATGGCGCGCTGGAGCAGGCGGGTCCTTACATCATCCCGCCCATGTCGGGCATGCCGCCGGGCATGCCGCCGGCGCCGTTCTCCTCCGGCGGTTCGGCGATGATCGCCTCGGTCACGAGGATGTTCTTCGCGATCGAGGCGGCGTTCTCCAGGGCGGAGCGGGTGACCTTGGTCGGGTCGATGACGCCGGCCTTGATCAGGTCGCCGTACTCGCCGTTCGCCGCGTTCAGGCCTTCGCCGTCCTTCAGCTCCCGGACCTTGTTGACGACGACCGAGCCCTCGAGGCCCGAGTTCTCGGCGATCTGCCGCACCGGCTCCTCCAGCGAGCGGTGGATGATCCGCGCGCCGGTGACCTCGTCGGGGTCGTCGAGCTTCTCCGGGTCGAGGCCGGCCTGCGCGTTCAGCAGGGCCACGCCACCGCCCGGCACGACGCCCTCCTCGAGCGCGGCGCGGGTCGCCTGCAGCGCGTCCTCGACGCGGTGCTTTTTCTCCTTCATCTCGGTCTCGGTGGCGGCGCCGACCTTGACCACGGCGACCCCTCCGGCGAGCTTGGCCAGACGCTCCTGGAGCTTCTCGCGATCGAAGTCGGAGTCGGTGTTCTCGACTTCCGATTTGATCTGCTTGATCCGGCCCTTGATGTCCTCGGCGTCACCGGCACCGTCGATGATCGTCGTGTTGTCTTTGGCGACGACGACGCGGCGCGCCTTGCCGAGCTGGGCGAGCTGGGTGTTCTCCAGTTTCAGGCCCATCTCCTCGGTGATCACCTCGCCGCCGGTGAGGATCGCGATGTCCTCGAGCATCCGCTTGCGGCGGTCGCCGAAGCCCGGCGCTTTCACGGCGACGCCGGTGAAGGTGCCGCGCAGCTTGTTCACGACCAGGGTCGCGAGGCACTCGCCCTCGACGTCCTCGGCCACGATCAGCAGCGGTTTGCCGCCCTGCATCACCTGCTCGAGCACCGGCAGGATGTCCCGCACGGAGCCGATTTTCTGGTTGGCGATGAGGATGTAGGGGTCGTCCAGCACCGCCTCCATGCGGTCCTGGTCGGTGACCATGTACGGGGAGATGTAGCCCTTGTCGAACTGCATCCCCTCCGTGAACTCCAGCTCCATGCCGAAGGTCTGGCCCTCCTCGACGTTGACGACGCCGTCTTTGCCGACTTTCTCGATCGCGTCGGCGATCACGTTGCCGATCTCGTCGTCGCCGGCGGAGATGGCGGCGACGCGGGCGATCTGGTCTTTGCCCGCGACCTCTTTGCTCTGCTTGTCGCGGAGGTTGGAGACGACCTCCTCGACCGCCTTCTCGATGCCGCGGCGCAGGGCCAGCGGGTTGGCGCCGGCGGCCACGTTCTTCAGGCCCTGGCGGACGATCGTCTGCGCCAGCAGGGTGGCGGTGGTGGTGCCGTCACCGGCGACGTCGTTGGTCGCGGTCGCGACCTCGCGGACGAGCTGGGCGCCCTGGTTCTCGAAGACGTCCTCGACCTCGACCTCGCGGGCGATGGTGACGCCGTCGTTGGTGATCGTCGGAGCGCCGAACTTTTTGTCGAGCACGACGTAACGGCCTTTCGGGCCGAGGGTCACCTTGACGGCGTTGGCGACGGAATCGACGCCGGCCTGCAGGGCCCCGCGGGCATCCTCTGCGTACTTGAGCTCCTTGTGAGCCATCTGTTTCCAATCCTCCTTATTGAGTCAGTCCGTTGAGCTAGGCGACCTTGGCGAGGACGTCCGACTCGCGCAGCACCAGCACTTCGTCGCCCTCGACGGTCACCTCGGTGCCGCCGTATTTGGAGTAGAGGACTTCGTCCCCCTCCGCGACGTCAAGCGGGCGGCGGCTGCCGTCCTCGTTGACCGCGCCATCGCCGACGGCGATGACCTTGCCCTTCTGCGGCTTCTCTTTCGCCGTATCCGGGAGGACGATGCCGCTGGCGGTCGTCTCCTCCTCTTCAACTGGCTTGACGATCAGCCGGTCCCCGAGGGGCTTCAGCTTCATCCGTGAACCTCCGTTATCGGTCAGTGTTTTGCTGGAAAAGTTGGGAAACGCCGTTCCAGAGCTAAATCGCTAGCTCTGGGGCGCTTGGCACTCCTAGGGGGTGAGTGCCAACAGCTGAAAGATAGCGCAGTCTCAGTCCATCGCCAGCAGGCGACAGCCCAGCAGCCGCGAGATCCCTTCGCCGCCGCGGCGCATCACCCAGTCGTGGTTCCACTCGAAGGCGGGGCGCAGCAGCGGCGCCATCAGGTTCATCCACGGCTTCGTCGTCTTCACGTTCCACTCGTAGAGGACCGCCGTCACCCCGTCCTGCTCGTAGAGCCGCCAGCGGCCGATCCCCTCCAGCTCGCCGACCGCTCTGCCCTCCATCAGGGTCGGGTACTCGATCCGCGTCGTCGTCACGTCGAAGGAGACGCGGTAGGGCAGGAGGCTCTTCCAGACCATCCGCGAGACGCTGCCGAGGCCGTTGCCGTTGCCGGGTTGCAGCTCGGTCGCCTCCTCCACCCCGCGCCACCAGCTCGGCCAGGCGCCCTGCTCGTG
The DNA here is from genome assembly GCA_036278095.1 of Solirubrobacterales bacterium. Taxonomy (GTDB): domain Bacteria; phylum Actinomycetota; class Thermoleophilia; order Solirubrobacterales; family 70-9; genus VAYN01. The sequence continues at coordinate 179,240 of DASULS010000015.1, read as the reverse complement.
GATCGCCTCCCAGACGGGCTCGCGCGGCGAATCCAGCAGCCAGGTCGTGAGGAAGGCGTATTCGGCCATCGCGCTTACCTTCTTACGACCCCGGCGCCCATCCGGTTCAGTTGTGGTGGGGGGTCTCTCCGTTGCCGAGGTGCGCCCGCGGCGGCTCGACGATCTGCGAGAAGCGGATCACCGTCACCAGGTCGTCCTCGGAGACGGGGCGGCTGTAGATCTGCTCGAGGAAGCGGCTCGTCTCCTCGAGGCGGCGGAACTCGGGGTTGTCGTGCTCGATGTCCCGCCGGCTGAGGTCGCCGAGGCGCTTGACCTCGACGTCGTCGATCACCGCGGTGAAGATCTTCTCCCGGGGGCTGTGGCGGAAGCCGACCGTAATCCAGACCACCTGGCCGCGCTCGTACTTGTTGCTCTTGTCACCCAGGCGGATGGTCGCGGTCTTGCGGCCGCGCTTCAGCTGGTCAATGAAGACCGCGGAATAGAAATTCAAGACGTAGATGCCGCCCTTCATCGCGCTGCGAGCGTATAGGAGAGCGAGTGGGGGACGAGGCTGGACGCCTGTCCTAAGCGGAATGGACGAATTTGTGGTTTAGCGCTCCCAGGCGTCCAGATTTACGGCGCGGCGGCCGATGGGGGCAGGGATGCCGACCCGAACCAGTTCCTCCCGCCTGCTCTTCGCGGCTCTCGCCGCAACCCTCGCGATCCTGCTCGTACCGCTCGCCGGCTCCGCCGCGGCGATGAAGTGCGACGGCAAGAAGGTGACGATCATGGGCACCGCCGGCAACGACCACATCGTCGGCAAGAAGGCCAGCGACGTGATTTACGGCGGCGGCGGCAACGACGTCATCACCGGCGGCCCCAACGGCAACGACACGATCTGCGGCGGTCCCGGCAACGACACGATCCACGGCGGCCGCGGCTTCGACGACCTGCAGGGCGAAGGCGGCAACGACACGCTCGACGGCGAAAGCGGCTCCGACCAGATCGACGGCGGCGCCGGCAACGACAACCTCGAGGGCGAAAAAGGCGCCGACGCCCTCCACGGCGGCGGCGGCGAAGACCACCTGCTCGGCTTCAAAGGCCCCGACACGCTCGACGGCGGCGCCGGCAACGACTACATCGATGGGCAGCAGGGCAGCGACAAGATCGATGGTGCCGGCGGCGACGACAAGCTGATCGGCGACAAGGGCAACGACAAGATGAACGGCGGTCTCGGCGACGACCTGGTCGAAGGCGGCCCCGGCGACGACAGCGAACTCGAAGGCGGGCCCGGCACCGACGAAGTCTTCGGCGGGGCCGGCACCGACAACGCCAGCGGCGGGGCCGGCGACGGCGACATCGTCCGCGGCGACGCCGGCACCGACAACCTCTCCGGCGGCGAAGGGACCAACGACATCGTCTCCTACGCCAGCGCCACCCGCGGCGGCATCGAAGTCAACCTCGCCGGCGGCGCCGCCAAGGGCGACGGCCACGACACCCTCAGCGGCTTCGAGGACGTGGTCGGCTCGCCCCAGGCCGACACGATCGTCGGCGACGGCCAGGCCAACCGCATCGACGGCGGCGTCGGCAACGACACGCTGATCAGCGGCGGCAGCGGCGGCCAGGCCTTCGGCGGCCCCGGCACCGACAGCTGCGAAGGCTTCAGCAGCGAAACCTCCTGCGGGCCGGAAACCCCGCCGCCGCCGAACTTCGCCTACGGCACCCTGAACCAGGGCCTCGACGGCTCCAGCCTGATCATCCAGGGCAGCCCCGACGACGACGAAATCCACATCTCCCGCGCCCCCACCGCCTGGGTGATCTCCAGCGCGGTCCCGATCTTCCCCGGCGACGGCTGCCAGCCGCAGTCCTCGAACGCGAGCGCGACCGTCTGCCCCGACTCCGGGCCGCCGCCGCTGATCGTCGTCACCGGCGGCACCGGCAACGACAAGCTCGTCGTCGAACCCAGCGTCCCCGCCGGTGCCCACGTGCGGATGAACGGCGGGCCCGGCAGCGACGAACTGGTCGGCGGCGCCGGCGACGACGTGCTCGAATCGGGCGAGAACTACAACAGCCCCGACCACGGCAACGACACCCTGATCGGCAACGGCGGCAGCGACGTCCTCTACGCCGACCCGGGCGGCGACAACCTCCAGGGCGGCCCCGGCAACGACCTGCTCGTCAACTCCGTCCTCACCTGCCAGGGTCACACCTTCGACGGCGGACCCGGCGAGGACACCGTCTCCTACGCCCGCTCCAAGGACAACCTGCGACTCGAGCTCGGCGGCACCGGCAGCTCCCCCGGCTGCGGCAGCCCCGACAAGATCCTCGGCGACAACGAGAGCCTCGAGGGATCGGACGGCCCCGACGTCCTGGTCGGCGACAACGGCGACAACAGCCTGATGGGCCACCTCGGCGCCGACACCTTCATCGGCAAGGGCGGCAACGACTTCATCGAAGCCCAGGACGGCCAGCGCGACAAGTCGATCGACTGCGGGCCGGGCAACGACGAAGCCGCGGTGGACGCGAAGGACCCGCCCGGCAACAGCTGCTGACTCTCACTCCTGCCTGAATCCCTCCTCGCCGATCAGCGGCACGAAGCGGCAGGGCCCGAGCGTCTCTTCCCCGATCTGCTCGCCTTCGCGGCGCAGCACCGTCAGTACGTCGGCCTCGCCGGCGGCGATCGGCACGACGAGGCGGCCGCCGTCGGCGAGCTGCCTGAGCAGTGCCGGCGGTGGCTCCGGAGCGGTGGCGTGGACGGCGATCGCGTCGAAGGGGGCGCGCGCCGGGACCCCGAGGCTGCCGTCGCCGACGACGAGCTCGACGTTGGCGATCCCCAGTGCCGCCAGCGTCCCGGCGGCGGCCCGCGAGAGCGGCTCGTGGCGCTCGATGCTGACGACGTGGGCGGCGAGCAGCGAGAGGACCGCGGCGGAGTAGCCCGACCCGGTCCCCACCTCCAGCACCAGCTCGGCCCCGCTCAGCCCGAGCGCCTGGCAGATCGCGGCGACGATCCAGGGCTGGGAGATCGTCTGCTCCTCGGCGATCGGCAGCGCCGCGTCGGCGTAGGCCTGCTCCCGCAACCCCTCCGGCACGAACATCTCCCGCGGCACCTCCCCCATCGCGGCCAAGACCCGCTCGTCGGCAATGCCACGGCGGCGCAGCTGCCGCTCGACCATCTTGCGGCGGGCGGAGTCGAAGTCGGTCACGACTCCAGCGGGTGCTGGGAGAAGCCGGGAACGAAAGACCAGCGCCAGTGCCGGGGCCACCACCACGGCGCGTACTTCCTCGTCAGGTATTCGCGGTGGTCATCCCAATCCTGGGGAGAGAGAAGATCGGGGCCGAAGGATTCGATCTCTCGCCCCCGTTTCGCGTACCCCCAGCTGAAGCCGAGGATGGCCCGAACTTCTTTGCGAAATTCGAGGAGCTCTCCGCCGAAGCTGCAGAAGAAAGTGTGGGCGGCGAAGTCCCAGTCCGAGTAGTCGGTGTGGGGTCCGTCGAAGAATCTCGGCCTGTCGGTGAAGTAGCCGAAGGGGTGCTGCTGACGGAACTGGGGGCGCAAGTCGATCCCGAAGTCGACATCCTCGCCTTCCTTCGCCAGAGCCACCCACCCGAAGGAGCTCGCATAGCCTCGGTCCGGAAAGTCGACCTCGGCTTTGCAGCAGGGGAATCCGTGGGCGATTTCCGTGCAGCCCAGATATGCGGGGTCGTCGTTGACCGCCATTCTCACCCTGACCGTTCCGTCGCTACCCCACCAACGAAACGGGATGTCCATCAGTAGATGTAGTTCCGTAACTTCGCCGGGGCCAGCACGGTGACGCGGCCGCGGCCGGAGCGGACGACGCCGGCGCGCTCGAGCTCGGCGAGGAAGCGGCTGACCGACTCGCGCGAGGTGCCGGCGAGCTGGGCGAGGTCGGTCTGGTTCATCTCGATCGTCACTTCTTCGTCGGGGTCGCCGTCCTGGGCCTCGCCGCTGAGCTGGAAGAGGATGCCGGCGACGCGGCTGGGAACGGTCTGGAAGGACTGGCGCGAGAGCCGCACGTTGGCGGCGCGGAGGCGGCGGACGAGTCCGGCGACGAGCTTCAGCGAGATCTCCGGGTGGCGGGCGAGCAGGGCGCGGACGTCGTTGGCCGGCAGCGCCAGCAGGTCGCCGTCGGTGAGCGCCTCGGCGCTGGCCGAGCGCTGGTCGCCGTCGAGCATCGCCAGCTCGCCGAAGATCTCGCCGGGGCCGAGCGTGGCGAGGGTGATCGCGCGCCCGTCGGAGTGTTCGCGGGTGACCCGGAAGCTCCCCTCCTTGACGATGTAGCAGGCATCCGAGTCGTCTCCCTCGTGGAAGACGCGGGTGCCGGCGGGGAAGCTGCGCGGCACGGCGACGTGCGAGAAGCGCTCCAGCTCCTCCTCCTCGAGGTCGGCGAAGAGCGCCACGCTCTTCAGCAGCTCGACCGCGCTCTGGTCTGCTTCAGACACTGAGTCGATTATGGCAATGGACTTGGCTGGGTAGCCGAGCTTCGGACAGCGCAACCAAATCTCAAGCCGAGGCGGTGAGTTTGCGGGGGCCGCGGTTGAAGCCGGCGCCGATCAGGGCCTCCTCGTGGCCGGAGCCGATCACCGGCTCGCCGTCGAGTTTCTCGACCGCGAGCTTGGGGAGGTGGCCGGCGGTGACGGCGTCGGCGAGGGCGCGCATCGCCTCCTCCAGGCCTTCGCCCTCGAGGCGGGCGAGGCGGAGGAGGCCCCGGCCGCCGCGCTCGACGAAGACGAGCGGTTCGCCGTCGCGCAGCAGCAGGTGGGCGCCGGGGGTGCGGCCGGGGCGGCGGCCGCCCTCGAGCTTCGGCCAGGGCAGCGAGGCGCCGTAGGGGTTGGCGGGGTCGGTGGCGGCGAGGACGAGGTAGGAGCCGTCGCGTTCGGGCAGCGAGCGCAGCCGCTCGACCGCGCCGGGGAGGGCGAACTGGGCGCCGCCGAGGCCCTCGACGAAGTAGCCACGGCGGGCGGTGCCGAGCAGCTCGAGGTTGCCGAGCTCGCCATAGAGGGTCGAGAAGCCGCCGGGGATGCCCTCGGCGAGGACGGTCTCGCGGGTGACGATCCCGTAGCGCTCCAGCATCAGCTCGGCCTGGGCGCGGAGCTTGGCGCCGGGGCCGGGGGCGGTGGCGAACAGCGGCGCGGTCAGCGACCAGCGGCCCTGGACGGCGGCGCCGGTGGTGCTGCGGCGGCGGGCGAAGCGGCGGCCGGGGCGTTCGGAGGGCGGCACCGCGCGCAGCCGCGGCGCCCGCAGCGGCGCGAAGGCGTCGTTGGTCACCTCTCCGGTCCAGACCAGGTCCCAGAGCGCGTTGTGGACGTCCTCGGCGGGATGGTCGAGGTCGACGACGAGGTCGAGCCAGAAGGAGGGGCCGGAGGCGAGCCGCTCGCGGATCGCGTCGTGGACCTCGCCCGTGGGCGACTCCAGCTTGGCGTTCGCCGGGGGCGGGCCGGCGAGGCGGACGTCCTCGCGGAAGTAGAGGGCGACGCGGCCGTCGTTGCGGCCGAGGGCGCCGGCGCCGATCCAGACCAGCTCGCCGCTGGTGCAGAGCTCGTCGAGCCAGCTCTGCGAGTAGGCGCCGAGGCGGCGGGGCAGCACGTCGCGCTCCCAGACTTTCGGGGTCAGCGCCACCCCCTGCAGCGGCACCAGGGCCTCGCGCAGGCGGTCGAGCCCGGCGCCGGTGCGGCGGAAGGCGTCGACGTTCTGCCAGCTCGGCAAGAAGCGGGCGAGCTCGCGGACGTCGGCCGCCTCGACCTCCTTGCGCAGGCGGGCGAGGCTGGCGCGGCGGACCCGGCGCAGGACTTCGGAGTCGCACCACTCGCGCTCGGTCCCACCCGGCAGCAGCTCGCCGCGGACCAGGGCGCCTTCGGACTCCAGCTCGCGCAGCGCGGGCGAGGGGTCGACGCCGTAGCGCTCGGCCAGCTGGGCGGTCGGGAAGGGACCGTGGGTGCGGGCGTAGCGGCGGACCAGGGCGCGCATCGCGTCGGGGTGCTCCTCAAGGAAGGTCTCCGGCAGACCCGGCGGCTCAGGCACCCCGAGCGCGTCGCGGTAGAGGCCGGCGTCCTCGGCGGCGATGTAGCGCTCCTCGCCGGCGACCCGGACCTTGGCGACCCGGCGCTCGCCGACCAGTTTCTCCAGCATCGATTTCGCCGAGTAGCCCTCGGCGACGCGCTCCTCGCACTCCTCCACGGTGAGGTCGCCGAGGTTGCGGAGCAGCTGCTGCAGGGCGTCGCGGTCGCCGGCACGGCCGGCCTCGGTGCGGTGCTGCAGCTGCGCTTCGACTTCCTCCAGCGCCTCGGGGTCGATCAGCTCGCGCAGCTCCTCCTGGCCGAGCAGCTCGCGCAGGAGGTCGCGGTCGAGGGCCAGCGCCGCCGCTCGCCGCTCGGCGTTCGGCGTGTCCCCCTCGTACATGTAGGTGGCGACGTAGTCGAACAGCAGCGAGGAGGCGAAGGGGGAGGCGGTCGGCGTCTCCACCTCGACCAGGCTGAGCGCGCGGGAGTGCAGCTTTTCCAGCAGCTCGGCGAGGGCGGGCAGGTCGAGGACGTCGCGCAGGCACTCGCGGTAGGTCTCGAGCACGACCGGGAAGCGGGGGAAGTCCCGTGCCACTTCGAGCAGGCTCTGCGACTTCAGCCGCTGCTGCCAGAGGGGGGTGCGTTTGCCGGGGTAGGCGCGCGGGATCAGCAGCGAGCGGGAGGCGTTCTCGCGGAAGCGGGCGCCGAACAGGGCGCTGCCGGAGAGCTCGCCGACGACGAGGTCTTCGATCTGGTCGGGGTCAATCAGGACGAGGTCGGCGGGGGGCGGCTCGTCGGCGTCGGGGAGGTGGATGACGATGCCGTCGTCGGACCAGATCGCGTCGGCCTCGAGGTCGCGCTCGTCGCGGATCTTGGCGGCGAGGGCGAGGCCCCAGGCGGCGTGGACGCGGCCGCCGTAGGGGGAGAGGATGCAGAGGCGCCAGTCGCCGATCTCGTCGCGGAAGCGCTCGACCACGATCGTCTCGTCGGAGGGGACGACCCGGGTCGCCTGCTGCTGCTCGCGCAGGTAGCTGACGAGGTTGTTGGCGGCGCGCTCGTCGAGGTCGTACTCGGCGGCGAGCTCGGCGGGGTCGCGGCTGACAGCCTCGCGGGCGAAGGCGCCGATCGCGCGGCCGAGCTCGGCGGGGCGGCCGATCCCGTCGCCCTTCCAGAAGGGGACCGCGCCGGGGGCGCCGGGGGCGGGGGTGACGATCACGCGGTCGCGGGTGATTTCCTCGATCCGCCAGGTGCTGGAGCCGAGCAGGAAGGTCTGGCCGGCGCGCGCCTCGTAGACCATCTCCTCATCGAGCTCGCCGACCCGGCGGCCGTCGGGGAGGTGGACGCCGTAGAGGCCGCGGTCGGGGATCGTGCCGGCGTTGGTGACGGCCAGCTGGCGGGCGCCTTTGCGGCCGTGGATCGTGCCCTCGGTGCGGTCCCAGACGATCCGCGGCCGCAGCTCGGCGAAGCGGTCGGAGGGGTAGCGGCCGTCGAGCATGTCGAGCACGTTCTCCAGCTGTTCGCGCGAGAGGTCGTGGAAGGGCTCGGTGGCGGTGACCAGGCGCTCGACCTCGTCGACCTCCCACTCGTCCAGCGCCGCCATCGAGACCAGGTGCTGGGCGAGCACGTCGAGAGGGTTCTGCGGGATCGTCGTCTCCTCGATTTCGGCCTCGCGCATGCGACGGGCGACGACCGCGCACTCGAGCAGGTCGCCGCGGTATTTGGGGAAGATCCGGCCTTTGGAGACTTCGCCCATGCGGTGGCCGGCGCGGCCGATCCGCTGCAGGCCGCGGGTCACCGACTTCGGCGACTCGACCTGGATCACCAGGTCGACGGCCCCCATGTCGATGCCCAGCTCCAGAGAGCTGGTCGCGACCAGGCACGGCAGCTCCCCGGACTTCAGCATCTCCTCGACCACCGTCCGCTCCTCGTGTGAGAGAGATCCGTGGTGGGCTCGGGCAATCTCCACCGGCTCAGGGGGAGCGTCGGGGGAGAGCCCTCCGTCGCGAATTTGGGGAGGCTCCTCCGGGCTCTCCCCCGACGCTCCATTGGCCGCTGCGTGGCCTGCGTGCTCGGTTGCTGGCAGCTCGCCTTCGCCTTCGCCATTCGCAAGCTCGTTCAGGCGCTTGGCCAGGCGCTCGGCTGCGCGACGGTTGTTGACGAAGATCATCGTGCTGGTGTGTTCCTGGACCAGCTCCAAGAGCTTTGGGTAGATGGCGGGCCAGATCGACCTCACGTGAGCGGAGGGCTCTATTTCGGTTGGAGGAGGCCCGTCCTCGCTCGGATACGCCGGAGCCCCCGGATCGGCCATGTCCTCGACCGGCACCACGATCTCCAGGTCGAGCTCCTTCTTCTGCCCCGCATCCACAATCCGGCACTCCCGCTTAGACCCGACCAAGAACTGACCTATGCGCTCAAGCGGCCGCTGGGTCGCCGAGAGCCCAATCCGCTGAATCCCAGCCAGCTGTCCCTCGGCTTCGGCTTGCGGAGCGTCAGGGGAGGACCCGGAGGAGCCTCCCCTAATTTGCGACGGAGGGTCCTCCCCTGACGCTCCCCCCACCCCGTACCGAACAAGATGCTCCAACCTCTCCAGCGTCAGCGCCAAATGCGACCCCCGCTTCGTTTGAGCCACAGCGTGAATCTCATCGACGATCACCGCCTCGACCCCGGTGAGGATCTCCCGCACGCTCGAAGAGAGCATCAGGTACAGCGACTCCGGCGTCGTGATCAGGATGTCGGGCGGGGTTTTCGCCATCGCCCGCCGCTCTTTCTGCGAAGTGTCGCCGGTCCGCAGGCCGACTGAGATCTCAGCGCCGATCCCCCGCAGCGGCGCCCGCAGGTTGCGCTCGATGTCGTAGGAGAGCGCTTTCAGCGGCGAGATGTAGACGAGCTTCACCCCGGTTCCCAGCGAATCCGAGCGCGCCAGCTTGTCGATTCCCCAGAGGAAGCTCGCCAGCGTCTTCCCCGACCCGGTCGGGGCGCAGATCAGCGCGTGCTCGCCGCTGGAGATCGCCTCCCAGCCACCGGCCTGCGCCGGCGTCGGCCCCTCGAAAGAGGCCTCGAACCACCGCCGCACCGGCGCGCTGAACGGCGCCAGTGGATCGGATTTCTCACTCGCTTTCGTCTTAGCAGCCAACCCACCGATCTTACGCAGGTCGCCCTCCCGGCTATTTTTCTTGCTTATCCCGAATAAACTCAGTCCATGGCAGACAAAACGCTCAGCGGCGACATCGAGGAACTGAGGAGGGCGCGCCAATTGCGTCTCGAAGCCGACCGCAAAGCTCCCATGAGCGAGCGCCTGGCCCGCGTACATGCGCTTTGCAAGCAGATGAGCGCCCTCAAAGGAGCGGCAAGCCCCCGGTGAGGCAGTCCTACTGCCGTAGGAGTGATCCGCCGAGATGAGCCCCACCGGCATTCCAGGGTTCCTTAGGCACGAAAGAGGTGCCTTTGGAACCACGGAACGAACATCCGCAACGGCTCATAGGGGAGGCGGGGGAGGACCCGGAGGAGCCTCCCCCAATTTGCGACGGAGGGTCCTCCCCCGCCTCCCAACCTCAGACCTTTACGGGGTGCCGCCGGCGAACTTGACGTAGCTGAACCAGGCGGGCTTCGGCTGGAAGCCTTCGCCGAAGAGGCCGGAGCCGTCGCAGAAGTTGCAGGCGCCGGGGGCGTCGTCGACGGAGAACCAGAAGACGCTCTTCAGCTTCCAGGCGACCTGCTTGTTGCGCAGCTTCGTGAAGGCGGTCCGCAGTTCGCGCGCCTGGCCCTGCGGGCCCTTGGCGAACTGGTTGCCGTGGGAGGCCGTGCCGGAGCTCCAACCGAGCTCGGTGATCCAGAGGCCCTTGCCGCCGTCGTGGTTGGCGGCGAGGACTTCGCGGAATTCTTCGATCACGCCCGGCAGTTCCTTGGCGTGGATCGTGTACGGGTGCAGGGCGGCGCCGTTGAAGTTGGCCTTCAGGCCCGGGGTGGTCCGGTACATCTTGTTGACGAAGTCGCTCGCGTACCAGTTGAGGCTCTTGTGCTTGCCGGTCTTCGGGTTGCGGGCGCCTTTCGGCCGCGCGAAGAGGCCGGCGAGGATCACCTTGGCGCCGGGGTCGGCGGCTTTCAGGGCGGTCGAGGAGATCTTCACCAGCAGCCCGTATTCGGTCGGGTTCGGCTTGGCGATGAAGTACTTGAAGTTGGGCTCGTTCCAGATCTGCCATTCGCGGATCGGCCGTTTCGGCACGCCCGGGTGTTCGGACCAGAAGCTGCCGGTCGGCCCGTAGCGGGCGACGGCGGCGGTGAGGAAGGCGGTCCAGCCGGTGCGGCCGGCGCCGCTGACCGGCAGGTGCGCGGGGGCTTCGAGCCCCCCGGCGCCGGGGACGGCCTTGTATGGCACCGCCCATTCCGGCGCGCCGGAGAGGAACGGCAGGACTTTGATCCCGGCTTTGGCGGCCTCTTCGATCTGGTTGTCGAAGCCGCTCCAGTTGAATTCGCCGCCCTTGGTCGGCTGCACCGACTGCCAGCCGATCGGGATGCGGATGCTTTCGACCCCGCCGCGGCTGAGCCGCTGGAACTGTTCGGTGGTGAGGCTGCTCTGCGGGACCACGCCCCAGAAGCCGGCCGGGAGCGCCTGCGCCGCCGAGGCGAAGGCGGCGAAGATCGCGGTGACGGCGACCAGGGCGCCGCAGGCACGCAGAATCCTCTTCATTTGCTCGCTCGCTTTCGACATGGCTCAGCTCGCCTTCGGCGAGACGGGTGAGTCACCGCCGGCCTGGCGGCGCTGGCGGAAGTAGAAGGCGCCGATCGAGATCGCGGCGAGGACGGCGATCGCGATCAGGATCGGGACCAGCGGCGAGGAGGAGCCGGATTCTTCGCCCCCATTGCTGGGGTTGGCGACCGGCTTCGATTCGCTGATGTTGCCGCCTGCAGAGTTCGAGCCATTCTGGCCGCCGCCGTTGCCGCCCGGCGAGCCTTGTTTACTCTGGCCGTTGTGGGCGCCACCGCCCGTGTTCGAACCGCCGTTGCCGCCGGTCCCACCGCCGCCTGGCGTATTGGAGCCGGTGGCTTCGTTTTCCCCTTCAGACTGGTTATTCGACCCCTTGCGATGCTTGGCCGGAGGAATACTTTCGTGACTGGGGACGGTTGGTACTTCAGATTCGTACTGGATTCCGGAATTCGATTCTTCCGCCTGAGCGAGACCAGGAAAAGCCATTGCCAGCACAGCAAGCATTGAAAGAAGCGCGAATGCAGGTCGGGCCGAGCTACGGGCGCGGGGGCGGCGGGTCCGAGGCATGGCGCGCAAGGTTAGAGGAACTAGCGGCGCTGATAAGTCCGCTCGCCTTGATCCTCGGCCTGGCCCTGGCCGGAGGCGGCTTCGTGCTGAGCCAGCGTCATCTGGCCGGGCTCGCCGTATGGCTGATTCTGGTCGCGATGCTCGCCCTCGGCGCGGCTGGACGAGCGAGTCTCGGCCGGCCCTTCTACTGGGCGACTGGTTTGATCGGAGCACTGGCGCTTTTCTCAGCATTCTCATCTCTCTGGTCTGGGTCTGTTGAGCTCAGCGTCACCGAGGCAGACCGCGTCCTGGTCTATCTCGGCTTCTTCCTAGCCTCGTTCCTAATCGCCCAAACCGAGCAGAGGCGGCAACGTTTCGCTGAAGGCATCGGAATTTCCTTAATTGCGATCGCTTTCGTCGCCCTGGCCACGCGTCTGCTGCCCCACGCGGTCGAGCTCGGGCCGGGGTTGGGGAGCAATGCCCGCCTCGGTTATCCCCTCGGCTACTGGAACGCAAACGGGCTCGCCTTCGGGATCGCCACGGCGCTGGCCATATGGATGAGCCGGCGCTCGCTGAACGCGTCGCTGCGCTGGTTCGCGGTGGTCTCGCTGCCGACCGTCCTGCTCGCCCTCTACTTCACCTACTCGCGCGGCGGGCTGCTGGCGCTGCTGGTCGCCTGCGGCTGCCTGATCGCCCTCTCCCACGACCGCCTCTGGCTGGCCGGGACGCTGGCCGCGGGCGCCCTGGGCGCGGTGCCGGCGGTGCTGGCGGTGCAGGCGCGCGGCAGCCTCGCCAGCAACGCCCCGACCCAGCTGACCGTCAACCAGGGCGCCATCGTCCTCATCTACCTCGTTGCCGGCACCGCCCTGACGCTGGGGCTGTTCTGGGCGCTGCGGCGGCTGGAGCGGCGGGGGGACGAGGGGGTGACGGGCCGGGCCCTCGCGCTCTCCCGCAACCCGGCGGCGCTGAAATGGGCGGCGGTGGCGCTGGCGGTGGTCGGGATCGGCGCTGCGATCGCCGTCGGCGGGCGCGCCTGGAACCAGTTCTCCAGCCCCGACGTGCAGTTCCCCAGCAACCCGCAGAACCACTTCAGCCAGCTCTCCGGCGGCGGTCGCGGCGAATTCTTCCGCGTCGCGGTCGACGCCTTCGAAGAAGAGCCGGTGATCGGGCACGGCGCCGGCACCTACCGCTTCTCCTGGGACCAGCTGCGCCACACCCCGCAGTCGGTGCTCGACGCCCACTCGCTCTACCTGCAGGCCTTCGCCGAGCTGGGGGTGGTCGGCGGCCTGCTGGTCCTGGCGCTGGTCGGGACCCTGCTCTGGACCGGCTTCTCCGCCTGGCGGGCCGCCACCGGGCCGCGGCGCGAGCTCCACGCCGTCCTCCTTGCCGCCGCGCTCGCCTTCGCGGTCGGCGCCGCGATCGACTGGTTCTGGGAGATCGCCGCCGTCGGTGCGATCTTCTTCTGCGCCACCGGCGCCCTGGTCGCCGCCCGCTGCCGCCAGCTCGCCTCCCGGCCGCCTGGCGAGCGGCCTGAACAGCGCCGCTTCGGCCTCGCCGTCGCCGGCCTGGCGATCGCCTGGATCTCGGCCCTGGCGCTGATCGGGCCGCTGCTGGTCGACCGCGAGATCGACTCCAGCAACACCGCGGCCGCCGCCGGCAACCTCCCCTCGGCGGTCGACCACGCCGAAACCGCCCGCTCGATCGAGCCCTGGGCGGCGACGCCCTACATCCAGCTCGGGCTGCTCGCCGAGTCGCAGGGGGACTACGCGACCGCGCGCTCGCGGCTGACCCAGGCGATCGAGCGCGAGGACGAAAACTGGCAGCTCTACTACCTGCGGGCGCGGGTCGAGCACGAGGCCGGCGAAGAAGGGGCCGCCCGCCATGACCAAGCCGAAGCGCAGCGGCTCAACCCCGAAGAACAGTGCCTGGGCGAAGGGTTCGAAGGTTGCGGATGAGCAAGGTCCCGGAGACCAGGCAGGACACCGCCGCCGCTGAGCAGGGCACGGCGCGCCCGCAGGCTGCAGGCCAGCAGCACCCCACGCCGCTCGGCGGCGAGGGCTACGGGGCCGAACTCTCGCGCCGGCGCGGGGCGCTGCTGCGGCGGCTGCTCGCGCTCGGCGACTGGGGGGCGCTGCTGGTCGCGCTCTGCGCCGTCACCGCGGTCAGCTCCAGCACCGACGTCGGCCTCCTCTTCTGGGCCGTCCTCTTCAGCCCCTCCTGGTTGATCGTGGTCAAGCTCCACGGCCTCTACGACAACGACCACCGCCGGATCCGCCACAGCACCCTCGACGAGCTCCCCTCGCTGATCTCGGTCAGCGTCGTCGGCACCCTCGTCCTCGACGGGCTGCTGGCGATCAGCCCGGCCGGGCCCCTCTCCCCCGCCAGCGCGATCGGCGTCGGCATCGGCACCTTCCTCGCCAGCCTCGTCACCCGCGGCGTCCTGCGCTTCGGCTGGCATCGCCTCACCGGCCAGGCGTTCGGGCTCGTGATCGGGCCGCCGAAGGCGGTCGACATGGTGGCGCGGCGGGTCTCCACCCATCCCGAGACGCGGCTGGCGCTGGTCGGCTACCTCTCGGCCGAGACCGGGGAGACGGCGAAGGAGCTGCCGCGGCTGGGCTCGCTGGCCGACATCTCCCGCATCGCCCGCGAAGCGGCGATCGAGCGGGTGGTGGTGACCGAACAGGAGATGAGCGAGGTCGACGCCGAGCAGCTGATCGAACAGTGCAAGGCGGCCGGCCTGGCGCTGACCTTCCTGCCGCAGCACTACGGGCTGCTCGGCCCCGGGATCGAGCTCAACCGGCTCGCCGAGCTGCCGGTCCTCGACTTCCGCTTCAGCGACCCGCCGCGCTCGACGGTGGCGATGAAGCGGGCGATGGACGTCGTCGTCTCGGCGGTGGCGCTGCTGGCGCTCTCGCCGCTGCTGGCGGGGGTGGCGATCTGGATCCTGCTTGACGACGGCCGTCCCGTCTTCTTCCGCCAGCGCCGCGCCGGCAAGGAAGGCGAGCCGTTCACGATGGTCAAGTTCCGGACGATGGTGACCGACGCCGAGCAGCGGCTGCCGGAGCTGATCGACATCGAGAGCCTCGAGCAGCCGGCCTTCAAGATCCGCGACGACCCGCGTGTGACCCGCAGCGGCCGCTGGCTGCGGCGGACCAGCATCGACGAGCTGCCGCAGCTGTGGAACGTGCTGCGGGGCGACATGTCGCTGGTCGGGCCGCGGCCCGAGGAGGAGAGCGTCGTCGCCCTCTACGACGAGCGCCAGCGCAGCCGGCTGGCGATCAAGCCGGGGGTGACCGGGCCGATGCAGGTCTACGGCCGCAGCGACCTCACCTTCGAGGAGCGGCTGGCGATGGAGCGCGACTACCTCGACAACCTCTCGCTGCTGACCGACCTGGCGATCCTGCTGCGGACGCCGCGGGCGATGGTCCGCGGCGAAGGCGCCTACTAGCCGAGTGCTCGCGCTCGAGGTCGTAGTCGTCAGCCACGGCGCCGAAGCGCTGCTGCGGCGCTGCCTGCGTTCGCTGGCCGAGCACCCGCTCGCGGCCGGCGAGATGCGGGTCACCGTCGTCGACTCCGGCAGCCCCGACGGGACGCCGGACATGGTCGAAGACGAGTTCCCGGCGGTGCGGCTGCTGCGGCGCGGCAACATCGGCTTCTCCGCCGCCAACAACCTGGTCCTGCGCGAGAGCGAGGCGGAGGCGGTGCTACTGCTGAACCCCGACACCGAGGTCTACGCGGGAACGCTCGACGCGGCGCTGGCCCGGCTGCGCTCGGATCGCCGGATCGGGATGGTCGGGGTGAAGCTGGTGACCGAGAGAGGCGAGCTCGACCACGCCTGCAAGCGCTCCTTCCCGACCCCGGCGAGCGCTCTCGGTCACTTCAGCGGCCTCGGGGGAGCGCAGTACCGCGCCACCCACCTCGGCGACGACGAGCCGGGCGAGGTCGACGCGGTCAACGGCGCCTTCATGCTCTGCCGGGCCGAGGCGGTCCGCGAGGTCGGCCTGCTCGACGAGGGCTACTGGCTCTACATGGAGGACCTCGACTGGTGCCACCGCTTCTGGGACGCGGGCTGGAAGGTCTTCTACGAGCCGGCCGGGATGGCGCTGCACGTCAAGGGCGGCTCCAGCGCCTCCCGCCGGGCGCCGAAACAGGAGATCGCCTTCCACCGCGGCATGGGCCGCTTCTACCGCCGCTTCGACGCCCCCGAGGCCAACCCCCTGCTGAACGCCGCGGTCTACGCCGGCATCGGCGCCAAGCTCGCCGTCAGCCTCGCGATCACCGCGACGAAGCGTCAATCCTGATGCCGACGGGCCGATTTCGATCTATATAGGCCCCTTTTCGGCCCGTCGGCATCAGAAGGGGAGGGAGTCGCGGACTTCGGCGAGGCGCGGGGCCTGCTTGTCGCGGTCGCTCAGGAGGGGGTCCTCGATGCCCCACTCGACGCCGACGTCGGGGTCGTCCCAGGCGATGCCGGACTCGGTGTCGGCGTCGTAGTAGCTGGAGACGAGGTAGGTGACGTCGGCGACCTCGCTGAGGACGGCGAAGCCGTGGCCGAAGCCGACCGGGACGTAGAGCTGGCGGTGCCTGACGTCGTCGAGCACGTGCGCCTCCCACTGCCCATAGGTGGGCGAGCCGCGGCGCAGGTCGACGGCGACGTCGACGATTTCCCCGCGCGGGCAGCGGACCAGCTTCGCCTGCCCCGGCGCCGTCTGGAAGTGGATGCCGCGCAGCGTCCCCTTCGCCGAGCGCGAGTGGTTGTGCTGGACGAAGTCGGCGTCAACGCCGAGCTCGCGCCAGCGCTCCTCGCTGTAGGTCTCGACGAAGAAGCCGCGCTCGTCGCCGTGGACCGCCGGCTCGACGAGGACGACGCCGTCGAGCTTGGTCTCCAACCGCTCCGCCACTAACCCAGCGCCTTCCCGTACTGCTTTTCGTAGTAGGAGCGGTACTCGCCGGAGCGGATCGGGCCCCACCAGTCCTCGTTGTCGCGGTACCACTGCACGGTCCGCTCGAGGCCCTCGGCGAAGTGGACCTGCGCCTCCCAGCCGAGCTGCTCCTTCAGCTTCGCCGAGGAGAGCGAGTAGCGGCGGTCGTGGCCGGGACGGTCCTTGACGTACTCGATCTGCGACTCCTCGCCGCCGGCCAGCTCGATCACCCGCTTGACGACCTCGATGTTCTCGCACTCGTCGGGGCCGCCGACGTTGTAGGCCTCGCCCGCCTTGCCCTTGGTGAGGACGGTGTGGATGCCGCGGCAGAAGTCCTCGACGTAGAGCCAGTTGCGGACCTGGCGGCCGTCGCCGTAGACCGGCAGCGAGTCGCCGTGGATCGCGTTCAAGACCATCAGCGGGATCAGCTTCTCCGGGTACTGGCGCGGGCCGTAGTTGTTGGAGCCGCGGACGATCGAGGCATCGACGCCGTAGGTGTGGACGTGGGCGGAGACGAGCAGGTCGCCGGCCGCCTTGGTCGCCGAGTAGGGGGAGGAGGGGTCGAGCGGCGAGGTCTCGGTGAAGGAGCCCGAGTCGATCGAGCCGTAGACCTCGTCGGTGGAGACCTGCAGGTAGCGGGACACGCCGAGCTCGCGGGCGGCGTCGAGCAGCGTCCCGGTGCCGATCACGTGGGTGCGGGCGAACGCGTCCTGGTCGTCGATCGAGCGGTCGACGTGGGACTCGGCGGCGAAGTTGACGACCGCGTCGGCGCCCTGCATCGCTTCGCGCACCACCGCCGGGTCCTCGATCGCCCCCTCGATCAGCTCCGTGCCCGCGGGCAGGTTCTCCCGCCGCCCGGCGTAGGTGAGCTTGTCGAGGACGACGACGTCGTGCTCGTCGCCGACCAACCGCACGTAGGTGGAGCCGATGAACCCGGCAGCCCCGGTGACCAAAAGCCTCATTCCGTTTCCGTTCCTTCCTGCGCTTGTCGTTGGGCGAGATAGCCTGCCAGCCCGTCCTGCCAGACGGGGAGCCGGATCGCGTGCTCGCGCTGGCTGACCAGCGCCGAGAAGGCCGGGCGCGGCGCCGGCCGCCCCAGCATCTCGGTCGTCCCCGAGAGGACTTTGCACTCGACCTTGGCCTGCTCGAAGATCTCGCGGGCGAACTCGTACCAGGAGCAGTACCCGGCGGCGGCCATGTGGTGGATGCCGTACTCGATCCCCTCGATCAGGCGGACGATGCCGTAGGCGAGGTGCCAGGTGTAGGTCGGCGAGGTGGACTGGTCGCGGACGACCAGGACCTCGTTCTGGACCTCGGCCAGGCGCAGCATCGTGTCGACGAAGTTGCGGCCGCCGACGCCGTAGAG
Organism: Solirubrobacterales bacterium; assembly: GCA_036278095.1. Taxonomy (GTDB): domain Bacteria; phylum Actinomycetota; class Thermoleophilia; order Solirubrobacterales; family 70-9; genus VAYN01. The sequence goes on along the minus strand of DASULS010000015.1, from coordinate 161,704 downwards.
GCCGGCCGAGCGGACGATGAAGTGGCGCCGGTTGGCGGCCGCCACGGCCTCCTCGCCGGCGAGCTTGGTGCGACCGTAGGCCGACTGCGGCGCCGGCTGGTCGCTCTCCACGTAGGGCGATCCCTTGGCGCCGTCGAAGACGTAGTCGGTGGAGACGTGGACGACGCCAGCTTCGATTGTGCTTGCCGCGGCGGCGACGTTGCCGGCGCCGCGGCCGTTGATCGCGAAGGCGGCCTCCTCGGCCTCCTCGGCACCGTCGACGTCGGTCCAGGCGGCGCAGTTGATGACCACGTCGGGCCGCTCGAGGCCGAGCTTGCGGTCGAGCGCGCCGGGGTCGGTGACGTCGAGCTCGGCGCGGCCGTAGCCGACGACGTCGTGGCCGGCGTTGCCGGCGGCGAGCATCACGTCGCGGCCGAGCATCCCGGCCGCTCCCGTCACGAGCAGCTTCACGGCGCCGGCTCCATCTAGACGAGTTTGATCTCGGAGCGGTCGCCGACCAGCATCTGCAGCGTCTTCGGCATCCCCTCGCTGCGGGTCAGCTTCACTTCCTTGCCGAGCAGGCTGGCCTCCATCCGGGTGCCGAGGTCCTCGACCACCGAGCCGGCGAGGACGATCGAGTTCTCGACTTCGGAGCGGCGCACGTGGACGCCGTCCCCGATCGAGGTGTAGGGGCCGATGTAGGCGTCCTCGACGTGGGCGCCGGGGCCGATCACCGCCGGGCCGCGGACGACCGAGCGCTCGAGCTTGGCGCCGGGAGCGATGACGACTCTGCCCTCGACCTTCGAGCCCTCGTCGACCTCGCCCTCGACCGCCGTCACCAGCTCCTCCAGCACCAGGCGGTTGGCCTCGAGCATGTCGGCGAGCTGGCCGGTGTCCTTCCACCAGCCGCGCACGACCTCGGAGCGGACGCTGCGGCCGTCGTCGATCAGCTTCTGGATCGCCTCGGTGATCTCCAGCTCGCCGCGCCAGGAGGGCTCGAGCGAGCGGGCCGCGTCGAAGATCAGGTTGCTGAACAGGTAGACGCCCACCAGAGCCAGGTTCGAAGGCGGGTCTTTCGGCTTCTCGATCAGGCGCACGATGTGGTCCTGGTCGTCGAGCTCGGCGACGCCGTAGGACTGCGGGTCGTCGACGGGAGTGAGCAGGATCAGCGCGTCGGGCTCGTGCTCGCTGAAGGTGCTGACCAGGCCGCGGAGGCCGTCGCGGAGAAGGTTGTCGCCGAGGTACATGACGAACGGCGAGGTGCCGATGAACTCCTCGGCGGTCAGCACCGCGTGGGCGAGGCCGGCGGGCTTGTCCTGGACGATGTAGGTGATCTCGGCGCCGAACCGGGAGCCGTCGCCGGCGGCCTCGCGGATCTCCTCGCCGGTCTCCGGCGCGATGATGATCCCGATCTCCTTCACCCCGGCCTCGACCAGCGCCTCGATCCCGTAGAAGAGCACGGGCTTGTTGGCGACAGGGACGAGCTGCTTCGCCGAGGTGTGGGTGATCGGTCGCAGCCGCGTGCCGGCGCCACCGGAGAGAATCAGTCCCTTCAAGGGCTCCATGCGAGGCTGCAACCCTACCGAGCGGCGAAAAGAGCGTGTTACCAGCAACGTTGCTTGGACTAGATCCGCCGAATCAGCGACGATGAGGGCATGACCAAGGTCGACGAGCGAGCATTCGTACCCGAGATCGACGACGACGCCCGGCGGCGCCTGAGCGAGGCGCTGGACAAGGAGGGCGTCGTCGCCGCGATGCTGATCGGCTCCCAGGCGCGGGGCGAAGCCGGGCCGCTCTCCGATGTCGACATCGCAGTCTGGCACGAGCCGGACCTGGACTGGAAGCAGAGCGGGGATCTGCAGCTCTCGCTGATCGGCGCCGCATGCGATGCGCTTAAGACCAACGAGGTCGATCTCGTCATGCTCAACGAGGCTCCCCCGTTGTTTCAGCACCGCGCGATCAGGGATGCGGTGCGGCTGGTCGAGCGCGACCGCGACCAGAGGGTGCGGTTCGAGACGAGGGCCCTGCTCGACTACTTCGACACGGCTCCCCTTCGACTAGCACTCAAAGAAAACGTGAAGCGGGAAATCAGGGAGGGGAGTTTTGGTCGACCCCGATAAGGCGTCACTCCGACTTAAGCGTCTGCGTGAGTCGATTGAGCTTCTCGAGGAAGTGCGGGAGAAGGGAAGGGACGCATACCTTGCTGACCCCGGGGTTCGCGCGGCGACCGAACGGTGGCTGGGGCTGAGCATTCAAATCTGCGTCGACCTGGGGACGCAGATTGCCTTAGAGGAGCTCAGGGCGGCACCGGATAACTACGCGGCTGTCTTCACGACCCTCGGAAAAGAGGGACTCATAGAGAACGATCTCGCTGACCGACTGGCCGCCGCCGCGAAACAACGAAACCTGTTGACCCATCTCTACCTGGAAGTCGACGACGGGAAGGTCTTCGACTCCCTCACCCACCTCGACGACTTGCGCCAGTTCGCCGCCTTCGTAGCGGACCGAATCGACTGAGACCCGCGGTCTACATCCCGAATTTCAACGGCGCCGCCCGGCTCGGGCCGGTGCTGCGCGGGCTGGGTGAGCAGACGCGGCCGGTCGAGGTCGTGCTGGTCGACAACGGCTCCAGCGACGACTCGATCGCGGTGGCGCGGCGCGAGCTGCCGGAGGTGAAGGTTCTGGAGCTGGGCGAGAACCTCGGCTTCGGGCCGGCGCTGAACCGCGCCGTCGCCGCCCACCCGGCCGATCATCTGATGCTGCTCAACAACGACGCCGTGCCGGAGCCGCGCTTCGTCGAGGCGCTGCTGGACGGGCTCGGCGAGGGGGTCGACGCGGTCGCCGGGGTGCTGCTGCAGGAACGCTCGCCGGAGCTGATCGACAGCGCGGGGGTCGTCGCCGACGTGACCCTGATGGGCTTCGACTACCTGCACGGGGAACCGGCCTCCACGGCGGAGATGGCGGCCGCGCCGCTGGGGCCGACGGGCGGCGCCGCGCTCTACCGGCGCAGCGCCTTCGAAGCGGCCGGCGGCTTCGACGAGCGGATCTTCCTCTACTACGAGGACCTCGATCTGGCGCTGCGGCTGGCCGCCAGCGGCGGCCGCTGCCGCCTCGCGCCGGCCGCCCGCGCCCTCCACGCCTACTCCGCCAGCCTCGGCGCTGCCAGCGCCGGCAAGTACGCCCGCACCGGCTGGAGCCGCGGCTACATGCTGCGCCGCTACGGCGTCATGCGCCACCCGCGCTTGGCCCTGCGCGCGCTCGCCTGCGAGAGCGCCCTCTGCGCCGGGCAGCTGCTGCGCGATCGGACGGCGAGCGGGCTGAAGGGACGGTGGCGCGGCTGGCGGGACGCCGCCGGTCTCGAGCCCCGCGACGCCGCCGGCGCCCCCCTGCTGCCGATCAGCGCCCGCGAGGCGCTGGCCCTACGCCGACGCCGTCGCGGCTGATCGTGTCTCACCCGGAGTGGCCCTCTTTGGCAGCTCGCTCCTTGACCCGTCGTGCCGCCTTTGCGTAGGCGATCATCCTGTCTCGTCGACCGATCGCGAGGATGACAGCCACGGCTGGAGCGCCATCGGATGGCTCGTTGCGGTAGACCAGCCGGTAGCGTGGTTTACCCCTCCACCCCGGCTCATCGAAGCGGATCTTTCGACACCCCCTCAGGATGCGAGGTGGCTTGTCCCCCATCAGCTCTCCCAGATAGGCATTGTCGTGGAGGTCGACGACGATGCGGGCTATCTGACGCCGTAGAACTTCCTCGAGCTGATTGGCGTCAGCCGTCGCATGGAGGAGAGCTTCGACTTTGAGGTCAGCGCTCGGGGAGACGCTCAACGAACTCCCCCATACCGATCTCCTCGAGGAAGGCGCCGGCGCTCAGTCGGCTGTCCTCGCCCTCTGCCAGGCGCTCCTGGAGGAAGAGTGCCAACCCGGCATTCTCCAGTTCATCTTCGAGCTCCTCGATCCGCTGCTTGGCGGCGAGCAGATCAACCGTCGGAACGAGAGATGCCGACCCGGCGCTACCCCGGGCCTTGATGCGAACGGCATTGCGCTCAGGATCGGAGGCCGGCTTGCGCTTCGACGAGGCCTTTTTGACCAGCATCGGCAGGGTGCGCCTTGCTTCGCTCGTCCCTAGCTCGATCTCCCGACGGTCAGTTGCCATCAATCAACTGTACCAGTAGTTGTACAAGTCAAGCGGATCCTCCGCCCCTGAGGCGACCGCGGATGCGGCGCAGCATTCCGGGCAGGCCGGTGCTGAGGCGGGCGATCTCGGCGGCCAGGGCCTGGTTTTGCCGTTCGAGGTCGGAGCGGTGCTTTTCGGCCAGCTCGAGGTCGGACTGGGCGGAGTAGAGCTCGGCCAATAGCTCGTCGCGTTCGCCGATCAGGCGGGCGAGCCGGCGCGAGGCCGGCATCCCCGCCGGGCGCGGCCCATCGGTCGAGCCGAGGGTGAGGTTGCGCACCTCCGCCGCCAGCCGGGCGTTGACCTGCAGCAGCTCCTCGACCCGCTCGTCGCGCTCGCTCACCCCGCCGCCTCCGCGGTCCAGCGCGTCGCTCTCAGCAGGGACTGTTCGCGCGATTCGCTCCAGCTGCGGCTCTGCAGCGGCATCGGATAGGAGCGCATCAGCGAGGTCTGCAGCACCCGGTAGCGGCCGAGGCGCTCGGGGACGACCGCGCCGTAGGCGCCGCGCTCGCGCATCAGCCGGTAGAGCTGCCAGTCGGAGTGCATCGACCCTTCCGGGTGGAACTCGAAGCCGAGCTCGGTGAAGACCCGCCGCGGCAGCAGCGCCATCGTGTCGCCGTCCCAGTTCTCCCCGTAGTCGCTCAACACCGCGTTGCCCAGGGGAGCGTAGCCGGGGTGGGCCGAGGTGTCCTCGCCCTCGGCGTTGACCATCCGCAGCCAGCAGGTGACGTAGGCGATCTCGGGGTCTTCGCGGAACGCCGCCAGCGCCCGCTCGACGAACCGCGGTTCGAGCTCGTTGTCGGCGTCGAGCATGACCACGTACTCGCCCGCCGCTACCCGCGCCCCGAGCGTGCGGGCGCTCGACTCGCCGCTGTTCGTTTGGGTGACGACCGTGACCCGGGGGTCTTCGGCGAGCTCGTCGAGCACGGCGTCGGCGGGCTCGAAGGAGCCGTCGTTGACGATCAGCACCTCGATCCGGGGATGGGTCTGAGAGAGCGCCGAGGCCACCGCCCGGCCGACGTAGTCCGCCGCCCGGTAGTAGGGAACCACCGCGGTCACCAGCGGCTGCTCGCTCGCGGAGGGCGGGCGGCGGGGCACGACACGGTGGCTCTCCAGCAGCTCCGTGTAGGCGGCGAGCGTGCGTTCGGGGTCGGTCAGCTCCCGGGCCCGCCGCGCCGGCTCACCCGAGTCGCGCACCCGCCGCAGCTCGCCGCGGTCGGCCTCCAGGCGCAGCAGCGCCCGGCCCAGCGCCTCGGGCCCGGCATCGTCGGCGCGCCAGCCGCTCTTGCCGTCCTCGACCACCTCGACCAGGTCCCCCACCGGCGTCGTCAGGACCGGCACCCCAGCCGCCATCGCCCGCAGCGGCGCGGCGGCGGAGACCTCGAGCCGGGCCGGCGCGACGAGCAGGTCGGCGGCGGCAACCGCGACGGCAGCCGCGGGTCGGCTGGGGTCTTCGATGAACTCGAGGCGCTCGTCCTCGCCGCTCATCGCCTCCACCGTCGCCCGCGCCGACTGGCCCATCACCGCGGTCGCGGTGTCGGCGCCGATCAGGGTCAGCCGCCAGCTCTCGGGGGGCAGCAGCCGGCAGGCTTCGACCAGGTCGACGACCCCCAGCGAGCGCCGCAGGTCGCCGAGGTAGAGGAGGCGCAGCGGACCGCCCCCGGACCCGGCGCGGGCGCTCACCGGCTCGGCCTCCGGCAGCTCGAAGGGCGGGCGCAGACGCACCGGCGGCGGCAGGTCGAGGTCGCGGTAGTAGCGGCGGTAGAGGTCGAGGCAGTCCCCGCCCGGCCAGAGCAGGCGGTCGGCGAGGCGCAACTGCTCGCGCTCGAGCGCGGCGAGGCGCTGGTTGCCGGGCGCTCGCAGCATCCCGTCGTGGAGGTTTCGCAGCTCCGAGCTGGGCGAGACCCGCACCGCGATCGTCGTCGCGGCCAGCAGCGGGTCGCCGGAGCGGCGCGCCTGCAACGGGACCAGACCGTGGGCGCGGAAGTCGGGGACCTCGAGGTAGTCCGGCCCGCCGTCGCCGTAGAGCCGGCGGATCGTCTCCATCGCCGCCGCCGAGTGGCGATGGTCCTCGCAGGCGAACTTCAGCGTCCCCAGCTCCTCGGGCAGCTCGGCGCGGACCTCGCGGAAGCGCGGGTTCGGAAGTGGCTCGGACCCCTCGGCGTAGCCGCTGTGGATCAGCGTCACCTCATGGCGCTCCGCCAGCAGGGCGGCGAGCAGGCGCGGGGAATGCCCGGGCGAGCCGGCCGCGCTCGGGGCGGGGGCGATCAGACACACGTCCATGGTCGAAGGGTGTCATTCCCGAAGTCGGCGTGCCTCATGTAACGAAAATGAAAAACTCCCGCGTCATCGTCCGTCCACGCAAAGAAGGCGCCGATCTGGGGCTCAGCGGCGTCGTCATCCTCGGCCCTGGGCGCAGCGGAACCAGCGCGATAGCCCGCGCCTTCCTCGCTGCCGGCTACTTCGCCGGCGGCGAGGACGAAGTCCTGGGCGCGGCAGCGGGCAATCCCCTCGGCCATTACGAGCCCCTTCCCGTCCTCCGCCTCAACGAAGAGCTGCTGGCGGAGCTCGGTCACAGCTGGTGGGCCGACCGACCGGACCCCGAGGCGCAGCTCCGCGAGCGCGAGCGCATCCAGCCCCGCTTGGAGGCGGTGCTGAGAGCAATGGCGGAGTCGGCGGCGGGTTCGCCGCTGGTCGTGAAGGAGCCGCGGATCAACTCGCTGCTGCCGCTCTGGGGACCGGTGCTCGACAACGTCCTCCACCCCGTCCTGGCGCTGCGCGACCCGGTCGAGATCGCGCTCTCGCACAACAGGCGGGACGGGACCACGCCCGCCCACGCCCTGGCGGCCTGGGAGGTGCAGATGGCGACCGTCCTCGAATGGCTCGACGGGCGCACCGTCTCCGTCGCTCCCTACGCGCAGCTGCTCGAGCGGCCACAGCTGGCAAGCGAGCTCGTGGCTGCGGCGAGCGCCCACCTCGAGCCGGCGAGCGCCGCGCGGATCGACCCTGGCGCGGCGAGCGCAGCCCTCGACGCCGGCCTTCGCCACGAGATGGCGGGCGCGGCGGCGCAGGCGGAATACCTGACCGCGCGCCAAACCGAGCTCTGGGACTTCCTCCGCTCGCTTCCCGCCGGAGAGGTCGAGCTGAGCGCGCCGCAGGAGTTGCGCTCGCCGAGCGAGGCGGCGCTGATCGCCGTGCACAAGGAGAGCGAGCAGATCGACTTCGCGGCCACACACGGCGACGTCTGCCGGCAGCTCGAGGAAGCGGGCGCGAGGCTGACCGAGCTGGAGCAAAGCCGCGCCCAGGCCCGCAACGAACTGGAACGAGCGGAGGCTCGGCACGCGGCGGAGGTCGCCGAGATCGCCAACTCGGTCAGCTGGCGGATCACCGCGCCCCTGCGCGGAGTCGCTAAGCCCCGAGCCAGCGACGCGCGCGGCTGAGGTCGCCTTCGCCCTGGAGGCGGCGGCGCTCGCGCAGCATCGCCGGCAGGCGGAGCAGGCCTTCGAGCTTGCCCCGCAGGGTGGCGCGGAAGCGGCGCTCGCGCGCGGCTCGCGCCAGCGCCCCCAGCTCGACCGCGAGGATCCGGGGCAGGGCACTCGCCGGCATGAACTTGGCCTGGGTCGAGATCCGGTTGCGGGCGACGAGGCGGGCGTTCCAGCCGGCCGGGCGCGGCGCCCCGGCGAGCCAGGAGGCGTTGCCGACGTGCCAGACCACCGCCGCGGGTACATAGGCGAAGCGCCAGCCGGCGATCCGGGCGCGGACGTTGAGGTCGACGTCCTCGTAGAAGGCGAAGTAGCGCTCGTCGTAGCCGCCGAGCTCGGTGAAGAGCTCGCGGCGCAGCAGGCAGGCGGCGCCGCAGGTGCCGAAGACCTCGCGCGGGGTGGCGCTGAGCGGGCCCTGCTCCTCCCCCGCCCCCTGCTCGAAGGCGCGGCCGTCGGCGTGGAGGGCCATCCCGGCGCTGTAGAGGCGGGCGCCGGCGCGGTCCCGCTCGCGCCCCTCCTCCAGCTGCAGGAGCAGCGGCTGCACGCCGCCGAGGCCGGGGTCGGAGCGCAGCCGCGCGGCGAGGGCGGCAAGGCAGCCGGGCTCGAGCGCGGTGTCAGCGTTGAGGACCAGGACCAGCGGCGCGCGGGTGCGGCTGACGCCGAGGTTGACCGCCGCAGCGAAGCCGGTGTTGCGCTCCAGCGCCACGTGCTCGACCCCGCGCTCGCGCAGCAGCTCGACGCTGCCGTCGCCGGAGCCGTTGTCGACCACCAGCAGCTCGACCGGGACCTGCTGGGCGGCGATCGAGTCGAGGCAGCGCGGCAGCAGCCGGGCCGAGTTCCAGCTCGGGATCACCACTGCCACCGATCCGCCTGCGTCCAAGGGCCCTAGCCTGACAGCCGTCGCCGCTATCGTCCGCGCCGATGGCGCTCCGCGACAGGGCCGAGCACGGCCGCCGGCTCCTCGACCGCTGCCGTCGATTCCTCGACCGCTACCTGTTCGCCGAGCCCGCGCCCGCCGTTGCCGGCGGTCCCGCGCGCTGGGAAAAGGCCGGCGTGATCGCGGCCTTCCTAGCGCTCGCCGTGGCTCTGCAGCTGGTCCGCCTCGGCTGGACCGGCTCGCTCAACGCGCTCTGGGCCGAGGATGGCCCGGTCTTCCTCCAGAGCGCGCTGACCCAGGGCTTCTTCCACACCGTCGGCGCCGAATACTCCGGCTACCTGGTCCTGGTCCCGCGGCTGATCGCCGAGCTGGCGACCCTGGTGCCGCTCGACGATGCCGCCGCCGCGGTCTCGATCCTCTCCGCTGCCGTCGTCGCCCTCAGCGGCCTCGTCGTCTGGTACGCCGCCGCCGGCCACGTCCGCGACCCCTACCTGCGCGGCACGCTGGTGCTGATGACGGTGCTGACCCCGGTCGGCGGCCTGGAGACGATCGACTCCGCCTCCTACGTCTCCTGGTACATGCTGGTCGCCGTCTTCTGGATCCTGCTCTGGCGACCGCGGACGCTGGCCGGGGCGATCGGCGCCGGCCTCTTCACCGCCGCCGCGATCCTCAGCAACCCCGGCGCCTGGTTCCTGCTGCCGCTGGCGCTGCTGCGGGCGGTGGCGGTGCGTGACCGCCGCGACGCGACCATCGTCGGCGCCTACTTCGGCGCCTCGCTGGTCCAGCTGGTGGCGATGGCCCGCAGCAGCTACGAAGCGATCGAACCGGTCTGGAGCGGGAAGATCTGGGAGGTGCTGCTGCAGCGCGTGGTCGACGGCGCCGCCTTCGGCCTGCGGCTCGGCGGCCACCTCTGGGAGCTGCTCGGCTGGCCCTTCCTGATCGTGCTGAGCGTCGCGATGGTCGCCGCCTTCGCCGTCGGGCTGCGCAGCAGCGACGGGCGCGCGCGCACCTTCGCCGCGGTGGCCCTGCCGACCGCGCTGCTGATGTTCGTCGTCTCCATCTACCAGCGGGCGGTCGCCCTGCCGATGGTCTGGCCCAGCGGCGACTACGGCGGGCAGGCAGGCCGCTACGCGATCGTCCCGGTGATGCTCGTCCTCAGCGCCGCCCTGGTCGTGGTCGAACGCCAGCGGCACCGCGACCCCGCCCCTCCCCGTGCCTGGCTGCCGCTGGCGCTGATGGGGCTGCTGCTCGTCTCCACCGGCGCCTCCTTCGTCGCCGCCGACACCACCGCCCGCGGCACCCCCCACTGGGACACGGCCCTCGACGCCGCCGCCGCCCGGTGCGAAGAAGGCGCCGGCGAAGCCGCGATCCCGACCTCCCCGGCCGGCTTCGAAATGCACCTTTCCTGCTCCCAGATCGGCGCTTCCACCGCTACCCCGCAGCGGTAGGCTGGTTCTGCTTCCAGGCCCCGAATGTCCGTCGAAAACGCCATCGCACACCACGCCCCGGCGGACGCGCTGTCGCCCGCCCCCGCGCCCGGCGACCCGCTGGCGATCCAGGTCGAGGGCCTGAGCAAGACCTTCCGCATCCCCGTCAACCGGGTCGACTCGCTGAAGGAGCGGGCGGTGCACCCCTTCTCCTCGCCCGAGTACCGCGAGTTGCGCGCCCTCAAAGGCATCTCCTTCGAGATCCGCCAGGGGGAGTTCTTCGGCATCGTCGGCCGCAACGGCTCCGGCAAGAGCACGCTGCTGAAGCTGCTGGCGAGCATCTACCGCGCCGACGCCGGCAAGATCCGCATCGCCGGCCGGCTCGCCCCCTTCATCGAGCTCGGGGTCGGCTTCAACCACGACCTCACGGCCCGCGAGAACGTCGTCCTCAACGGGGTGATGATGGGGCTGACGCCGAAGGAGATGCGCAACCGGCTCGACGCGATCATCGAGTTCGCCGAGCTCGAGGACTTCGTCGACCTGAAGCTGAAGAACTACTCCTCGGGGATGCTGGTCCGGCTCGCCTTCTCGGTGATGATGGAGGCCGACGCCGACGTGCTGCTGATCGACGAGGTGCTGGCGGTCGGCGACGCCTCCTTCCAGCAGAAGTGCGCCGACGCCTTCCACGAGATGAAAGCGAAGGGGAAGACGATCGTCCTCGTCACCCACGAGATGCAGACGGTCGAGGACTACTGCCACCGGGCGATGCTGATCAGCGACGGGCTGATCCAGCAGGTCGGCGACCCTGGCGAGATCGGCCGCGAGTACCTGCGGCTCAACTTCGAGCGCGAGAGCGAGGACACCGGTGCGACGCCGGCCGCCGCGACGAGCGAGGAGGTCGAGGTCCTCGACGCCCACCTCGAGGACGCCGGCGGCGCCCGCATCGACCGGCTCGAGCACGGCGAGCCGATCCGGATCCGGCTCGAGCTGGAGGTGAAGCGGGACCTGCCCGGCCTCGACGTCGGCTTCATCCTCGTCAACGCCGACAGCGTCGGCGTCTTCAACTTCGGCATCCCGGTCGGCGAGGCGCCGGGACGCGACCGCGCCGTCAAGGCCGGGCAGCGGGTGAGCGTCCGCGCCGAGCTCGAGAACTCCCTGGTCGCCGGGCGCTACTTCGTCAACTGCGGGATCAACCGCGCCTTCGAAGGCGGCATCGCCCTCTACGTCCAGAACGCGATCGACTTCCTCGTCTTCGGCGGTCCGCACACCCGCGGCCTCGTCTACCCCGAGGTCGAGATCGAGGCCGAGATCGGCGAGGGGCGCCCGTGAGCGTCACCGCCGAGCACACCCCGCTGCGGCTGCGCGAGGTCAGCGGCCCCTCCGCCCTCGGCGGCGGCGCCCGCCGCTTCTTCGACCTGCTCTGGCTGCTGGCGGTGACCGAGTTCAAGCGCACCTACTTCGGCACCGTCTTCGGCTACCTCTGGTCGCTGGTGCGGCCGCTGATGCTGTTCGGCGTCCTGCTCTTCGTCTTCACGAAGATCGTCAGGGTCGGCTCCGAACTGCCGAACTACCCGGTGCTGCTGCTGCTCGGGATCGTCCTCTACACCTTCTTCCAGGAAGCGACGGCAAACGCCGTCACCTCGGTCGCCGCCCAGGAGGGCGTCGTCCGCAAGACCCAGTTCCCGCGCCTGGTGATCCCGCTCTCGACCGTCCTCACCGCCGCCTTCAACCTGCTGCTGAACCTGGTGATCGTCTTCGCCTTCGTCCTCGCCTGGGGCGTCGACCCGAAGTGGACCTGGCTGCTCTTCCCGCTGCCGCTGGCGGGGCTGGTGGTCCTCACCACCGCGGTCAGCATGCTGGTCTCGGTCCTCTACGTCCGCTTCCGCGACGTCGGGATCATCTGGGCGGTCGTCACCCAGACGCTCTTCTATGCGACGCCGATCCTCTATCCGATCGAGACCCTGAACAACGCGAGTCTCGAACGGCTGCTGATGGTCAACCCGCTGGCGGTGATCTTCGAGCAGGTGCGGGTCTGGATGCTCGAACCGAACGCGCCGACTGCCGTCGAAGCAGCCGGCGGGGCGATTTACCTGCTGCCGGCGCTGGCGATCTTCATCGGCATCTGCGTGCTCTCGGTCTGGACCTTCAACCGCGAGGCGCCGCGGATCGCCGAGGAGCTGTAGGGACCTCGGCCTCGTCCCGGAAGGCGAGGGCGCCGAAGCCGACCAGCGCGGCCGCCGCCAGCAACCCCGCCCACGGCGAGTAGGCGGTGCCGGGGAGCGGTTCCACCGCCGGGACGTAGAGGGCGAGCATCAGCGCCGCGGCGATCCCCACGTACCAGACGGCGAAGCGGGGGAAGACCGCGCGCAGGCCGGCGACGCAGCCGGCGAAGGCGAGGATCGGCAGCGCGTAGCTGCAGACGTGGACCACGGTCCGCGCCGCCAGGTTGCCGAAGCTGAGCAGCCCCCAGGCGAGGCAGCCAATCGCGACCACGGCGAAGCAGAGGAGGGCGAAGGACCAGTCGTGCGGCCGCTCGCGGCCGCGTCTGCGCCCGGCCAGCATCAGCAGCGGCGCCAGCAGGAGCAGCCCCAGCGAGGGGAAGAAGTCGTAGAAGAAGATGACCCGCATTTCCCGCACCGCCTGGGACCAGTCGCCTTCGCCAGCGGAGTCGACCCCCCGCTTCAGCGCTTCCCAGGCGGGGCCGCCGCCGGCCATCGTGACGAAGTTCTCCGCCTTGTTGTGGAGGGTGCCGCCGAGGCCCGCTTCGCGGTAGGAGTCGGCGATCGTCTCGACCGTGCCGCGCTGGTCGACTTCGACCACCCCGGCCAGCGACCACTTCAGCAGCCGGTTGCCCGGTGGCTCGCCGTACTTCTGGTAGGCCGACCAGGGCGCCATCACCACGACCAGCGCCAGCGCCGCCACGCCGAGCCAGCGCCAGCTCGGCAGCCCCCGCACGGCGGCGACGATCGCGAGCGGGATCACGCCGAAGACGCTGGAGCCGTGCCCCATCATCGCCAGCCCCAGCAGCGCCCCGATCAGGGCGCCCGCCCAGGGGCTGCGGCGCAGCTCTCCCCACAGCGGCGTCAGCAGCAGCGCCGCCGCGGCCAGCAGCAGCGCCGCCGGCAGCAGCTTCGGCCAGACGAAGAAGCCGTTGACGATCGCCAGATCGCTGACCAGGACGGTGAGCATGACCAGGCCGCGGGTCACCCGGCCCAGCCGCACCGCCAGCAGCAGCGTCCAGAGGCCGACGATCCAGAGCTGCTGGAGGACCACCGAGGCCACCTGGTAGTTCAGTTCCGGGCCGAAGGACGCCAGCGGTCGCTGCGCCAGCAGGTAGCCGACCTGCAGCGGCGGGCGGTCGCTGGCCAGCCAGGGACCGGGGAAGACGGGGTGCCCGTGGTGGCCGTGCGCGTAGAACCATTCGGTGAAGTAGCCGGGGAGCACGTTGTCGCTCGGCAGCGGTCCCGAGAACCTGGTGGCGGCGGTCTGCAGTGGCTCGGAGGTGCCGCCGTGGAGGAACCCAAGGAAGACGAGGAAGGCCGAGCCCAGGGCCCAGAGGCCCAGCGGCGTCGCCAGGCCGCGCAGCGTCGCCCGCCCGATCCGCCCGCCGTGCAGCGACCAGCCGGTCAAGAACACCGAGCCGAAGAGGAGCAGGTAGGTGAACGTTTCCCCGACGGTGCGGTCGGCGTAGTAGCACCAGAAGGCCAGCATCGCGCTCGCCGCGCTCGCCGCCAGCCCCACCGCCAGCAACAGCGGCAGCCGCTCCTCGCCGAGGCGCGCGGCGAAGAGGCTCGCCGCCACCCCCGGGAGCGCCGTCAGTCCCAGATGGAGCGCGAGCAGGAGGAGGAGTTCACCCTGCACCGGCGGCAGGATCGCAGACTCGCGCGGTTTGACCGGCCTGGACGTGGAGGTGCCAGGGCCGGCTGCTGGCGTCGCGCGGAACCCGCAGCAGGGTCACCGCACCGCCGGGCGCGCCGGCGGTGCGGACCGGGAACTCGCCGGTCGCGAAGCGGCGCAGGCTGACTTCCGCCGCCGGCCCGGGGGCGACTTCGATCTTCGTCACCCCCGGCCCGATCGCCACGTCACCGACCGCCCTGCCGCCGCCCGCGACGACCGTGCAGCCGCGGCCGGCACCGGCGCGGAAGGCGCCTGGGCGCACATCGGTCGAGAGCGGCAGCGCCTGGGAGAGGACGATGTCGGCCTGGCGCCGGGCGCTCTCCGGGGCGGCGGCGAGTTCCTGCGGCGAGTAGCCGGGCGAGCCGTGCTCCCGCGTCGCTTCGAGGTAGCTCCCGGCGCTGATCGCCTCGAGCGTGGCGGTGCCGGCGACTTTGGGGGTGAGGCTGAAGGCGGGCGAGACGGTGCGGTGGGAGATGTCGAGCGCCCCGGTCTCGGCCCGGGTCAGGACCGAGATTTCTTCGAGGAAGCTCCTCCCATCCCGGAAGAAGACGAGGTTGGAGGCGACGGCGAGGGTCGTCACCGCGCCGCCGACCAGCAGCGCGTTGCGCCCGAAGCGAACCCCCTTCAGCAGGTCGGCCGCCATCAGCAGGACGAAGGCGGCCCCCGCGTAGCCGTAGCGGCCGGCCACCGGGGGACGACCCGGGACGGTGTTGAAGCCGGCCAGCAGCCAGTAGCTGACCGCCGCCGCGGTCACCGGCCACAGCCGCGGCGAGAAGCCCCGCTTCCTCGTCTGCCCCCAGGCGACCAGCGCCACCGCCGCCAGCAGCAGCGGCCGGCCCCATTCCGGCTGGCCGACGTCGTTGACGTCGATCGTGCTCAGCCCGAGGAGCGAGTCGAGCGAGGAGGCGAAGCCGTTGAGGAGGTAGGCCGGCGAGGAGAGGACGTTGTCGAGGGAGAGGTGGTGCGGGGCTTCGTGCCCCCAGCCGAGGTACCAGAGCCCGTACAGCGCCAGCGGCACGAGGGCGATCCAGGCCCGCCGCAGCCCGCGCCGGCGGCGGTTGACGAGGACGTCGGCGCCGGCGGCGATCGCGAAGGGGACGCCGAGGCTGGAGAAGCCGACTGAGAGGAGCGCCAGCACGCAGGCCCAAGCGTCGCCGGCGCGGTCTTCCCGTTCCAGCACCAGCAGCATCGCCACCCCGGTCAGGACCGAGCCGACGATGACGATCTCGAACGGCCACAGCAGCACCGACCAGGAGGGGCCGAGGAAGAGCAGCAGGGTGGCGGCGATCACCCCCGGCCAGGGCCCGATCCGCCGGCGCACGTAGACGAAGACCAGCACCGCAGTCGCCAGCAGCATCGCCGTGAGCACGATCCGTTCCGGCAGCGCCGAGGTCATCCCGAAGACCGCGATCAGCAGCTTCGAGATCGCCACCGGGATGACGACGATGTGCTCGTTGTGGGGCTTGAGGAAGGCGTCGGCGTTGACCCCCGGTCTGTCGAGCAGGAAGTACCAACTGTCCTGGATGAAGGTGAAGTGCCGCCCGAGGTAGAGCAGCAACACCGCCGCCGCCATGAGGACACCGGCCAGCACCACCGCCGGGGCGTTCCGCCTCTGCCAAGCCATCAAGCGCGCGACTCTAGAGACTGGCCCAAAGTCCCGGACACAGAGCTGAAGTTAGGTGCAGCACCGTGGAACCATAGTGCTACACTGGCCCCCATGCCGACCACCAAGCCCCGCTATACCCTCACGGACACCGGAGCGCTCCGCGAGCAACTGGACGAGGCCCAGCGACGCTGGCCTGAGGTTCGGGATCGCAAGGAGTTG
Source organism: Solirubrobacterales bacterium (assembly GCA_036278095.1). Classification (GTDB taxonomy): domain Bacteria; phylum Actinomycetota; class Thermoleophilia; order Solirubrobacterales; family 70-9; genus VAYN01. The sequence goes on along the minus strand of DASULS010000015.1, from coordinate 146,046 downwards.
CTGCTCCGACTCACTGCTGCCGGGCAGAAGGCGATCGAGCGCGAAGCAGAGGGACGCAGGGGTGCGATCGAAGAGACGGCCGGCTTGCTTACCGGTGCCTATCGGCCGGATGAGCTCGAGCGTCTGCGCGAAGACTGGCCCGAGTGATCGTCCTCGACGCGAGCGTGCTGATCGCCCATCTGGACGGCTCCGATCGGCACCACGCAAAGGCGCGGAGCCTGCTTGAGGCGAACAGCGTCGAACCGCTGGGGGCGAGCCCGATCACGCTTGCCGAGACGCTTGTCTCGCCTGCCCGTGCAGGGCGCCTGGAAGATGCAAAAGCCGCCTTACAGCGACTCGCAGTCCTGGAGCTGCCCTTGGGGGAGGGTGCGCCTGTGCGGCTGGCCGAAATGCGCGCCGAGGTCGGCCTGAAGATGCCGGATTGCTGTGTGCTACTTGCCGCACAAGAGCACGAAGGCATGGTCGCGAGCTTTGACGCCGCCCTGCTCTCAGGGGCACGGAAGCTGGGTCTGAAAAGCGTCTAGCTGGCGGCGCGAGTCGCCCCGGCGGCTGGCTCGCGCACGGCGAGGACCAGCGAGACCGAGGCGTCGACGGCGGCGAAGAGCAGGGCCACGTTGCGCAGCACCAGATAACCGGGCGAGACCGGGAACGCCGCGGTCAGGGCGACTGCGGCGAGGACGATCCAGGCGTCCCTGGCGAGGCGGGTGCGGCGGGCGCTGAGCACGACCGCGCAGAGGGCGACCAGCCAGACCATGAACTGGGGGCTGAGGACCCGGCTGGTGACGACGAAGAGCAGGATGACGGTGAAGGCGAAGTCGCGGCTGAGGTCGAGGTCGGCCAGGTCCTGCCGCCCTTCTCTGATCGCCCGGTCCCGCAGCCACCACCAGACCGCGGCGGCGGCCAGCGTCGCCAGCGCGACGAAGTCGAGGAACTTGCCGACCGCGTCGCCGAGGCCGGTGTCGATCTCGCTGGTGCCGAAGCGCTGGGCGATCGCCGGTTCTTCGCCGGTGACGACCGCGTTCAGCTCCCAGGGAGTGGCGGCCACCGATTCGATCTGCAGGCCGCGGTCGTTCTGGTTGGTGACGAAGCCGAAGGGATGGTCGAAGGCCACCGCGGTGAGGGCCGCGACCGCGACGATCACGGCGGCCGCTGCCGCTGCCGAGCGGATCAGCCGCGGCCGCTCCCACTCCCCGAAGAGCACCAGGACCGGCCAGAGTTTGACCGTCGCGCCGAGGCCCGCCAGCGCCCCGAACCAGGCCGGGCGGCGGTGGATGACGAGGAGCGCGGCGACCGCGAGCACCGCCGGGACGAGGTCGAAGCGCAGTACCGGCAAGGTGGCGAGGACTGGCATCCCCAGCAGCCAGACCCAGACGCCGGTGTCGCGTCCTCCCTCCTTCGCCAGCCGCGTCACCAGCCAGAGGCCGGCCAGGTCGACCAGCAGCATCAGCACCACGAAGGAGACGCCGAAGTGCCCTCCCCCGAGGCGCGGGATCAGCAGCAGCAGCGCCGTGCCCGGCGGGTACTGCCAGGTTTCTTCGGTCGGCAGCGCGTGTTCGTGGGCGATGTAGTTGGACCAGCTTTCATACGAGAGCACGTCGTTGTATTCGGCTCCCCCGGGGTGCCAGAAGCCGACCTGGACGACGATCAGCGCCCGGGTCAGGATCCAGGCTCCGATCCAGACCGGAACCTTCAGCTTTGGACTCAGCGCCATCTCCCGGCGGGGAGGTTCGCAGATGCTCCGGGGGTAGACTCGCCGCGATGACCGGCGGCGATCGCGAGGAGCTGCTGCGCGAGATCGAGCGCCGCGACGCGGAGATAGCGCGGTTGCGCGACCTGCTGCTCGCCAAGGAGGCGGAGCTGGGCGAGGCGCTGGGGCGGCTGCGGGAGATGGAGGACGTCTTCCGGGCGATGATGGGGATCGCGGCCCGCGTCCCGGGGGCGATGCGCGTCACCGCGGGTGGGCTGCGCAGGCTGGGGAGCCGGCGGCGGGAACGAAACGGTGGCTGAGCCCCGCTTCTCGATCCTCACCCCGACCTACGACACGCCCGCCGACGTCCTCGCGGCGATGCTGGAGTCGGTCCGCAAGCAGCGCTTCGGCGACTGGGAGCTCTGCCTGGTCGACGACTGCTCGCCCGACCCGGAGGTGGTGCGGACGCTGGAGCGCGCCGCCGCCGGGGACCCACGCATTCGCCTGCAGCGGCGCGAGGCAAACGGCGGCATCGTCGCCGCCTCCAACGACGCCCTGGCGATGGCGCGGGGTGAGTTCGTGGCCCTCCTCGACCACGACGACGAGCTCCACCCCGACGCGCTCGCCCACGTCGACGAGGCGCTGCTGCGCGAGCCGCGGGCCGACTATGTCTACACCGACGAGGACAAGATCGACCGCGACGGCCACCACTCCGGCCCCTTCTTCAAGCCCGACTGGTCGCCGGAGCGGATGCGGACGCAGATGTACACCTGCCACCTCAGCGTCCTGCGCCGCTCGCTGGTCGAGGAGGTGGGCGGGTTCGATCCCGCCTTCGAGGGCGCCCAGGACTGGGACCTGGTCCTCAAGGTGACCGAGCGGGCGCGGGCGGTGGCGCACGTGCCCCGCGTCCTCTACCACTGGCGCATGCTCGAGACCTCGACCGCCAGCGGCGAGGTCGCCAAGCCCTGGGCGTATGAGGCGGGCAAGCGGGCGGTGCAGGCGCACTGCGAGCGGATCGGCCTGCAGGCCGAGTCCGAGCGCGACGTCGCCGACTTCGGCGTCTACCACCTGCGGCCGCGGCTGCGCGAGCAGCCGCTGGTCAGCATCGTCATCCCCACCGCCGGCGGCCGGCGCGAAGTCCGCTTCGAGGACACCGTCCTGGTCAGCCACTGCGTCCGCAGCATCGTCGAGCGCTCCAGTTATCCCAACTACGAGATCGTCTGCGTCCTCGACGCCTCGGCCCCGCCGGAGGTCGCCGGCGAACTGGAGGCGATCGCCGGCGAGCGCCTGCGCCTCGTCCCCTATGACCGCCCCTTCAACTTCTCCGAGAAGATCAACGCCGGGGCGGCCGCGAGCCAGGGCGAGCACCTGGTCCTGCTCAACGACGACGTCGAGGTCGCCACCCCGGACTGGCTGGAGCGGATGGCGATGTACTCGAGCCTCGACGGGATCGGCGCCGTCGGCGCCAAGCTGGTCCTCCAGGACGGTCGCCTCCAGCACGCCGGCGTCCGCTTCGAGAAGGGCCTGCCGGGCCACCCCTTCCACGGCTACCGCGGCGACTACCGGGCCTACGGCAACGCCGTCTGCGTCGCTCAGAACTGCCTCGCCGTCACCGCCGCCTGCCTGATGAGCCGCCGCGAGCTGTTCGAGCAGGTCGGCGGCCTCGACCCCGCCTTCCCGGTCAACTACAACGACGCCGACTACTGCCTGAAGCTGCACCGGCTCGGCCAGCGCAGCGTCTACGACCCCGACCTGCTGATGGTGCACTTCGAGTCCTCGAGCCGCTCCAGCGAGGTCGAGGACTGGGAGAAGCGACTGCTGCAGGAGAGATGGCTACCGTTGACCGCCGTCGACCCCTATTCGAACCCCAACCTGCGCCACGAGATGCCGCGGCCGACCTCGCCCTTCGCCTGGCGACGGCGGCGGCTGCGGCTGCGGCGGCGCCGAGCGAAAGGACAGTTGGTCTGAAGTGAACTTCGAGCGCCTCTACAGCTACCGCTTCCGCGACATCGACCAGGACGGCCGGATCGCGGTCTGGCAGCAGATCAGCCCCCACGTCCACGAGCTGATGGGCAAGCCCCAGAAGGTCCTCGACCCGGCCGCCGGCCGCGGCGAGTTCATCGGCGCCGTGCCGGCGAAGGAGACCTGGGCGGTCGACGCGGTCAGCTACGAGCAGGCCGCCCACAAGCCCGACACCAAGGTGATCGTCGCCTCGATCATGGACGCCGAGCTGCCGCAGGACCACTTCGACGGGGTCTTCGTCTCCAACTTCCTCGAGCACCTCTACGACCAGGAGGCGATCGCCGCCTTCCTGGAAAAGATGAACGCGGCGATGGAGCGCGGCGGGCGGATCGCGATCATGGGGCCCAACTACCGCTACTGCGCCGACGAGTACTGGGACTGCGCCGACCACTACGTGGCGCTGACCCACGTGGCGATCGAGGAGCACCTCTACGCCGCCGGCTTCGAGCCGGAGAGGATCATCCCCCGCTACCTGCCCTACTCCTTCCGCGGCATCCTCCCCCCCTCGCCGCAGCTGACGCGGATGTACCTGCGGATGCCGGCCGCCTGGCGGCTGCTCGGCAAGCAATTTTTAGTCATCGGTCGCAAGTAGGCCCCGCAATACTCGGTATCCTCGCGGAGTGTCGAACGCCCCAATCCCCAGGGGCCGTGAGGCCGGGAGTGGGCAGGGGTCCCGCACCCTGGTCGTCGGCTGCGGCTTCATCGGGTCCCACATCGTCGAAGAGCTGGCCAGGTCGGCCCGCCCGCTGGCCGTGCTCACCCGCAGCTGCCCGCCGGCCCCGGTCGCGAACCTCGTCCCCGGCGGCCACCTCTACCTCGGCGACGCCCAGGACCCCGAGCTGCTCAAGCGGGCGCTGGAGGGGGTCGGCCACGTCGTCTTCAGCGCCGGCGGCCTGCTGCCGGCGCAATCGGAGCAGGACCCGGCCCGGGACGAACAGCTGACGCTCGGCCCCGTGCGCACGGTCCTCGCCGCCCTCGCCGCGCGTCCCGGCGTCGCCTTCACCTACCTCTCCTCGGGCGGCACCGTCTACGGCGATCCCGGCGAAGAGCCCGTCGGCGAGGACACCCCCACCAACCCGATCGGCGTCTACGGCAAGCTGCACGTGAAGGCCGAGGGGGAGGTGCTGGCCGCCCGCGAGCGCGGCCTCGACGCCCGCATCCTGCGCTGCTCGACCGTCTACGGCGAGCACCAGCAGCCCGACCGCGGCCAGGGCGTCGTCGTCACCTTCCTGCACCGGATCGAAGCCGGCGAGCCGATCGAGATCTTCGGCGAGGGCACGACGGTGCGCGACTACGTCTACGCCGGCGACGTCGCGGCGGCGATCGTCGCCCTGCTCGACCAACCCGAGGTGCCGCCGATCCTCAACCTCGGCTCCGAACGGCCCACCCCCCTGAACGAGCTGCGCGAACTGGTCGAAAGGCAGGTCGGCAAGGAGGCGGTGGTGCACCGCCACCCGCCGCGCGACTTCGAAGTGCGCCGGATCGTGCTCGACACCGCCCGGCTCCGCGACCTGATCGACTTCGAGCCGACGCCGCTGGAGACGGGCATCGCCCGCACCCACTGCTGGCTCGCCACGGGCACCCCGGAGAAGGTTTGAAGGCCAAAAGCGGTTGGCTCAACGCCCTCCTCTGGAGGCTGAAAGCGATGCGGCGCCTCTGGACGCGGGGCGCAAGTCCGTCGATGACGTTCCTGCACGTCGAGGGCAACCCGGTGCCGCTGGAGCCCCACGGCCACATCGACCCGCTGCCGCCGAAGCTCCGCCGCACCTCGGTTCTGGTCAAAGGCTGGGTCCTCTTCCCCTCCGGGGCAACCGACCGGCTCGAGCTCTTCCTCGACGGCAAGCCGCTCGGGCGTGCGCGGCTGGGGGTCGCCCGGGTTGATGTAGGGCAGCACTGGGACTCGCCCCACGCAGCGACCTCGGGCTTCGAACTGAACGCCGACCTGACCGAGTGGGACGGCCCCGACGGCGAAGCGTCCCTGGTCGCGGTGGCGACCAGCGCCGAGGGCGAGCGCTACGAGTTGGAGCCGCTAGAGGTGAGCGTCACCAGCGAGCCGCCGCCGGCCTCGAAGCTGCCGCCGACGAAACCGGTCCCGCGGGACCTTCCCGGTCCGCGGCCGCGGGTGCTCGTCTTCACCCACCACCTCGGCCTCGGCGGCGCCCAGCTCTACCTGCTCGACCTCCTGCGCCAGCTGGTGAAGACCGAGGCCGGCAGCTTCGTCGTCGTCAGCCCGCTCGACGGCCCCGTCCGCGAGGACCTGGAAGCGCTCGGAGTGCCGGTCCACATCAACAGCCCGGTTCCCTTCGACGACGACGGCTCCCACCTCGGCCGCGTCGAGGAGCTCGCCGCCTGGGCGGGGCCGCGCGAGTTCGACGCGGTCCTGATCAACACCGCCACCACCCTCTCCTTCGCCGGCGCCGAGGTGGCCGAACGGCTCGACCTGCCGGTCGTCTGGGCGATCCACGAGAGCTTCCCCCCCTCCTTCCTCTGGGCCGAACTGTCGCCGCAGGTGCGCGAGCGCCTCGACCGGGCGCTGCAGCGCTCCTCATTCCTCGTCTTCGAGGCCGACGCCACCCGCCACCTGTTCGAGCCGAGCGCGGGATCGGCGCGCTGCCTGACCCTGCCCTACGGGCTCGACCTCGAGCCGATCGACGCGGCCCGGAGCAAGTTCGACCGGGCCAGGGCGCGCGAGAAGGTCGGCATCCCTGAGGACGCCGAGGCGATCGTCTGCATCGGCACGGTCGAGCCGCGCAAGGCGCAGGCGCTGCTGGCCCAGGCCTTCGACCGGATCGCCGCCGCGCATCCCCGCGCCCACCTCTACTTCGTCGGCGGCCGCGAGGACGAAAACTCCGAGGCGCTGCAGAGCTACATCGAAGCCGACTCGACCAGCGACCGGATCGAGCTGATCCCGCTGACCCCGGAGGTGCAGCTCTGGTACGGGCTCGCCGACGTCCTCGTCTGCGCCTCCGACGTCGAGTCGCTGCCGCGCACGGTGCTCGAGGCGATGGCCTGGGAGACGCCGGTCCTCGCCACCGGCGTCTTCGGCCTCCCGGAGCTGATCGACGACGGCGAGACCGGCTGGCTCTGCGAGCCGCGCGACCTCGACGCCCTCGCCGGCGGCCTCGAGCGCGCGCTCGCCAGCAGCCCCGAGGAGCGGGCGGCGATCGGGCGGGCCGGGCGGGTGCTGGTCGAGGAGCGCCACTCGCTCGAGCGCTACGGGCGCCAGATCGCCGAGCTGCTCGATCCGGCGCGCAGCGGGACCGCGGCGACGGGGAACGATGCGCCGACTTAGCCCCGCCTGGCGCTGGGGGCTCGTCGTCGCCCTCGGTTGCCTGGTCCTCGCCGCGATCAACGTCTGGTGGGTTGCCAGGTACCGCCACGGCTTCCCGATGGACGTCGACGAGTACGGCTACACCTCGATCGGGCTCAACGACTACTTCGGCCTCAAGGCCGGCGGCCTGCACGGGTGGTGGGAAGCGGTGCAGACGCAGACCCCCAACGCGCCGCTGCTGCCCGCGATCACCTCGCTGGTGCTCGTCGTCAGCCCGGGGGTGCTGGAGGGCTTCGGGGTCCTGATCGCCTTCGGGGCACTGCTGACCCTCGCCGCCTACGGCATCGGCGAGCGTCTGGCCGGGCCGCGGCTGGGCGCGCTGGCGGCGCTGGCGGTGGCGACCGCGCAGGGCACCTTCCTCTTCACCCGCGAGTACATCTTCGCCCTGCCGACCGCGGCCTTCCTCTCCTGCGCCGTCTACGCGCTGCTGCGCAGCGACGGCATGCGCTCGCGGCTCTGGTCGATCCTCTGCGGCGCCGCGGTCGGCCTGATGCTGCTCTCGCGGACGATGTCGGTCGCCTTCGTCCCCGGCATCGTCGTCGTCGCCGGGATCCTGGTCCTGGCCCGGCGCCGCGACGACCTCGGGGCGCGGCTGCTCAACCTCGGCCTCGCCGGGCTTGCGGGCTTCCTCGTCGCCGTCACCTGGTACTGGAGAAACCTCGACCCGGTGGTCGAATACCTGACCAACTTCGGCTACGGCTCGCAGGCGCAGAACTACGGCAGCGAAAACTCGGTGGTCTCCTGGGGCCGGTTCAAATCGGTGCTGGACCGGATGGTCCAGAGCGACCTGCTCGTCCCCCTCTTCCTCCTCGTCCTCGCCGGCCTCGTCGCCCTCGGGGTGATCCTCGTACTCCGACTGCGGGACAGCGAGGACCGGCGAGCGGAGCTGTGGCGGATCGCCGGCTCCGACGCCCTCGCCGTCTTCCTCGTCGCCGCCGCCGGCTACGCGGCGCTGATGACCTCGCAGAACGGCGGCAACGGCTTCACCTACCCGGTCGCGATGCTGTTGCCGCCGCTGGCGGTGGCGGCGCTGCGCTACTCACACGGGGCCGCGATCGCCGCCGCGGTGGCCGTGGGGGCGATCGCAGTCGTCAACCTCGTCGCCTCCTCGGCGCTCTGGGGCGAAGCGGAAAGGACCCACAACGTCCCGCTGCCGCTGCTCGGCGAGCTCCCCTGGGTCAGCGGCGAAGCGCACGCGGTCGCCGGCATCCGTGCCCAGGTGCCGGGGCCGCCCGGCCATTTCTCCGCCGCCGACGAAGGCTGGACCGAAGTCGACGCGAAGCTGGCCGACATCCTGCTCGAACCGATCGCCCCCGAAGGCCTGCCCCGGCTGAGCGCATTCGCCTCGCGCAACCGCGTCGTCAGCACCAACAGCGTCGGCATGACCGGGCTGCTCGACCACCACGTCGCCATCCCCTTCACCCAGCTGCTCGCCGAACCCGACAGCGTCGCCCACTACGAACAGCAGCTGCTCGGGCCCGAAATCGGCGAACCGACCGTCGTCGTCACGACCAGCACCGAAGCCGGCGACTTCGAACCGCTGGTCACCCAGAAGGAGGTCGAGGTCGCCCTGCGCCGCACCGGCTTCGCATTGGTGCGGGAAGTCCCGACCCCCGACGGCCGCAAGTTCCGGGTCTGGGTGAAAAAGCGCCGCAGCTGAACGGGTTTTGGGAAAGGACTTGCGGGCTGGACAAAGAATTGGGATACGTCTTATTAAGGTGTGTCTTAATTCTTGAAGCCGCCGCCGTGAGGACGGGCAGCCTCGCAACCGCCCCTACGAGGCCGATGCGGTTGCCGTCGACGGTGACGGGCAAGTGATGGCGCTGGGGTCATGCAAATGGCCGGAGTCCGGCAACGAACGCCACCAGCACGAGGCCGGTGAGCTCGACAAGCTGGAAACGATCAGGGAAGAGCTCGGAGCGCCCGGCGCCAAGCTCTACCTCTTCGATCGAACCGGTTTCTCCCCCCGCCTGCGCAAGCTGGCGTCCGAGCGGGAGGACGTCCACCTGGTGCTGGCCGGCGAATTGGAGTAGTCGGCTAGCGAACCGGCGCCGAGTCGCGGGAGCGCGGCTCGCGGAGGCGGTAATCGCCGCGGCTGAGCGTGCTCTCCAGCCAGACGTAGAGGACGATGAAGAGGTAGCGGCTGCCCATCTCTTTCATCGCCAGCTTCGCCTCGCCGCTGGTGCGGTTGGTCCAGGAGGTGGGGACGACGGCGTAGGTGTGGCCGCGGACGATCGCCTTCAGCGGCATCTCGACGGTGAGGTTGAAGTGCTTGGAGAGCAACGGCTGGATCGTCTCGATCACCTCGCGCCGGTAGGCCTTGAAGGCGTTGGTGGTGTCGTTGTAGCGGTGGCGGAAGAGGACGCGGATGAACTGGTTCGCCAGCCGGTTGATCACGTACTTGAGCCGCGGGTAGTCGTAGACCTCGGCGCCGGGCATGAAGCGCGAGCCGAAGGCGCAGTCGAAGCCGTCTTCGAGCAGGCGGTGGTAGCGGACGAGGTCGTTCGGGTCGTCGGAGGCGTCGGCCATCACGATCGCCACCGCGTCGCCCTCGAAGACGTCGAGGCCGGCGCGGATCGCGTTGCCGAAGCCGCGTTCGAGGTGGGAGCGGTGGACCTTGACCCGCGGGTTGCGCTCGCCGATCGCGGCGACGACCGCTTCGGTCGAGTCGGTGCTGTCGTCGTTGACGACGATCACCTCGTAGTCGATGCCGTCGCGCTCGAGCGCGGCGACCACGCCTTCGACGGTGGCGCCGACCGAGCCCTCCTCGTTCTGCGCCGGCATCACCACCGAGAGCTTCATCCCCTCTGCCATCGACCCTCGACGCTATCGAAAGTCACAGAATCTCTACGAAGTGGCGCAGCAATTCTTACTTTCTGCGCGTGTTCCGTCGCAGCCAAAACATTACGCTATGCTCATGGTCGTGATGACGCCCAGGGAGAAGTGGACCGACGAACGCCTCGACGACCTCAACAAGAAGGTCGACGAAACGAAAGCTGAGATGCGCGAAGGCTTCGCTCGGATCGACGAGGACTTCCGCGAGCTCCGCTCTGAAATGAACGACAGGTTTATCGGTCTGGAAAATCGCCTCGAAGCCCTGAACCGAACGCTGATAGGGGGCTTCTTCGTCCTGATTGCCGCTGTAATCGGCGGCAACGCCTTCTAGCTCAGGCCGTGGCGCCGACCCAGCGCTCGAGGTTCTGCTCGTACATCTCCCGCAGGATCTCCTCGATCCCGTAGCGCAGCTTGAAGTCGGGGTAGTCAGCCTGGAACGGCGCCAGGTCGGAGATCCACCAGCGGTGGTCGCCGATCCGCGGCTCCTCGCCCATCTCCCAGCTCAGCTCGCGGCCGGCGATCCGCTCGCAGGCGTCGATCGCCTCCAGCATCGAGCAGTTGCTGAAGCGGCCGCCGCCGATGTTGTAGACGGCGGCGGGGCGGGGCGAGCGGCGGTAGGCGTCGAAGGCGGCGATCAGGTCGGCGCTGTGGATGTTGTCGCGGACCTGCTTGCCCTCGTAGCCGAAGACGGTGTAGGGGGTGCCGGTGACGACGCACTTCATCAGGTAGGCGAGGAATCCGTGCAGCTTGGCGCCGGCGTGCTGGGGCCCGGTCAGGCAGCCGCCGCGGAAGGCGACGGTCGGCATCTCGAAGTAGCGCCCGTACTCCTGCACCAGCAGGTCAGCGGCGCACTTGGAGACCCCGAACAGGGAGTGGGTCGAGGAGTCGATCGACATGCTGGTGTCGATCCCCTTGAAGTAGGGGTGGTCCTCTGGCAGCTCCAGCCGTTTCTCGAGGCTCTGCAGTGGCAGCCGGTTGGGCGTGTCGCCGTAGACCTTGTTGGTCGAGCAGAAGACGAAGGGCGCCTCGGGGCAGTGGGCGCGGGCGGCCTCGAGCAGGTTGAGGGTGCCGTTGGCGTTGACGCCGAAGTCGGTCTGCGGCTCGCTCGCGGCCCAGTCGTGCGAGGGCTGGGCGGCGGTGTGGATGACCAGCTCGATCTGTCCGGCATCGCGGAAGATCCGCTCGATCGTCTCGGCATCGCGGATGTCGGCGTTCTCCCAGCGGAACTCGGACGGGTAAGCCTCGACCAGCCGCTCGGTCACGTGCGAGGTCGAGGACTCGGGGCCGAAGAACCGCGCCCGCATGTCGTTCTCGATCCCGACCACGTCGAAGCCCTGGGCGATGAAGTGATCGACGGCCTCGGAGCCGATCAGGCCCCCGGCTCCCGTGATGATCGCGACCGGCATTGCTTGGCTACTCCCTTCCCGCCGCTGGGGCGTCGATGTCGAGGGCCTGGGCGATCCGCTCCTCGTCGGCGGCGATCCACTCGTGGATGTCGGCCAGCACCTGCTCGGCGCTGCGCCGCGGCCGCCACTCGTCCAGGCCGAAGAGCTTCGTGCAGTCGGAGAGGTATATCGGCACGTCCCCCTGCCGCGTCTCCTCGACCGGCGCGATCGGCACCTCATTGCCGGTCAGCCGCTGGCATATCTCCGTCGTCTCGCGCAGCGAGAGGCTGCACTCGCGGCCGCCGCCGACGTTCACCGTGCGCCCGTCCCAGGCCTCGCGGTCGAGCAGCTGGCGCTCGACCAGGTCGACCAGGTCCTCGACGTGGAGGAGGTCGCGGACCTGTTTCCCCTGCCCGCCGAAGCCGATGTAGCTGAGCGGGTTGCGGAAGTGGTGGGCCAACATCCAGTGGGTGAATACCCCCTGATCGACCTTTCCCATCTGCCAGGGGCCGGCGATCACCCCGCAGCGGTCGATCGTCGCCGGCACGCCGAGCGCCGCCCGGTACTCCTCGATCAGCATCTCCGCCGCCAGCTTGGTGGCGCCGTAGAGGGTGCGGGCGCCCTCGAGCGGGAAGCGCTCGGAGATCCCGGCCGGGCCAGCGCCGGGCACCTCCTGCTCGGCGGAGATCTCGAAGCGCGTCTCGGCCTCCTCCAGCCGCAGCTCCAGCTGCGGGGCGACCGGGTAGACGCGGCTGGTCGAGAGGAAGACGAAGAAGGCGCCATCGCGGCGGGCCAGCTCGAGGCAGTTGTAAGCGCCGGTGAGGTTGGTGTGGACGAGGTAGCCGGTGTCGCCGTCGACCCCGCTCATCACCGAGGGCTCGGCCGAGCACTCGACCAGCGCGCTCAGCGGCGGCAGCGCGCCGAGGTCCGCGGGCTCGCGCACGTCCCCCTTGACGAACTCGACCCCGGCCTGCTCCAGCCGCGGCAGGTTCAGCTCCGAGCCGCGCCGGTAGAGGTTGTCGAAGGCGATCACCTCCCACTCGGGGTGCCTGGTGGCGAGGGAGACCGCGAGGTTGGAGCCGACGAAGCCGGCCCCACCGGTGATCAGTAGGCGAGTCAAGGCTCGCGACGGTATCGCAGCAGGGGGACCCGCCAGATCGCCTCGCCGACGATCGCGCCGCTCATCTTCGAGGCGCCGGCGCGGCGCTCGTGGAAGACGATCGGCACCTCGACGACCTTGAAGCCGGCCTGCAGGGCGCGGAAGGTCATCTCGACCTGGAAGGCGTAGCCGCGCGACTCGATCGTCTCCAGGCCGATTTCTTCGAGCACCCGCCGCCGGAAGCACTTGAAGCCCCCGGTCAGGTCCTGGACCCCGACCCCGAGGACGAGGCGGGCGTAAGCGCTGCCGCCGCGGCTGATCGCCTGGCGCAGCGCGCTCCAGTTCTCCACCCCGCCGCCGGCGACGTAGCGCGAGCCGATCGCGACGTCGGCCTGCTCGGTGGCGGCGAGCAGGCGCCGCAGGTCGGCGGGGTCGTGGGAGAAGTCGGAGTCCATCTCCAGCACGAATGTCGCCCCCCCGGCGAGCGCCGCGCGGAAGCCGGCCACGTAGGCGGGGCCGAGCCCTTCCTTGTGCGGGCGGTGCAGGACCTCGATCCGCTGGTCGGCGGCGGCGAGCCGGTCGGCGATCTCGCCGGTCCCGTCGGGCGAGTTGTCGTCGACGATGAGGACGCGGGCCGAATCGGGCAGGTTCGCCTGCGCCGCCTCGACCAGGGCCTCGAGGTTGGCACTCTCGTTGTAGGTGGGCAGCACCAACCACGCTGGACCCGTCCCAGGGTTCTCGGGCATGCGCGGGATGCTATGCGCTGTACCTAAACTCCAGCCGCTTGGACTTCCTCCCCGCTCCCGAGCACCCCCGATTGCCCGCCGGCGAGGTGCACGTCTGGCGGCTCGAGCTCGATCCCGGCCGGCCCCGCGCCTCGCGCCAAGAGCTGCGGGAGGTGCTGGCCCGCTACCTGGACGAACGGGCGGAGGCGATCGAGCTGAGCGAGGACGAGCGCGGCAAGCCGCGCCTGGCCCAGGAGCGACCCCAGCTCCACTTCAACCTCAGCCACTCCGGGGCACTGGTCCTCGTCGCCGTCAGCCGTGACCTCGAAGTCGGCGTCGACGTCGAGCGGGTCAAGCCGGGGCGGGACTTCGTCGCCCTCGCCGAGCGAGCGCTGGCGCCAGAGGACGCAATGGCGGTGCGCGAGGCAACCGAGGATGCGCGCGCCGGCGTCTTCTACGAGCGCTGGACGCACCACGAGGCCCGGATCAAGTGCCAGGGGCTGGGGCTGGGCTCCGCTCCCCCTCGATCTCCCGAGGTCACCGTCGCAACGCTGCCGATCGACCCCGGCTACGCCGCCGCGCTGGCAGCGACCGGCCCCGCACCGCTGCGGTTCCATTGCTGGACGTTCGGCCCACCGCTCCCCGAAGACGGGTAGAGGGTTAGCTAACTTGAACGTGTTGATCCGGGCAGTGGGGAAAATCGCTTTTGCTTGCGTGCTGGCGCTGAGCTTGTGGGCCGCCAGCGCCCAGGCCCTCTCGCTGCAGAAAGTCGGCAACTTCGACGAACCGATCTTCGTCACCTCCGACCCCGGCAATCCCGATCGGCTCTTCGTGGTCGAACGCCAGGGGATCGTCGTCCAGGTCGAAAACGGCGTCCTGCGGCAGTTCGCCGACATCAGTTCGCTGGTGAGCACGACGGGCGAGGGGGGACTGCTCTCGATCGCCCTCTCTCCCGACTTCGATCAGAGCGGCCGCCTCTACCTCGACTACACCGATGACGAAGGGGAGATCCACGTCGCCGAAATGCGCGCCACCAGCGCCGGCGCTTCGCTCTCCAGCCTGCGCAACTTGCTGACGATCCCCCACCCCGAAGACTCCAACCACTACGGCGGCCAGCTCCAGTTCGGGCCGGAAGGGGACCTCTTCATCTCCACCGGCGACGGCGGCGGCAGCGACGACCAACACCACAACTCCCAGAACCTGGAAACCCTGCTCGGGAAGATCCTGCGGATCGACCCGGACCCGAACGGAGTGCTTCCCTACGGCATCCCCGCCGGGAATCCCTTCGTCGGCAAATCCGGCCGCGACGAGATCTTCGCCTACGGCCTGCGCAACCCCTTCCGCTTCTCCTTCGACCGCACCAGCGGCGCGCTCCTGATCGGCGACGTCGGCCAGGGCGCCCGCGAGGAGGTCGACTACGCCCCCGCACCCGGCCTCGGCGCCGGCGCCAACTACGGCTGGAACTGCCGCGAGGGCTTCATCGAAGGTCCCGCGACCGACAAAGGCTGCGAATCGGCGCCCGCCGACGCCTTCACCGAACCGATCTTCGACTACCCCCACGAAGACCCCGAAGACGGCAGCGCCCACGGCTGCGCGATCATCGGCGGTTACGTCGCCCGCGGCCCCGGCCTCGGCGACCTCTACGGCCGCTACGTCTACGGCGACCTCTGCACCGGCCAGATCCGCTCGCTGCTGCCGGTGCTGCCGCTGGCCGGCGGCGACCGCTCCGAGGGTCTCGAAGTCGAAGACCTCAACTCCTTCGGCGAAGACTCCTGCGGCCGCCTCTATGCCGTCTCGGGCAACGGGCCCGTCTACCGGATCGTCGGGTCCGAAAACGCGGTCTGCCCCACGAGCACGACGCCGCCCCCGGCGCTGACCCCGTCCTTCGTCGGCATCCGCAAGCTCAGCCGCAAAGTGCTGCGGCACCGCCGCGTCCTGATCGGCGTCTTCGTCGCCCCCTGCACCGACGCCCGCCGCGGCGACCCGGTCTCGCTCTGGCGCGGGCGGGCGCTGGTCGGCACCCGCCACCTCGACCGCGTCTGCTCGGCCCGCTTCCGCCCCCGCATCAACCGCCGCTCCGGCTTCCGCGCCACGATCAAGGCCGAGGCCGGCTTCGACGCGGCGATCTCGCGCAAGCTGACGATCAAGCCGCAGCACCGCCACCGCCACCGCTGATAGACAAGTCTGCGTCGGCGGGTACGTAGGCTGGATCGATGACCGACGGTCTCGTCCACCAGATCTCGGCTCTCAGCGCCAAGCCCGGGGAGCTCTCCTTCGACGCCACGATCGGCGGGCACGAGCAGCGGATCTGGTTCCGCAGCGAGAGCGGCTTCGACCCTCACCCGGAGGCGGCGCTCGCGGCCTGCACGATGCCGGCGATGCGGGCCGGCGGCACCCTGACCGTGAGCGAGCCGCTCAGCCCCCGCACCCTGCGCACCCAGCGCGAGTTCCAGGCGATCCAGGCCGGCTGGTCGCGCAGCTGGCCGTTCGGCGACCCGCCGCTGCGCGAGGTCGAGGTCCTCGCGCCCAGCCGCGAGCCGCGACCCCGGACGCCGACCGGGAGGGTCGCCGCCTTCTTCAGCGGCGGCATCGATTCCTGGTCCACGGTCCTCACCGAGCCGGAGATCACCGACTTGGTCTTCGTCCGCGGGATCGACATCCTCACCCGGGCCGCCCACCAGGAGGGCCTGGCCGAGCGGGCCGAAGCGGAGCTCCGCGCCGCGGCGGACGAGGTCGGGCTGCCGCTGCACGTGGTCGACACCAACCTCCGCGAGCTCGCCGAACCGCCCGGCGTCGCCACCCCGCTGGTGCGCTGGGAGACCTATTACAACTCGGCCCTGGCGGCGGTGGCGCTCTTCCTCGGCGCCGACTTCGACCGGGTGCTGATCACCGGCGACTTCGACTACGAGGTCCAGGTCAACTTCGGGGCGAGCTGGACGATCGACCACCTCTGGGGCAACGAGGAGATGGAGATCGTCGACGCCGGCGGCCGCTTCAGCCGGATCGAGCGCACGGCGATCGTCGCCGGCAGCCTGGCCGCCCGCAAGAGCCTGCGGGTCTGCTGGGAAAACCCCGGCGGTGCTTACAACTGCGGGCACTGCCGCAAGTGCCAGATGACGGCGGCGATGCTGGAGGCGGTCGGCGGCCTGGAGGGAGTCGAGACGCTGCCGAGCGAGATCGACCTGGAGCGGCTGGCGAAGCAGGAACCGCCGATCCGCGAGGTCCTGATCTTTTGGGAAGAAGCGCTGGAAGCGGCACGGCAGGGGGAGAAGCCGGAGCTGGAGCGGGCGGTGGCAGAGCTCGTGACCGCCTCCAGGCGACGAATCGGGTTGCCCTCCGGCTACCGCGCCCGGCGCCCGCGGATGCCCGAACCCACCGCCGCCGGCACCCTGTGGGCGACGCCGGAGACCGCCGCGGCGATCGCCACCGCCCCGGCGCTCGCGATCCTCGTCGGCAGCTATGACGGCTCCGGCAACTACGGCGACCTCGCCCAGCTCGACGCCGCGCTCGGCCTGCTCGACGGCGGTCCCCTCGCACTGCCGATCGTCGAGTGCCAGTTCGCCGCCACGCACGAGACGCTGGGCAGCCAGTTCGCCCACCCTCCCCGGCACGTCCTCTACTTCGACGACGGCGAGGCGGGCGACGGCGGCCTCGTGCCGGTGCGGCGGCCCGACAGCCTCGGCCTCGGCCTCCTCTACCTCTACGGCGGCGGTTACCTCAACCCCTCCTGGGGGGCGCGGAAGCTGGCGATGCTCGCAGCCGCCGAAGCGATGGTCGGCGGCGCGGCGCGGGTGTGCAAGGTCGCCTCGGGCCAGCAGGTGGATCGCGCCTGGATCGCCGCGCTCGATCCCGCCAGGGAGGAGACGCTGCGCGAGTTCGAGCTGCTCGGCGCCCGCGACGATGCCTCGGCCCGGGCCCTTGCCGAGCTCGTCGGTGCCGAACGGGCACCGAACACCGGCGACGACGCCGTCGGCCTGCTCGCCGGTCTCATCGCCACCTCGTCGCCCCCGCAACGCAACGACACCGCGCTCGAGGTCAACCTCCATTTCGGCGCCCACGACTGGGTGACCGGCAGCGCCGACGCCGCCCTCGAGTTCGACCTCGGACTGCTGACTGAGCTCTCCCGCCTCGCCGAGCGCCCGCTGCGGATCCGGCCCCTGCTCGCCTACGTCGATCCGCGCGTCGACGAGCGGCCCGGTATCGAGAAGCTCACCGCCGAGTGCGCCGCCCGCGGCATTGAGGTCGGCGAGCCTTGCCTGCTGCGACCCGTCGCCATGGCAGGGCTCGCCGACGAGCTCGGCGCCGCCGACCTCACCCTTAGCTCCTCCTACCACGTCGCCCTCACCTCGTTGCTGCTCGGGGTGCCGGCGGTCATGCCGCGCGACAACGACTACTACGACCAGAAGGCGAGGGGGCTGCTCGGCGACTTCGGCCTGCCCGAGGCCCTCTCTCCCACCTCGACCGACGACCCGGCGCAGGTTGCCGCGGCGATCGCCCCCCAGCTGCTGGAGACCGGCCGGCGCGAGGAGCTACGCCGGCACCTCCAACAAGCGGGCGACTCGGTGCGGGCACGGCGCGCCGGCGCCGAGAGCTGGCTGCTAGGCCTGCTCGCCCGCGAAGCAACCGCCGCGCTCGGCGACTCGCGCCCGACCCCGGTGCCCGACGAGGAGGAGACCAAGCCTCCCGAGGTCTCATCCGAGGAGCTGGCGCAGCGGACCGAGGAGGCCGAGCGGCGGGCGGCAGCGGCCGAGGCGCAGTTGCGCGAGGTGCTCGGCTCGCACTCCTGGAAGCTGACGGCACCGCTGCGCCGGGCCAGAGCCCGCCGGCGGGCCTAGAAAAAACGGCTCCGGACCGCTGGGGCCCGGAGCCGTTGCGAACAGCAGGTGCTTCGCGACTAGCTGCCGGCGAAGAAGCTGACCCCGGTGAGGATCACGGCTTCTTCTTCTTCGCCGATGACCTCGCCGGAGATGTCGAAGCCTCCGATCGAGACGTTCGATCCGGCGATGATGATGGTCCTCCCGCTGGCTTCCAGGACCACGATCTGGCCGCTCGGAGGCCGGTAGCCGGGAGGCAGCTGGAATATCTCGCCGCCGAGCGTACCGCCGCTTCCCGTTTTCACGACCCCTTCGAGGTGGACGACGTTGTCGTGGTCCTTGAGGAAGCTGGCGCCCGGAAGGGTGAGGCCGCTTTCGGTGCCGTAGTTGGTGGTGCCGCCCTGGAAGCCCGGCTCCCCCGCGGCGCCGATGACGTGCACGGCGTTCGGGGGCACCGTGGTGGCGATGTCAGCCGAGGAGGCGTGGGTCGCGTTCGGCACGACGCCGAGTTTTTTCAGGTTCAGTTTTTTGCCGGTGATGGTGCCGTTCTTGATCTTCGCGTTGGTGACGGCACTGCCCTTCAGCTGCGCGGTGCCGACGCTCTTCTTCGGCAGGTTGACGGCCGCGTAGCCGGTGCCCACCATCGCCAGGACCAGCGCGACGATGGCGACGATCATGGCCGGAGACGGCCGGCCGATTCGGAACTTCTTCACGATCTACTCCCTTGTTCGGAAAACGAGAACTTGGGCAGAACCTATTTGGTTGACGGCCGCTTTTCAAAAAAACGGCTCCGGACCGCTGGGCCCGGAGCCGTTGCGAACAGCAGGTGCTTCGCGACTAGCTGCCGGCGAAGAAGCTGATCCCGGTGAGGATCACGTTTTCTTTTTCGCCTCCAGCGACCACGAGGCCGGAGAGGTCATTTCCTGAGATCACCACGTTGGAGCCGATGATCAGGAGGGACTGTTCTTCCGGGACTTCGAGGACGTCGATGGTCCCGCTCGGCGGGCGGTCGCCGGGCGGCAACTGGAACAGGGTGCCGGGAATCGGTCCGCCGGAGCCCTTTTTCACGATCCCTTCGAGGTGGACGATGTTGTCGTGGTCCTTGAGGAAGCTCGCCTGAGGCGTGTTGGCGATGCCGCTCAGACTGCCGTAGTTCTGGGAGCCGCTCTGGAACCCCGGCTCACCGGGGGCGCCGATGACGTGGACGGCGTTCGGCGGGACCGAGCTGGCGATGTCGGCGACCGAGGCGTGGGTCGCGTTCGGCACGACGCCAAGTTTTTTCAGGTTCAGCTTTTTGCCGGTGATGGTGCCGTTCTTGATTTTCGCGTTGGTGACGGCGTTGGTCTTCAGCTGCGCGGTGCCGACGCTCTTCTTCGGCACTTTGAAGGCCGCGTAGCCGGTTCCCACCATCGCCAGGACCAGCGCGAGGATGGAGATCACCAGGGCCGGCGAGGGCCGGCCGATTCGGAACTGCTTCACGATCTACTCCCTTGTTCGGAAACGAGAACTTGAGCAGAACCTATTCGGCTTGACGGTCGCTTTTCCGCCTGGCGACCAGAAAGAAACGGCTCCGGGCCGCTTGGGACCCGGAGCCGTAAGAACAGCGGGAGCTACGCGACTAGCTGCCGGCGAAGAAGCTGATGCCGGTGAGGATCGCCGGTTCTTCCGGTTCGGTGAGGACCTTCCCTGAAAGGTCCTGGCCCATGATCGAGACGTTGGAACCACCGATGATGAAGGTGTGTTCGTTGGCCACCAGGAGCACGATCTGACCGCTCGGGGGACGGAAACCGGGAGGCAGGACGAAGATTTCCCCGCCGACCGCTCCACTCGGACCGACTCTGACCACGCCTTCGAGGTGGACGACGTTGTCGTGGTCCTTGAGGAAGCTGGCGCCCGGAAGGGTGAGCCCGCTTTCGCTGCCGAAGTTGCTCGACCCGCCCGTGAACGGCGGCTCACCCGGAGCGCCGACGACGTGCACCGCGTTCGGCGGCACCGTCCCAGCGACGTCAGCCGAGGAGGCGTGGGTCGCGTTCGGCACCGTGCCGAGCTTTTTCAGGTTCAGTTTCTTGCCGGTGATGGTGCCGTTCTTGATCTTGGCGTTGGTGACGGCGCTGCCCTTCAGCTGCGCGGTGCCGACGCTCTTCTTCGGCAGGTTGACGGCTGCATAGCCGGTGCCGACCATCGCCAGCACGAGTGCGACGATGGCAACGATCATGGCCGGCGATGGCCGGCCGATCCTCTTGGTTTTCACGATCCCTCCTTGGGGGTACTGGAACGAGTTAGCTTCAACCTATCCATCAATGGTCTGCCGGTGGAACCAAAATTAGGACTTCTCGTCGTAGAGTCCCCGCGGTGAGCCGGCGCGACCAGATCACGCTCAGCGAGATTGAGGTAGGGGAGCTGCTCGACGAGGAGCGGGTGGCGGTGGTCTCCAGCCTCGGGCCGCGGGGCTGGCCGCACTCGATGCCGCTCTGGTTCGTCCCGCGCGACGGGGTGGTCTGGATCTGGACCTACGCCAAGTCGCAGAAGGTCCGCAACCTCGAACGCGATCCCCGGGCCACGGTGCTGGTCGAGACCGGCCACGACTACGGTGAGCTGCGCGGGGCGATGTTCGAGTCCGAAGCGGTGATCCACCGCGACTTCGAGACCGTTCTCGGGTTCGCAGAGGAGCTGACCGTGCGCTACGCCGAGGGGATCTCCGCAGTCGAGGGGGACGCCAAGGCGGCACTGGAAGCGCAGGCGCCGAAACGGGTGGCGATCAGCTTCCCGGCGCTACGAACCGCAACCTGGGACCACCGCAAGCTCGGCGGC
The DNA here is from genome assembly GCA_036278095.1 of Solirubrobacterales bacterium. Classification (GTDB taxonomy): domain Bacteria; phylum Actinomycetota; class Thermoleophilia; order Solirubrobacterales; family 70-9; genus VAYN01. The sequence goes on along the minus strand of DASULS010000015.1, from coordinate 125,337 downwards.
ACCTACTGAGCCGAGCCGATCGCTAACTTTCTCCGACTTGATGAAACGCCGCCTCCTCGCCGTACCAGTCCTCGTCTGCCTGCTCGTCGCCGCCCTCGTCGTCGGCAGCGGCAGCGCCAAGCCGTTGCCGCGCCCTCCGGCGGGCTTCTTCGGCATCGTCCCGCAGACGGCGGTGACGCCCCAGGACGCCCGCTACATGAAGGCCGGGGGGGTCGAAAGCATCCGTATCTCGCTGCCGTGGGCCGGCGTGCAACCGACGCCGAGAAGCCCCTACGACTGGACCGGCTTCGACCAGGCGATGGAAATCGCCACCCGCGCCGGGCTGCGGGTGCTGCCCTCGATCGGCTCGCCGCCGCGCTGGGCGACGAAGAAGGAAACGACGATGCCGGTCGCGACCGCCAAGCAGCGCAACGGCTGGTCGGCCTTCCTCCGGGCCGCGGTCGAACGCTACGGGCCGGGCGGGAAGTTCTGGGACGAACATGCCACGGAAGGGATCGACTACGAACCGGCGATCGCCAACCCGATGCCGATCCGCAACTGGCAGATCTGGAACGAGCCGAACTTCTTCTACTTCGCCTACCCCGTCTCCACCGGGACCTTCGCGAAGCTGGTGACGATCTCCAGCAAGGCGATCAAATCGGTCGACCCGAGCGCGAAGGTGATCCTCGGCGGCCTCTTCGCCCGCCCCAAGGCCCGCGGCGTGCGGGGGATGCCGGCGACGACCTACCTGCACCAGCTCTACGAGAAGCCGGGCTTCCGCAACCGCTTCGACGGCATCGACCTGCACCCCTACGCGATCGACAGCGAAGAACTGGAAGCGATGATCGAAGAATTCCACGAAGTCGCGGTCGAAAACCACGACCGCCCGGCGCTCTACATCACCGAGATGGGCTGGGGCTCGCAGAACGACTTCGACCAGGTCGCCTTCGAGCAGGGGATCCGCGGCCAGGTCCGCGAGCTCAAGTCCGCTTACAGCTACCTGCTGCAGAACGACCGCCGCCTCAACCTCAAGGGCGCCTACTGGTTCTCCTGGAAGGACCTGCCGGGCTCCTGCACCTTCTGCGACTCGGTCGGCCTCTTCCGCGCCGGCCCCAAGTTCCACGCCAAGCCCGCCTGGCACGCCTTCGTCGCCCTCACCGGTGGCCGCGCACGACCGTGAGCGGCTGAGCAGGAACGCCTCCCTCGTCCTGCTCGCCGCGCTGCTCGCCGCCGCAGCGGCGGTCCTCTTCAGCTACGGCCACGACCTCACCTTCTTCCAGGACACCTGGGAGTTCCTCATGCACCGGCGCAGCCTCAGCGCCGACGCGATCCTCGAACCCCACAACGAGCACATCGTCGCGATCCCGGTCCTGGTCAACCAGGCGCTGCTGCGGGTCTTCGGGATGAGCTCGATGGTGCCCGAACTCGTCGCCCTCGTCCTCACCCTGCTGGGGACCGCGACGCTCGTCTTCGTCTACGTCCGCCGGCGGCTCGGGCCCTGGCCGGCGCTGATCGCGACGGCGCTGCTGCTCTTCCTCGGCCCGGCCTGGCAGGACCTGCTCTGGCCGTTCCAGATCGGCTTCGCCGGCTCCTCCCTGTTCGGGATGGCGATGCTGCTCGCGCTCGAGAACGAGGATGAGCGCTGGGACCGCGCCGCCTGCGCCTTCCTGGCGCTGGCGATCGCCTTCTCCAGCCTCGGCCTCGCCTTCGCCGTGGCGGCCGCGGTCCAGCTCCTGCAGCAGCGGCGGCGTGGCCTGCGGCGGGCCTGGATCGTCGCGGCGCCGCTGGCGCTCTACGCGGTCTGGTGGCTGGGTTGGGGGCACAACGCCGAAAACCACCTCAGCGCCCACAACGTCCTCGTCTCCCCCCGCTACGTCTGGGAAGGGCTGAGCGCCTCGCTGGACTCGCTGCTGGCGCTGGGGACGATCGCCAACGAAGTCGTCGGCCGCTCGAAATACGGAGCGCCGCTGCTGATCGTCCTCCTCGCCCTAGCCGCCTACGGCGGCTACCGTCGGCGCGGCTTTTACCCGGGCCTCTGGCCGGTCCTCGCCGCCGCCGCGACCTTCTGGTTCCTCGCCGCCTTCAACACGATCCCGGGGCGGGAGCCCTACTCGAGCCGCTACCTCTACCTCGGCGGCCTCTTCGCGATCCTGATCGCCGCCAACCTGCTGCAGGGGTTGCGCTTCAACCGCTGGGGCGTGCTCGTCGCCGGAGCCTTGACCGCGGTGGTGGTCGGCTTCAACCTCACCCCGCTGCGCGAAGGTCGCGACTTCTTCCGCTCGCAGACCGTCCTGACCCGCTCCGACCTCGGCGCGATCGAGATCGCTTCCCGCACCGTCGAACCCTCCTTCGGGCTGCCGCCGGAAATCGCCGGCACTCCCTACCTCAACGAAATCGAAGCCGGCAACTACCTGGAAGCCGAGCGCGAGTACGGCTCGCCCGCCTACAGCCCGACCGAGCTCGCCCGGGCGCCCGAGGAAGGCCGGACGCAGGCCGACCTCGTCCTCGCCAATGCCCTGCCGCTGGGGATCGAAACGACCTCGGATGCCCGTCCCGGCAGGGGCGGGTGCGTAAAGGTCGCCCGCGGCGGCGCGGCGCCACTCGCCTTGCACCCCGGCACGACGACGATCGAGCTCGGTCCCGGCGGCAGCGGCACCGTCAGCCTGCGCCGCTTCGCCACCGGCACCTACCCGCTGGTGACCGAAGGAGTGCCCGCCAGCTCGACCACCCATCTCTACATCCCCCGCGACCAGTCCACCCGCCCCTGGCAGCTGCTGGTCCAGGCCCCCCAGGGCGCCCTCGTCTGCCAGGGCTAAAAGGTCCGCCGGACCTTTGACCCGCTATGCGAACCAAAGGTCCGGCGGACTCTCTGCTGTAATGCCGGACTAGTTCCGCAGTCTTTCTTCTGTGCGCCACCCGAACCTGAAATCCATCGCCCTGCTCGCGGCTCTCGCGATCCTCGTCGCCCTCGCCGGCTGCGGCGGCGGTTCCGGCAGCTCCAGCACGACCGAGGCCACGACCGCCCCGGTCGGCAAGAGCGAAACGACGACGAAGTCCACGCCGAAGCAGAAGGCGGCGAAGAAAGGGCAGCAGGCGCAAAAGAAGGCGAAGCCGAAGATCGACCGCAAGCAGGTCGAAAAGGAAGTCCGCAAGCTCGCCGAATCCGGCAAGCCGATCCCCGCCGACAGCCCGGTGGCGCAGAAGATCATCCAGTCGCTGACCGGCAACGGCTCTGGCAAGAAGGGGAAGAAGGGCAAGAACTCGATCTCCAAGGTGATCGAAGAAGTCGTCACGCCGGGAGGCAATGGCGGCGGTGGCGGTGGCTCTTCCTCGGGCGGCCAGGGCGGCACCCCTGGCGCCGGGGTCGAAAAGATCCTCGAACAGCTCGAAAAGTAGGCGGGCGCTCCCGCTTCAGGCGAGGCGGAAGGAGCGCCGGTAGGCGGTCGGCGTGGTCGCCGTGGCCCGGCGGAAGTGATCGCGCAGCGAAGCGGCCGTCCCGAACCCCGTCCGCCAGGCGATCGTCTCGACCGGCAGGTCGGTTTCCTCGAGCAGGCGCCGCGCCTCCAGCACCCGCTGCGAGAGCAGCCACTGCAGCGGCGTCGTCCCGGTCTCCTCGCGGAAGCGGCGGGCGAAGGTGCGGGGGCTGACGCCGGCGTGGCGCGACATCGAGGCGACGTCGAGCGGCTCGGCGAGGCGCTCGGCGATCCAGTGCCTGGTCCCTTCCAGGGAATCGCCGCGGGCCTCGGCCTGCGCCTTGAAGTACTGGGCCTGGCCGCCCTCGCGGTGCGGCGGCGCGACCATGTGACGGGCCACGCGCTCGCCGACGGCAGCTCCGAAGTCGCGGCGGATCACGTGCAGGCTGAGGTCGATCCCGGCGCTGAGCCCGGCTGAGGTGAGCACGTCGCCCTCGTCGACGAAGAGCGCATCCGGCTCGACGCGCACGGCCGGGAACCGCTTCGCCAGCTCCCCTGCCCAGCCCCAGTGGGTGGTGGCCCGGCGGCCGTCGAGGACGCCGGCGTAAGCGAGCGCGTAGGCGCCGGTGCAGACAGACATCAGGCGGGCGCCCCGATCGGCGGCGGTGCGCAGCGCCGCCAGCGCCTCGGCCGGCGGCGGCTCGAGCAGCGCGGCGTAGCCGGGGACGACGACGGTGTCGGCTCGCGCCACCGCCTCGATCCCGTGCTGGGGCGTCACCGCGAAGCCCGAGGTGGTGGCGACGGGCCCGCCGTCGAGCGAGCAGGTGGAGAGCTCGTACAGCGGCTTGCCGCTCGGCTCGGCGGCGAGGGCAAAGGCCTGGGCCGGGGCGGTGAGGTCGAAGGCGACCAGACCCGGAAGACAGAGAGCAACCACACAGGGCATGGCAGGAATCTAGCGAACATTGTCGTTTCTGCCACTGGCGGCGGCTGCTTTTGCGGGGCACGATGCCAGTCATGGAAATCGCTCTGCTCCTCTACGACGGCCTTGCCCCCCTCGACGCGGTCGGCCCCTTCGAAGTGATGCGCAACGTCCCGGGCTGGGACGTCCGCACCGTCGCCAAGGAGGCGGGCGAGTGCCGCAGCGAGGACGGCTCGCTGGCGCTCCTCGCCGACCACTCGTTGGCGGAGGTGAGCGCTCCGGACATCCTGCTCGTCCCCGGCGGCTTCGGCAACCGGCGGCTGCTGGGGGATGCGGAGCTGCTCGACTGGCTGCGCGAGGTCGATCGCGAGACGAAATGGACCACCTCGGTCTGCACCGGCTCGCATCTCCTCGGCGCCGCCGGGCTGCTGGAGGGGAAGCGGGCGACCACCAACTGGACCCAGCTCGAGGCCCTGCGCGAGTTCGGCGCCGAGCCGGTCGGCGGCCGCTTCGTCGAGGACGGCAAGCTGATCACCGCCGCCGGAGTCACCGCCGGGATCGACATGGCCCTGCACCTGGTCGCCCGCGAGGCAGGACCAGAGCTCGCCCAGGCCGTCCAGCTCGGGATCGAGTACGACCCCGACCCGCCCTTCGACTCGGGCTCCCCAGAGAAGGCGCCGCCCGAGATCGTCGAGCTGGTCCGCGCCCACCCTGCGCGAACCGAGGTCAGCGGCTAGAGCGTCCCGGCCTCGGCGAGCCAGACGCTCTCGAACTCGAGGCTGGTGTGCCTGAGGATCAGGTCGTAGTCGCGGTCGTAGTGGAGAACGCCGCCCTGCGCGTGAGCGGCGCAGGCGGCGATGATCAGATCGATCGGCGAGAGTCGATGGTGCCCCGCCTTCGCAAGCTCGGACTGGGCCCGCTGAGCCGAAAGCTCGACTTCCTCGTCGATCAGAAAACGATCAAGCCGCTCGAGGCGGGCCACGGTGATGCGGTGGTCCTCGGCCGTCTGAGCGGAGAACCCAGCCTCCAGCAGGAAGGGAAGGCAGGTTCCAAGCCGGCCCTGTTCGATCCAGTCGAGGACGAGCTCCTGGCGGTCCTCCGGAACGCTGTCCGAGATCAGACGCGACCAGGCCGAGTGATCGAACAGCAGCAAGTTACTCGTCGCCGTAATTAGCGACGAGCCCGAGGTACTTGACTTCTTCGGCCGCCTTGAGATCGATCTTCGGTCCATTGCCCAACCGAATCCATTCCTCGATCTCTTCGCGCGACTCGCGTGCCATCTCGGGGCTGGCCCTGAGCTCGCGAATCTTGTCTTTAGCGCCACGAACCACCAAGTCGCCGAAGTCCACCTTCTCTCCCCCCTGAATGCGGCGCAATTCGTCGAGGACCGCCTCGACGCGCGCAGTTTCCGTGATCATGTGGCGGGGACGTTTCGTCGGCACGGCGTGAGTGTAGCACCGTGCAACACCGAGATACAGGCTATCCGGCGGGTACCAGCTCCAGCTCCTCCCACGGCCCCTCGCCGCACATCGGCTGCGTCCGGCCCTCCAGCCAGTCGACCTGGAGGTCGTCGTAGTGAGGGCTGGCCGGGTGGCCGGACTGGCCGGTGAAGGTCTGCCAGCGCGAGCGGTCGGGGTCGGTCGGGTCGGCGACCATCCGCCAGCTCGGCGCCCAGACGGCGTTGTAGGGGTCGTTGGGGTCGTAGGCGATCTGGCTCACGGTCTCCTGGGCGCCGCCGGCACGCAGGCGCCGGTTGAGCAGGCGGTCGAAGAGCGGGTTGGCGTCGCCGAGCGGATGCGGGAACTTCATCTCGTGGACGTGGCCCCAGCGCCAGCCCTCGGGGTCGGGCCCGAAGCGGTCGCCGAGGTCGTCGAGGGCGCCGGCCAGCGCCTCCAGCACCAGCTCCTCCCAGGGGCGGCCGATCAGCTCCTCGTCGGCTTCCTCCCAGAGGCTCATCAGGTGCGAGTGCCAGCGCCAGGGAGAGGTGCTGTGGGCGGTGAAGCCGTTGTCGTTGCGGTCGAGCCAGCGCTCGCAGAGGTCGCGGTCGCCGATCGCGGCGCGGGCGACCTCGCGCGCCAGCCGCAGCAGGAAGGCCTGGTAGATGGTGCCGGCGACGGTCTCGCGGTCGAGGCGGCCGTCCCAGCTGCGCAGCCGCTCGATCGCGCTGCGCTCGCGCTGACCGCGTGGGTGCAGGCGCGAGAGCCGCCGCGCCGCCTCCAGCCCCGGCAGCGAGAGGTCGTCGGTCTGGATCGCCTCGAAGCTCTCGAGGTCGTGCTTCTCGGTCGCCTCGATCAGCTCTTCGATCCGCCGCGCGCGGAAGCCGTCGAGCCATTCGCTGGTGATGTGGTGCGGGTAGGAGTCGCCGACGATGCGGTTGTTGGCGGTGACGAGGAAGCCGCTCTCGGGGTCGACTGCCTCCGGCAGCTCGTCGTAGGGCACCGTCCCCTCCCACTCGAACTCGCCGGTCCAGCCCGGCTTCGGCAGGTCGGGAGAGCCGCCGCGGCGCCGCGGCAGGCGGCCGATCAGCTTGTAGCCGATCGAGCCGTGGCGATCGGCCCAGATCAGGTTCGAGGCCGGCGAGGTGTGGCCCTCGAGCTTCGCCACCAGCTCCGGGCCGGAGGCGATCTCGAGCAGCTCGAACATGCCGGTGAAGGCGGTCGCTTCGGAGAGCGTCTGCCAGGCAAGCGCCAGCGGCTCGCCCCCGTCGGCACCGAGCGCCTCGTTGACGATCGGGCCGTGGTGGGTGATCCGCACGTCGAGCTCGACCGGCTCGCGGCCCTTGACGACGATCTCCTCGCGCACCGTCTCCAGCAGCCGCCACTCGTCCTCGAAGAGGTAGCGGTCGCCCTCGATCCGCTCGACGAAGAGATCCTGGGTATCGGCCATCACGTTGGTGAAGGTCCAGCAGACGTCGTTGCTCTGGCCCATGTAGACGCCGGGCATGCCTGGCATCGAGGCACCGCGGACGAAGCGCTCGCCGTGGCGCAGCTCGACCTCGTACCAGATGCCCGGCATGCTCGGGGGCAGGTGCGGGTCGCCGGCGATCAGCGGCGCGCCGGTCGCCGAGCGAGTGCCGCTGACGGCCCAGTTGTTCGAGCCCGAGGCCTCGGCGGCGAGGCCGATCGAGCGGCGGACCGCGTCGATCTGCTCGACCAGCGGCAGCCCTTCGCCGCTGAACGGCGTCTGGTCGACGACCGGGTTGTCGGCGGGGTAGACGGGGTCGAGGCGGGCGGTCAGCTCCGGGCCCAGCTCACGCAGCATGTCGGCGCGCAGCAGCTCCCGCTCCCAGTTGGTCGAGAGGCCGAAGGCGAGCAGCTTGCCGAGGCTGAGGATGTCGACCGGGTGCCAGGGCTCAAAGCCCTGGCGCAGGATCTGCATCTCGAAGGGCAGCGCGCGGGCGTCGCGGGCGGCGGCGTTGACCCCGGCGCAGAATCGCTCGAGGCGGGCGCGCAGTTGCGGGTCGAGCTCGCTCGCCTCGCGCTGGGCGAGGCGCCGGATACCCAGCGTCCGCATCAAGCGGTCGACCGGGAGCCCCTCCTCGCCGGCGATCTCCGCGACCCGCCCCTCGACCACGCGGCGGTAGAAGTCCATCTGGAAGAGCCGGTCCTGCGCGTGGCAGTAGCCCTGGGCGAAGTAGAGGTCCTCCAGGCTCTCGGCCTCGATGTGAGGCACGCCCCAGCGATCCCGCCGCACCCGCACCCGGCCGTGCAGCTCGTCGACCTCGATCGTCCCCCGCACCTGCGGCAACGGCCGCCGCGCCAGCCGGTGCCAGAGGATCGCCGCAGCCGAAGCCGCGATCCCGACCGACGCAGCCCCGCCGATCAACCCAGCCTTCTCGATGCCTCGCGCGCGCCTTCCCATGCCGACTGTGTATCACGTTTGGCCAGCTGGCCAGGATTCGTTTCGAAACTTCCTCTGCGAATTCGTTTTCACCTGACATGAACCGCAAGCTGATCTTGGTACTGGCGCTGGCCATCGCGGCGGCGCTGCCGGCAAAGGCGCTCGGCGCCGGGGATCTCGAATACGAGTTCGGCGAAGGCGGGAAGGTGATCACGCCGGTCCCCCTGCACCAGCCCTGGAGCAGGACGCACGTGCAGCTCGCCGGAGCGCCCGACGGGGCCATGTTGGTAGCCGGGGACGAACGGGTCCTCCGCTATGCGCCGGGCGGTCAACTCGATGCGAGCTTCGGCCGTGGCGGGGTCCTGCAGATCGCTCTGCCGGGGGTGGCCGGGTTCGAAATCGCCGACTTGGAGGTCGATTCCGAAGGCCGGATCATCCTCATCGGCACCGCCGTGGTCGGCGCTTTGCGCGGATCGGGCGGGACTTCGGCGGCGATCCTCCGCTACCTGCCGGATGGCGAACCTGACACCAGCTTCGGCGGGGACGGACTCGTCATCGCCCACCTGGGACTGCGTGGAGCCGGTGGCGTCACCGCCTCCCAGGGCGCCATCGACGGACAGAACCGGATCATCCTGGTCGCCGGCACGGCGCAGCGCACCTCGAGCTGCGGATCGGCGCCGCGGCTCGCCTACCGCGACCGCCTGATCGCCCGCTTCACCCCCTCGGGAACCCTCGACCCCAGCTTCGGCCGCCACGGCACGCAGACGATCGAGCCATTGCAGAAGGTCTCGGCGATGAGCCTGGATGGCAGCGGGGTCGTGCTGGCCGGCAAACCGCTCGGCGCCTGCGGCGGGCCGGAGACCGGCGTGATCCGCCTACGCCCGGACGGCAGTCAGGTCCTCGACTTCGGCAGGCGCGGGACCCGGACGCTCACCGGCTCGGTTGCGGCGATCGCCGTCGACCGGCGAGAGCGGGTGGTCTTCCTCTTCAAGGAGAAACAGAAGGTGCGGCCCCTGGACGAACACGTGACCAAGCTGGTGCGGTTGCTGCCGGACGGCCGCCGTGACCCGAGCTTCGCCGGCAACGGCCTCGTCGTCTACGAATTCCAAGGCCCCCTCTACAAGTGGACCTCGCTCCTGATCGACCCCGAGGGTCGGCTGCTGGCAGTGGGCACTCTCGTCCGCCCCCTCCCGAAGAAGAAGCAACGCGGCGGCCTACTCTACCACCGCTGGCTCATGGTCTGGCCGCTGCAGGAATCGGGGGCGCAGCAGGGCGGTTTCGGCTGGCTCGGCTGGCTGTCGATCACGCGCTTCAACTCGCGCTCCGACGCAGCGGCAAGCGAGGCCGTGATCGACGAGGACGGAGAACTCCTGGTCGCCGGCACCACCCGCGAACCCCACCGAGCCCCCCACGGAGGCTTCGCCCTCGCCCGCTTCGAACTCTGGCATTGACCCTCTAGATACTCAGTTGTTTTTGACTGCTAGCTGAGAACCTGATACTCCTTTTCCCTGGCGTCAGGAAGGAAGGGAGTGGCTATGCGGCGACTAGGTGTTGTAGGGGTGGTACTGGTAATTGCCTTGATCGCGCTGGGCCTGGCCGGCGGGACCACCGCCTCGGCAAGCGTCCTCTGCAAAACCGCCACCAACCCCTGCACCGGGGGAACCTACGCCAAAGGGACGTCAGTCGAAGCAAGCTTGAAGTCGGGAACGAAATTCGCCTTGACCACCGGGTTCGGCGAAATCAGATGCTCCCAATCGGCGATCAAAGGTGAAGTGAGCAACGCTGGAGGCGAAAGTACGAACGTCTCTATCGCACTCACCAGCTTCAGTCTCGGCGAATGCAACTGCGGCGCCAAAGTCCTGACCAACGGCACTTGGTCGGTGGAAAGCAGCGGCAAAGTCGTCTCGAGTGGAACCGAAACAACATTCGAATGCCTAGAAACCCACTGCATCTTCCAAACCAAAAACACCTCCATCGGCACGCTGAAAGGCGGAGAAATGGCCTCGGTGACGATGGAAGGCACCCTGCCTCGAACCGGCGGAAGATCTGGAACTACCTGTGGAAGCTCGGGCACTTTGAAAGCCGAATACACAGTCACGGCGCCCGAACCGTTGTATGTGGCCGAACAAACTTCCACCGTCCTCTGCAAAACCTCGAGCAACCCCTGCCCCGGCGGCACCTACGGCAAAGGGACGACGATCGAAGCGAGTCTGAAATCGGGGACGAAATCGGTGCTTGATCCTCCATTCGGCACCATCGAATGCTCCGAATCTTCGATCAAAGGTGAAGTCACCAATCCCGGAGGGGAAGGAGCCCTCGTCTCAGGTTCGGTCAGCTCGTGGAGCTTCGGTAAATGTGGCAGCGACATCGTCAGCGTCTTGAAAAGCGGAACCTTCACGATCGGATCGGCCAAAGAAGGCGACGGCACGCTGAAGCTCGAAGGTTTTGAAATCACAGCGGAACACGTCGGCACGCACTGCATCTACTCGGGAACTGCCACCTTCTCCCTCAAAGGCGGGGAAATGGCCTCGCTTTCGAACCCCTCGGCGCTGCAACGAACCGGAGGCAGATCGGGTCCTTTCTGCGGCAGCTCTGCCACCTGGACAGCCGAATACACAGTCACGGCGCCTGAACCGCTGTGGGTGGAGGAACCTTCGATCTCCACCGTCCTCTGCAAAGCCGCCACCAACCCCTGCACCGGCGGCACCTACGGCAAAGGCACGACGATCGAAGCGAGTCTGAAATCGGGGACGAAATCGGTGCTTGATCCTCCATTCGGCACCATCGAATGCTCCGAATCTTCGATCAAAGGTGAAGTCACCAATCCGGGTGGGGAAGGGAGCATCGTTTCCGGGACGACCAGCTCGCTGACCTTCAAAAGCTGCAACGGCACGGTCAGTGTCCTCAAAGCCGGCGCCTTCTCGATCAAAACCCCCAAAGAAGGCAACGGCACGCTGACGCTCGAAGGGCTCGAAACAACAGTCGAATTCGTCGGCATCCACTGCATCTATTCCGGCACTTCCTCCTTCACCCTCAAAGGCGGGGAAATGGCCTGGATCCAAAGCCCGGCGACCCTGTCGCGGACCGGGGGCCGATCAGAAGGGTTCTGCGGCGCATCGGCAACCTGGACAGCCGAATACACAATCACGGCTCCCGAACCGCTGTTTGTGGAGGGCCCCTAAGGATCCAGATCCGGCAACCGTCCCTCTCCCTCGAGCTTTTCGAGGTGGGCCTCCATCGCCATCGCCGCCATCGGCAGGAGTTCCATCGGGATGTCGTCCCAGACGGTGGCTAGGAGATTGGCGCGGGAGCGCTCGCCTTGGTCGAGGGCGGCGAGGAGGCGGCGCTCGCGCATCTCGCGGTGCTCGACGTATTCGGCGAGCTTGGCTGCGGGGTCGGTGACCCAGGGGCCGTGGCCGGGGGCGATCAGCTCCAGGGCCTGCTCCTGCAGCAGGGCCAGTGAGTCCATGAAGGCGGCGAGGGAGTTGCCGCCGGGAGGGACGATGGTCGAGCCGAGGCCGAGAACTAGGTCGCCGCTGAAGCAGACGCCGGTTTCGGTGAGGAAGCAGACGTGGTCCTCGGCGTGGCCGGGGGTGGCGAGGACGCGGAGGCTGAAGTGCTCCTCCCCCCCGCTTGGCAGCACCACGTCGGCCTCCAGCCGATCGGCGCCGGCGGTGTGGTCGCCGTGCGAGTGGGTCAGCAGGACGAGGCCGATCCCGCCTCGCTCGGCGGCGGCGGCGCGGATCGCCTCCAGGTGCCCTGGGTCCTCGGAACCTGGGTCGATCACCACGCAGGGATCGGCGCCGTAGAGGTAGGTGTTGGTCCCTTCCAGCGTCATCGGCCCCGGGTTGGGGGCGACGATCTTCAGGACCTCGGGATGACCCGGAGCCTCATTCATCGACCTCTTTGGCGATCGCCTCGCGCGCGTCGGGCGGCTCCAGCACCACCAGGTCACCGGCGCCGCGGAGGATCTCCCGCACCAGCCAGGGCTTGCCCGCGTAGGGGAGCTCGACGACGACGGCGCCGTCGGCCAGCTCCTCGACCACGGTCCGCTCCTCGCGCAGCCAGCGCGCCCGCTCCGGCGAGACCCAGACCCGCGCCACCTCGGCGGTCGGCACCTCGCCGTGGGTCATCCAGCCCTCGACCCCGGCGAACTCCTCCACTTCGGGCCGCGGCTCGAAGCGCTCGTCGGAGAGCCGCGCCTCCTTGACCCGGTCGAGCTTGAAGTGGCGGACGCCTTCTTTGGTCAGGTCGTAGCACTCAACGTACCAGCCCTCTTTGCCGTTCTCGAGCCGGTAGGGCTCGACCCGGCGCTCGGTGAACTGGTCCTCGTTCTCCTTGTAGTAGCTCAGCTCCAGCACCCGGCTCTGGGCGATCGCCTCGTTGACGATGCGGGCGACCTCGGCGTCGCTGCCGCCGGAGGTGGCGATCTCCAGCCCCTCCTCGGAGGGGTCGTGGCCGAGCGCCTTGACGATTTTGCGGCGGGCGCTCTGCAGGTCCGACTGCGGCAGGTGGTCGCCGAAGAGGTCGATCGCCGCCACCAGCGCCTTCGCCTCCAGCGGCAGCAGGCGCGCCGGGCGGGCGAAGTTGTCGCCGTAGGGCTGCGAGTCGACCTCGATCTCGTCGCCGAGGATTTCCGCGTAGAGGACGTAGGTGCCGCCGCCGAAGTTGACGACGTTCAGCAGGTCGACGTCCTCGCGCAGCTCCTCCCGGGTCAGCTCCAGGCGGTCGCAGAGGTCGGAGACCTGCAGCCGCTCGCCCCGTTTCGCCGCTTCGATCAGGAGGCCGGCGAGGGTGACGAGGCGGGCGAAGCGCTCGGGCCGGATCGCCGCCTCGCCGCGGCCGTTGGAGCGGCTGCGCTTCGGCTGCTCCTCGAGTGGGCGGTCGACTACCTCAGCGGGCTTGAAGCCGTTGACGTGGCGTTCCAGCAGCAAGCCCCGCCGCTTCTCGGCCTCCTCGCGGAGGTCGTCGGGGGCCAGCACCTGCGCGTTCTGGCGCCAGCGCAGGACCCAGGCGATCAGCTCGCGCTCGGAGGCGTAGCTGGTCTCGAAGACACGGCCTTTGCCGGGTACGCCGTCGGACTTCTTCGCGTTGCGGAGCTCGCCATAGGAGCCGTAATCGCGCTCGATCAGCCAGGCGATCCGCTCGCGGACGAAGATCTTCGCCGTCCCCTTCGTCTCGCCCAGCTGCCAGTCGGCGCGGCTGCCGTAGTCGCGGCGGTCGAAGTCCTCGGGCGGGGTGAAGTCGTGCTCGGCCTTGGAGGCGTAGCCGACCTTGCCCTGGATCCGGGAGAGGCGGAAGACCCGCACCGCGTCGCGCTCGTGCGAGTGGCCGATCAGGTAGAACTGCCCGCCGCGGAAGACCAGGTGGAAGGGGTCGACCTTGCGCTTTTCGGTCTCGCCCCGCTCCATCGTGTAGTAGGTGAACTCGATCGTCTTGCGGCGGCTGATCGCGGTCTCGATCTTGGAGAGGCGCTGGGAGAGGTCGCGGCCCCCGGCGGAGGCGGTCATCGCCATCTCGACCGGGGCGCGCTCGCCCTCGGCCAGCGGGTTCGGGTGGCCCCAGGCGACCTGCTGGAGCGCCAGCCGCAGCGGCTCGGCGTAGGCGAAGCCGCCGTCGGTGAGCAGCATCAGCGCCGTGCTCAGCGCCGCCAGCTCGTCGTCGGAGAAGCGGATCGGGTCGAGGTAGAAGTTCTCCGGCGGCAGCGAGTAGAGCTCGGCCTCGAAGAAGCCCTCGCCCGGCTTCTCGACCCCGAGCACGATGCCAAGGCTCTCCAGCTCCGCCCGGTCGGCGTAGAAGCGGCGCGCGAACGCGTCGTCGTTCATGTCGCTATAGCCCTCCACCTCGCGCTTGATCTCGAGGGCCGAAACCGGCCTCCCCTGTGCCATCAGGAACGAGATCAGCGAGAGCTGGCGAATCAGCTTCTCGGTGTCCTTCGCCACTGGTCCGCAGGATAGTCTGCGGGGAGCGCATGGAAGTCCTACGCAACCTCTTCGGCAACGCAACCGCGGGCATTATCCGGCTTTTGGTGACGGTCGGGATCCTCGCAGCGGTCTATTTCTTCATCGTCAAGCCGGTTCTGCACACGACGGAAACCGTCAGCCACGAAACCAACGTCAACATCCAGAAGTCGATCAACGGCAGTGGCATCAACGACATCGGCAAGACGATCGAAGACGTCAACCACCGCGTCCAGCGGGAAATCAAGCGGTCATTCCGGCAGTCCCAGCAGCACGGGCACGCCAACAAGCTGATCGACTGCATCCAGCGCGCCCACCAGGACGTAGCCAAGATCCAACACTGCACCGAGAAGTACTGAGCTGACGGCCTCGGAGGCCGTTATGCGGCGTCCTCGGTCGCCCAAATAGCGCTGCTATTCGGGCTCCCTGCGTCCTTGCCTAACGACCTCCGAGCCTCGTCAGGGGCGCTCGGCGACTGCAGGATTTGCCCGTTTGGCGCCACAGGTCATTTATTTCGCCTCGAAGTTCGCGGATGTCCCTTTCGAGGCGCGCGAAGCCGTCATCGACCTTCTTGTTGAGGTCGTCGAGGCGCTGGTCGGTCCAGGTCTCTCTGGGGGTCATCATCACTGCCATGATCCTAGCGTAACGTTTCGTCTGTAACGAAACAAGACGCTAGTGCGCCGATTCTGAAAATTCTTTGCGCCAGAAGACGCGATCCAGCCAGCCGCCGATCCAGTCGGCGAGGCGGTCGATCCGCTCGCGCAGCGGCGGCGACCAGAGCGCCAGCGCGGCAGCGCTGCCGAGGGCGGCGCCGGCGAGGACATCGCTGGGGTAGTGGACGCCCAGCGCCACCCGCCCGACCGAGAGCACGGTCGCGGCGACCAGGGCGAAGATTCCCCAGGCGCGCTTGCGCAGCAGGATCGCCACCGCGATCGCGAAGGCGGCGGTGGCGTGGTCGCTGGGGAATCCGGGGTCGGCGGCGTGGCCGGAGAAGAGGTGGACGCCGTGCGGATCGGCGACGAAGGGGCGGGCCCGGTCGACCAGTTCCGAGATCACCTTGCCGACAGCGAGGCCGAGCCCGGCGCTGAGCACGGCGGCGAGGCAGGCGCGGCGCCAGTCGGCGAACCGCCCGCGGGCAGCGAGGAAGACGACCGCCAGGGTCGCGACGAAGAGCGCCTCGGAGGCGTTGACGTAGAAGAGGAGCGGATCCTCGACCCCGTCGTGGTGGAACATGAAGTTGTTCAGCGTGTGCAGGACGGACCAGTCCACCCGCCCCACGCTGTCACAACTTCTTTACGTCCAGTTAAAGGAGCGCTTAGCTCGGGTGATCAGGCGGCGCGCTGGGCGAAGAAGGCGCTGCCCGACAGGGCGCGGTCGAAGCCCGACCAGGACTCGCCGGCGGGGAGCTGGCGCTCGATGCGGTCGAAGCTGCCGAGGCGGCCGCCGAGGTTGTCGATCATGTGGACGAGGACGGCCTCGCGGGTGGCAGGGACGACCGGGGAGCCGTGCTCGAGCGAGCCGTGGTGGCTGAGGATGATGTGGAGGACGCATTGGGCGAGGCCCGGGTCGAAGCCCGGCAGGTCCTCGATCGCCCGGCGCACGGTGTAGTAGCCGAGGGGGATCTCGCCCTGGAGGCGGCCGGCGTCGGTGAGGTCGATCGCCAGCGGATCGTCGTTGTAGGCGACGCACTTGCCGATGTCGTGGAGCAGCGCCCCGGTGACCGCGACCTCGCGGTCGATGCCGGGGAAGAAGTTGGCCGCGGCCGAGACCGCTTGGGCAACCGAGAGCGTGTGCTCGAGCAGCCCGTGCCGGTAGGCCTGGTGGTAGGTCTTCGCCGCCGGCGCGTCGCGGAAGCGGTGCCAGGTCTCCGAGTCCTCGGCGAAGAAGACGTCGAGCAACCGCTGCAGGTCCGGGTTCTGGACGGTCGCCAGCAGTTCGCGCAGCTCGCCCTCCAGCTGCCCCAGCGAGACCTCCGACTCGGCCGCCAGATCCTCGGCCTCGTACTCGTGGGCCTCGGCCTCGCGCAGTGAGCCGATCTTGATCTTTGCTCCCCAGCGCTCGCTTATCTCGAAGACGCCGCTGACGAAGACGGGTGAGCCGGAGCAGCAGAGCGCATACAGCGCCTCCGCCTCCTCCCAGCAGACCGCCTCCGCAGCGCCGGTGGCGTCGCCGACCGAGAGTCGCAGCCAGGGCTCGCCGTTGCGCTTGCGCCGCAGCTCGCGCTCGCGGACCGCGTAGACGCCCCGCACCCGCTGACCGTCCTCGAGATCACGCAGGGGGATGCGAACGACCGGCTCGGATTCCGGAGCCGGCTCTGCCGCGGGCGGGGTCGAGACGAGACTGTCGATCTGCGTCTGCTCGCTCATCGTTTGCCCAAGGTAAAGACGAGGGCGGACGGTCGGTCAGCTAAAAAACTGCCGCCGCGACGAGCGCGGCGAACCCGGTGGCTTGGATGGCCGCCAATGCAAAGAAGCCCTGGAACATCATCCGCCGCAGTTCTCGGATGTCGTTGTCGACCTTGGCGAAGCCGTCGTCGACCTTCTGGTTGAGGTCGTCGAGGCGCTGGTCGGTCCAGGTCTCTCTGGGGGTCATCATCACCGCCATGATCGTAGCGTAACGTTCCGTCTGCAACAGAACAAGGCTCTACTGCGCCAATTCTGAAAAATCTTTGTGCCTAAAGGCGCGCAACTGCCGGTGCCGACGCCTAATCGACCGCGAAGAGGCGCCACTCGCCGGGGGCGCCCTTGAGGGTCTGCACGCCGCGATCGGCGAACTCGAGGCCGGAGCCGACCACCAGCTCGCGCACGGTGCTGGAGACGAGAACCTCGCCGGCATCGGCGAGGGCCCCGATCCGGGCGCCGATGTTGACCGCCATGCCGCCGACGTCGTCGCCGATCAGCTCGACCTCGCCGGTGTGGATCCCGGCCCGCACCTCGATCCCGAGCCCTCCCACCTCTCCCTGCAGCGCCGCGGCGCAGCGGATCGCCCGCGCCGGGCCGTCGAAGGTGGCGAGGAAGCCGTCGCCCATCGTCTTCACCTCGCGGCCGCGGTGGAGGGCGAGCTGGCGGCGGACGGCGGCGTCGTGGCGCTCGAGCAGCTGGCGCCAGCCGAGGTCGCCGAGCGCCGCCGCCCGCTCGGTCGAAGCGACGATGTCGGTGAAGAGGATCGTCGCCAGGCTCCGTTCCGGTTCGCTCGCCCGGCGGCTGCCGACGAGGAACTCCTCGACCTCGTCGAGGATCGAGTCCTGATCGCCGATGACCCAGAGGTGGTCTTCCCCCTCGAGCTCGACGTAGCGGGCGCCGCGAATCCCCTCCGCCAGATAGCGACCGTGAAACGCCGGGACCAGCTTGTCGTCGGTGCGGTGGATGACGAGCACCGGCACGTCGATCGCCGAGAGCGCAGGGCGGACGTCGATCTCTCGGTAGAGGTCCATCAGGTCCGCGGCCGCCGAGGGGCTGGTGCCCTGGCGCAGGAGGCGGGACCACCAGCGTTCGAAGGCGTGGTCCCCCGCCACACCCGGCGCCCAGAGCTCTATCCCCGCCGGGCCGCCCCACTCCCGGTGGATCCGCTCGCGCCAGCGGTCGAAGGCGATCGCCGCCACCCCCTGGGGGAAATCGGGAGCCCTCGACATCCGCGCGTAGGTGCCGTAGAGGATGAGCGAGGAGACGCGCTCGGGATGGGTGGCGGCGAAGAGCATCGCCATCGGCCCTCCCTCGGAGATGCCGAACAGCGCCGGGCGCTCGGCGCCGGTGGCCGCCAGCACCGCTTGCAGGTCGTCCATCGAGTCCTCCAGGGTCGGCGGCCGGCCGGTCCTGTCGGAGAGGCCCTGCTCGCGCTTGTCGAACAAGATCAGGCGCGCGAAGGACGAGAGGCGGCGGAAGAACCGGGCCACGGTCGGCTCCTCCCAGAGCAGCTCGAGGTGGGAGACGAAGCCGGGGACGAAGACGAGGTCCAGCGGTCCCTCGCCGTGGACCTGGTAGGCGATCTTGACGCCGTCGGAATCTGCGTATCGGGTCTCGGCTTCCATCGAAGGGCCCAGCGATCGTCTCAGGAGCCGAACAGGTCGCGCAAGGCCTCGTCGAAGACCTGGCTGTGGCGGTCGACCTGCTCCGGCGTCGTCCGCGGGCAGATCAGCGCCATGTTGTGGAAGGGGGTGATGAGGACGCCGCGGTTGAGCGCGTGCAGGTGCAGGTAGCGCTCCAGGTCGGGGTCGCCGAGCGCCGCCGACTCGCCGCCGTTGCGCGGCGGCTCGGGCGAGAAGCGGTACTCGGCGCGGCAGCCGAGCTGGGTCACGTGCCAGGGGGCGCCGTGGCGGTCGATCGCCTTGCGGACGCCCTCGGCGAACCAGGTCGCCAGCTGCTCGGTCCGCTCCCAGGCGGCGGCGTCGAGGACCTCGGCGAGGGTGGTGCGGGCGGCGGCGAGCGAGAGCGCGTTGCCGGCGAGGGTGCCGCCGACGCCGCCGGTGTCCTCGAGGTCGGCGTTGCCGGCGGCGAGGATGCGCTCGCCCAGCCGCGGGTCGAGGCCGAAGGCGCCGATCGGGACGCCGCCGCCGATCGCCTTGCCGAGGGTGACGACGTCGGGCTCCAGGTCCCAGCGGGCGGTGCAGCCGCCGGGGCCGGCGCTGAGGGTGTGGGTCTCGTCGATGATCAAGAGCGTCCCGGCGGCCGCGGTCAGCTCGCGCAGGGCGTCGTGGAAGCCGGGCTCGGGGAGGACGATGCCGATGTTGGTCAGCGCCGGCTCGGCGAGGACGCAGGCGACGTCGCCGTGGGCGAGCTCGCGCTCCAGGGCGGCGGCGTCGTTGAACTCGACGACGCGGGTGGTCTCGGCGAGCGGCACCGGCGCGCCGACGTTCCCCTCCCGCGCGACCACCTCGCCGCCGGCGAGGGTGGCGAACGACTCGTCGACGGTGCCGTGGTAGCAGTAGTTGAAGACCAGGACCTTGGCGCGGCCGGTGAGGTGGCGGGCGATCCGGATCGCGAAGCGGTTGGCGTCGGTGGCGCTGAGGGTGAACTGCCAGCGCCGCTCGCCGAAGCGGCGGCTCAGCTCCCCGGCGACCCAGGCGGCGTCCGCGGTCGGCAGCATCGTCGTCGCCCCCGCTCCGTAGCGCCCGGCGACCGCGACCTGCCCCGCCGAGGGCGCGTGCCCCGCCATCGCCCCGGTGTCGCCGAGGCAGAGGTCGGCGTAGACGTTGCCGTCGACGTCGGTCAGCTCGGCCCCCTCGGCCCGGTCCAGGTAGATCGGATACGGCCCCGCCCAGCGCGACATCCAGCTCATCGGCACCCCCGCCAGCAGCTCCCCCGTCGCCTCCTCGAAGAGCTGCCGCGAGCGCGGCGTGCGCTCGGCGAAGCTCGCCTCCTCGCGGGCGATCAGCTCCGGGAGCCGGCCCTGGGCCGCAGGTGACAGTTGGGCTGCGATGACTCAGCTTAGGTGGGGCCGGGGGCCTACGCGCTCGACGCCGCCTAGCTCACCGGGCCGAGGGCCCTGCTGATCCCGTTCTCGCGGCTGACCTCGATGCGCAGCGAGCACTGCTCGACGATGTCCTCGGTGTGGGAGATGACGAAGATCTGCTGGAACTCTCCCTTCGAGAGCTCGATCAGCTGCTCCATCAGCTGCTTCCGGCGGCCGACGTCCTGGCTGCCGAAGACCTCGTCGAGGATGACGAAGCTGTGTTCGGTTCCCCTTTGGTGGGCGAGGGTGCCGGTCAGCGCCAGGCGCAGGCAGAGGGCGGCGAGGTCCTGCTCGCCGCCGGAGAAGCGTTTGCTCAGGTGGAAGTCCCGGCCGTCGGCGATCTCGAGGAGATAGTCCTCGGTCAGCCTGATCCGGGGATAGGTCGCTTCGGTGATCTGGCGCAGGAGCTTGGAAGCTTCCGTTTCCAGCATCGGCCGGGCGCGACGGGAGGCCTCCTCGCGGTACTCCTCCAGCGCCCCCGCCACCGCGGTGCGCAGCTCGAGCTCCCGGCGCTCCTCGTCGATCTTCGCCACCAGCTTGCTCGCGTCCTCCAAGCGGCTGCGCGCCGCGGCGACCGCCTCGGACTCGGCCGACGCCTTGCGGTTGGCGTCCTCGAGCGCCTCGCGGGCCTCGTCCAGCTTCTCTTCGAGCAGGTCCCGTTCGGCGCTCCTCCCCTCCTGCGCATCGGGGTCGGGCGCCACCTCCTCTGCGCTCTGGCGCCGCTTCGCGACCTCCTCGCCGGCTTGGTCGACCTCCTCTCGCAGCACCTCGACCTGCTTTACGAGCAGCTCGACCGCCGCCGCCTGGTCGCGGACGACCGCCAGCCGGCGCGTCGTCTCCCGGCGCTTGCCCAGGGCGGCCTTTACCTCCGCGTGCGCCTTCGCGTCGTAACCGTCATCCGGGGTCTCCGCCAACTGCTCGGCGATGAAGACGACCTGCTGCTCGGCCTTCATCGTCCGCTCCTGCGCCTGGCGCCGCTCCGCTTCGGCCCGCGCGGCGTCCTCGGCCAGCTCTCGCAGCTTCGGGATCTCTTCCTCGAGCGCGGCATGCGCGGCCTCCAGCTCGGCCTCGGCTTTCGTCGTCTTCTCCAGCAGCTCCTTGGCCCGCGCCGCCTCGGAGGCAAGCGCGGCCTCCTCGCCGACGTCGCCCAGGGACTCCCGCTCGGCCCGTAGCTGGACTTCTCGCTGCGCGTCCTCTTTGAGCGCCTCAACCGCTTCCTCCAACTGATCGACCTCGCCGTCGAGCTCGGCCCGGCGGCCTCGCGCCTCCGCGATCTCCGCGTCGAAGGCGGCGATCAGGTCGGCGACCGTGCCCTCCAGCTCCCGGTGGCAGGTCGGGCAGACCCCGGACTCCTTCCCGGCCTCGCTGCTGAGAGCGTCCCGGTGGCGCTCCTGATGAACGACCTCCGCGTTCACTTCGGCTCGCCGGTCACGCATCTCCTGCAGCCGGGCCCGCGACCCCTCCAGCCGCTCCTCGGCTCCGCCGAGCTCTTCGAGCTCGCGGTCGATCCCGGCGCCGCGGCTGGCCCGTTCCAGCTTCTCGAGGGCTAGGCGCGCGCCTTCGGTCGCCTGCTGACGGGCGGCGTTGGCCTCCCGCAGCTGACCGGCGAGCTCGTTGAGCTCCTCCTGGGCGGCGCTCAAACGTGCCGCGGGGTCCTCGTCCGCCGGGCGACCGAGGTCGGTGAGAGCGTCCGTCGCCGTGGCGAGCTCCTCCAGCGCCTCGCGCTCCCTGCCGATCAGGGCCTGACGCCGCTCGTGGCCCTGCCGCAGCAGGTCGAGCTCACGCTCGCGGGACTCGAGGTCCTCGCCACCCGCGAGGGTCTCTTCGAGCTCGACCTGCTCCTCCTTCGCCGCCAGCGCCGTCCGCAGTCGCTCCTGCTTGCCCTCCAGGGTCTCCTTCTTCAGCTTGAAGTCGCCCTCCGCCCGCTCGGCCTCCAGCCGGCGGGAGGCATGCTCGGCGATCTGGACGGCGAGCTTGTCGATCTCCCTGTTCGTCTCTTTGAGCTGCGCTTCGCCGGCGCTGATGATCTTCTTCAGCTTCTTGACGGCGGGCGCTGCCTCCCGGGCTTCCTTTTCCCGGCGCTTGACCTCGGCCTTCAGCTCGGCGACGTCGGGGGTCTCCCGGCGCAGGCCGTCGAGAACCAGCCCCTGCTCGCGCGCGTCGAGCTCGGCGAGCTCGGCCGCCCTGCGCAGATGACTGATTCCGAGCAGGCGCTCCAGCTGGTCTTTCCGCCTCCTGGCGTCTTTGCCCCCGAGCGCCTCCACCTCTTTCTGGGGCGCGTAGAAGGTGCCGCGGAACATCTCCTTGGTGAGACCGAGGCGCACGGCCACCTCCCGCGAGGTCCCGGTCAGCGTCTGGGCGAGCCGCTCCTCGCTGGCCACGTCGGTCAGCCAGGCGTCCTGGCCGTCGATCCGGGTGACGCGCAGGAGGCGGTCGTCCACTTCGAACTCCAGCGTCACCTGGCATTCCTCCCGCTCGACCCCTTGCCGGGCCACGCCCTGGGAGCCGGCCCCCCTGCTGCCGCCGTAGAGCGCCCACTCGATCGCGGCGAAGATCGTGCTCTTCCCCGCCCCGTTGGGCCCCGTGATCGAGAAGACCCCCTGGGCGTTGAGGTCGAGGTCGAGGTCGGCGAAGGAACGGAAGTTCCTCGCCTCCAGGCGCAGCAGTTTCATGCACCGATGTCCTCGGCTGCGCGGGTCATGTAGGACTCGCCGCGGGCGACGAACACCTCGGGCTCGACTCCGGCGGGGACCCGGCGGGAGAGGAAATCGCGCAGCTCCGCCGGCGCCGCCGGCTGCGGAGCCCCGGATCCGGGCTCGACGAACTCGGGTTCGAGCTCGAAGTGAAGGCAGCGGGCGAACGCCTCGCTGACCTTGCCGCGATCGACGGCCCCGAACTTCTCGAAGCCGACGTTTGCGATCGGGACCCTGACGATCGCCCCTTTCAGCCCCTTTCCCTTAGCCCGCCGGCAGATCTCCGCGGTGAGGTCGTCGGCTTCCCTCGCGTCGATTGCCGGGAGCCGCTTGCGCGGCCGGCCTTCGAGCTCGTGCAACTTCAGGAACGCCTTGTCCATGGGCTCGGCTGAGAGATCGACCTCGACGATCCCCTTCCTGGGCGCGCGATCGGCCCAGCTCAGGTGTTCCAGCGAACCCGCATACACGGCGTTGACCCGCGGCCGGTCGAACTGGTGGAGGTGCCCGAGAGCGACGTAGTCGAAGTCGGCCACGGCCTCGAGGATCTCTCCCGGCAGCTCCGTCGCGCCCGGCTCCCCCGCGCCGACCCGGGCCAGCCCCTCGAGGCCGACGTGAGCGGCGAGGACGTTGAACCGGGCCTCGGGATCGGGCTCCGCCCCGGCTATCCAGCCGGCCATCTCCTCCGGGTCGTTGCTGTGGGGGATGGCGGCGACGGCGAGCTCGCCGAAGCGGAGCCGGCGTGGCTGCCCGTGGACCGCATCGACCCCGAAGCGCTCCAGCAGCGAGAAGGGGTGGACGATCGCCCGCACCCGCGGCGTCGAGTGGTTGCCGGCGATGACGACGAACCCGATCCCGGCCGCCCGCAGGCGCTCGATCTGGTCGAGGGCCACGCCGAGCGCCGCCGCGGTGGGGTGGTAGCCGTGGAAGAGGTCGCCGGAATGGACTACGGCCGCCGGTTCCAGCTCGAGCGCCCGGTCGATCGCCCGGGCGAAGACCTCGTAGCCGTCCTGCTCGCGGACGTTGCGGCCCTCGGCGTCGGTGTGGTGCAGCTCGCGCCGCCCCAGGTGGGTGTCGGAGAGGTGAACGATCCTCATGCCAGAGGAGGTAGCAGCTTCAGCAGGCGCAGGCGCAGGCGCATCGCCGGAACCGAGACCTCGAATCGCTTCGCGAGCGCCGGCAGGTTGAACCCGGTGGCGTGGGCCTGCTCGTTCACCAGCGGCTCGGGCATCAGCAGCTCACGGGCGAACACGTTCGCCTCCCGCTCGCGCTGGGGAAGGTCGGCGGCCGCCGACCCCGACCGGTCTTCGTCGATCTCCCGGATGTCGGTGGGCCGGTCGTAGAAGACCTCGTGGAGGACGGGGACGTGGAGGAGAAGGTGGGCGATCTCGTGGGCGATCGTGAAGCGGCGGCGGCCCGGGCTGCGGCGGGCCTCGCCGCGGTCGATCCAGATCACCATCTCCTCGGCGTCGAGCATCCCCGAGAGGCGGCCCTGGTCGGTGGGCGCGCCCGGGAGGATGCGGATGTCGTCAGCTTCGTCGATGAAGAGCCCCAGCAGGGAGCCGGCCAGGCGCTCCACCGGGACGGGCGGCGCCCCGGCGGCGTCGTAGCGTTCCTCGAAGTCGCGGAGCAACGCCGCCGCGGCCGCGGCCGGCTCAAGCGTCGGGGCCGCCATGGAACAGCCGTTCGACGAGTTCGACCTCCGGATCGGGGAGCCTCGCATCGGGGCGGGGCGAGGAGGACGGCCTCCCCCGGGCGCCGGCGCTTCGGCCCATCGCCGGCACGCTGCTGAGGGAAGGGCCCTTGTCCGCCGGCCTGGCGGCGGCGACGACGTCGGCCGGATCGACGTCGAAGACCGAGGCCAGCGAGTCGAGGAGGCGGCGAGAGAGCTTCGATCCCAGCAGCGTGCCGGTCTCGAGGCGATGGTAGTTGCGGGCCAGCGCCCGTCGTCCCTCCTCTCCCTGCACTCCGAGGTCCGCGGCCAGCTGGTCGACCGCGACCTCGGGCTCGATTCCGCGCGCGTTTCGCATCGCCTTCAGGGCCCCCGGCAGGATGCCGGCCTTCCCGCGCTTGGCGAGGACCTCGTCGACGACCGCGACGGCGCGTCTGTACGCCTCGCTGTCGGGGGGCCTCGGAGCGGGCGCCGGCCCCCGAGCGAGGAGGACGTCGGCGAGCATCTCTCCCAGCTCCTGCCGCTGCCCGCGGGGGACGAGGCGCAGGTAGTCCTCGATCGGCTTCTCCGAGCCCTCCCGCAGGTCGTTGAGAGCCTGCAGGAAGACCTGCTCGAAGGCCCCTTCGGCGGCGCTCATGAGTTCCTCCAGTCGTTCGGGCGAACCTTCCCCTTGTCGATTGCCTCGTCGAGGCCGCGGACGAGCCGGAGCTGGGGCGGCCGGGACGCGAGCCGCGGAGCGCTTTGCTGCGAGGGCCAGGAGCGTTCGACGCAGGCGACCGCGATCTCGGCGGCGAGGGCCTGGACCTGGGGCTGGGGCTCGAGTCGCGAGAGGCGCAGGAGCATCCGCGCTGCCGCGTCCTCGATCGCCAGCTCGATCTCCTGCTCGCTCAGCCCGGAGGCCTCGCCGCGGGTGCGGCAGACCCGCTCGATCACCTCCACCCCGCGCAGGCAGAGGTTCCAGAGGACGCACTCGAAGCGCTCGTCGTTGGCGGCGACCGTCTTGATGCGCACCGCCTCCAGCTGGAAGTCGTCGAGCATTCCGATCGCCTGCTCTTCGTCGGGGTCGAATTTCGCCATACCGCCTATACCGTCCCGAAATCGCGATTTCTTACATCCGCCGGGGCGTTCTTTCGCATCTTCTTGATGATGCGGTGCATGGCGGTGTCGACGGCGCCCCGTTTCATGCCGTGGCGCTTGGCGATCTCGCTCGGCGAGAGGTCGAGGACCAGGCGGTCGTGGGCGAGCTCACGCTCGCGCTCGTTGAGGCCGGGAAGGTAGGGCTGGAGCGCGTCGCTCATCTCTCCCGCGCCCGGAGCCTCCGGCGGCGCGTCCACCTCCGACAGCTCGGCCGGGTCGACCGGCGTCGACTCGTCGCGGGCCAGCCGGCGCCGATAGTCCTTGATCGCATACTTGAGATTGACGGAGGCGACGACGCGGAAGGGGGTGTCGAACTCGAGCTTCGTCTCCAGCAGGCGCGCCAGCCGGCGCAGGAGATCCCCGGCGATCTCGTCAGCGTCTGCCGCCGGGTCGTCGGCGTCGCCGATCTTCCCGTACGCGATCCAGCGCCCCCAGGACAGGTAGGGCTCGATCAGGCGAGAGATCGCCTCCCGTTCAGCCGCCTCGTTCCCGGCAGCCCGCGCCGCGCGCACCCGGCGCAGGAAGCGCTCGTCGCGAACGTCGGCTGGATTCGGCTCTTCGATCATCCGTACTGGCAGCAATCATCCTCTGGATTGGAATACGACATACCCCGAGGCAGCGACCAACAGGCGCCGCATCGGGGCCATCTACCCGGTAGAACCGCGCGCGAGCCGGGATTTCTTACAACTCGAAGAGAAAGTGGCGAGGGCCGGATTCGAACCGGCGACACCAAGCTTCATTCGGGCTACCTCAACGGCAATTCTAGCTGCCGCTCGCACCCATGAGTTTGCCCTTCGTTGCAAGTCGAGCGCTACGTATCGCAGAGCCGGTAGATGCGTTTTGCGCCGTTGCTTCCCGTCATAGCCGTGAGCTTCCATTCATACCGGCGCGAGCGCCAATACACAGTTGAGATCCTTATAGCTACCAATTTGTCCTACCTAAAAAAATCAGTATGCAGCGGCCGAGTAGACTGAGAGACATGGACATTCGCTTGACTCCGAGCATCAGCCCGCCGACGCCGCAAAAGGGCAACTAAGTCAGAGGGGCCTCCGGCCTCAGTGCGAGGCTGGGGGCCTAAGCCCTTCCCTAACGACGTAAATGAGCTTTTCGTCGCGCTCAAGCAGGGGAGGATCGCTCAGGATGATGTCCTTTCCGGACTCCCGCTGGCCAAGGACCGCTTTGCTTTCGAGGTCGCATGCCTCTAGTGCTGCCAAAATTTGCTCTTCGGTCCAGTGACGCTGGCGGTGAATATGGGTCTTCACCGCTGGACCAGAGACCGCGGCTTCAAAGATCTTCCCGGGCTCAGCCGCTGACGATAAACCCCGCCAGCTCCAGCCCCCTCCAGTCATCTCTTCGGAGAGGCCCGAGGCGAAGTTCTGACGAAACAGGGCCAAGGTATTGACGTCGAAAATGGCCAACCCTTCTGGTGCCAAGCTTCGGTGAATACCGGCGAATGCACGTTCTAGATCCCCATCGCTCACAAGACAGTTCATTACGTCATTGAGCGCCAAAACTAGATTGAATGGGCCGCCACCAAGAAGCGGGAAATCGCAAAGGTCTGCGCAGACCAGCTCAACCGAAGTCCCGGATTTCTGCTTCGCGATTGCCAGCATACAATCTGAGAAGTCGCATCCGGTTACCTTCCATCCCCGACGTAAAAGGGGTGGGAAGGCTCGCCCGGTCCCGCACCCGATATCAAGCGCTCTGCCAACCTTGAGGCCAAACAGTTCAGCTACTGGAAGAAGTACTTCACCCACCCAGAGCTCATAATTGTTCGAGATGGTGAACTGGTCATAAGCGGGCGCAAGATGCTCATAGGCTTCGAGTTGCAGTTCGTCTGACGCCACATCGCAACCGTAGCGATTCCATGCCTTAGCTTTAGCCCTCCTCCGTCGGTAGCCGGGGAACCCTCGAACGGGAAGATCGAGACCCGTTTGTCCTGGTCAACTCGAATGAGCAGCCGCGTCGCGGGCTCGCCCGATGTCGCGCGCCGGCGCCTTTCCGCAATGGCCAGGGCCGGATTCGAACCGGCGACACCACGATTTTCAGTCGTGTGCTCTACCAACTGAGCTACCTGGCCAGGGGCGCGGAACCGCTTGCGCAGCGGGAAGGCTAGCGGGAGCGGGGCTTGCGGGGCTGATTGCATTGGGGCATGGGCTGGGCTCGGGCAGCGCTGGCGCTGGGTGCCGTGGTGGCGGCGGGGGTGCTGCTCGTCTCCGGCGGCTCGGGGGCCGATCCGCGGACGCCGGCGGGGGTGCCGGGGCTGCCGCCGCCGTTCCTAGGGACGGCGGTCGTCGGCGATGGACGGTTGACGGCGGCGATCGACGCCTACGGGGACGTCGTCGACCTGCGGGTGCGGCCTGGCGGGCGGGCGCTGATCGACAACCCTTCGGCCCGCCAGGCGGCGGGGACGGTGCCGAGCGACACCGGCATCGTCCCCTGGGTCTCGCTCGGGGGCCGCCCGGCGCGGCCGCTGTGGACCGCCGACTCGGTCACGCAGCACTACCGCCGCGGGACCAACGTGGTCGTCACCACTGCTCGGTTCGGGGTGGCGCGGGTGCGGATCTCCTACGCCGCCGGCGATTCCCTCGCCTGCCTCACCGAAGCCCCGCAAGGCGTCCGCATCTCCCTGCGCTCCAGCGAAGCGGCGGCGGTCCGATGGCTGCGATGCGATGACCGGGCGGCCGGGTCGACGATCCGAGCCGCCGAACGCGACGACCGGCGGTGGTTGAAGCGGTCCCAGCCGCTCGGCGGGGGCGCGCCGGCCTGGGCCGAGCGGATGTACCAACGCTCGCTGCTGACGCTCCGCGCGCTCACTAACCCTCGCTCCGGCGCCTCGGTCGCGGGAGCGAGGGACGGGTGGGCTTACATCTGGCCTCGGGACGCCGCGACCGCAGCGCTTGCCTTCAACGCCGCGGGTCATCAGCGCGAGGCGCAGGAGATCGTGGACTTCCTACTCCACTTGAAGCTGAACGCCGCCGCACGCTTCATCGGCCACGGCCAACCCGTCCCCGGTCGCGGGCCCCAGGGCGACGCGCTCGGCTGGGTCGCGGTCGCGGCCCGAGCTGTCGGGCGATCCGGAGGAGGTCTCGCCGGACCCTCCCAGCAGTTGTCCGCCGAGACCTCCCCCGGATCGCCCCCAAGCCTCCCGGACTACCAAGAGAAAGCCTCCGGTAACTACCTCGGCAACGCCATAGCCAGCGCCGACGGGCCGAAAATGGCCCTATATAGATCGAAATCGTCCCGTCGGCGGAGGGAAGGTGCGATTGCGGCGGAGTTCGGCACTCACGAGGGGCTGGTGCGGATCGCCGGTGAGCCGGGGTCGGGGCTCGACTCCGCTGCCGCCTGGGCGGTGGAGCCGTTCGGGTTGAGGGGGCTCTATCCGCAGGCGCGCAGGACGATGCTGCGGCTGGTGCGGCGCAGGGGGCGCTTCGGGATCACTCCGGGCGAAGCCTGGCCGGGCGATGATCCGTGGACGGCGCCGACCGCTTGGACCGCCTGGTCCCTTGCTGCGCTCGGCGAGCGCCGCCCGGCCCTCCGTCTCCTGGCCGACCTGCGCCGTGCGGCCACCCCAGCGGGCGACCTGCCGGAGCGCGTCGACGCCCAGACCGGCGTCCCCCGCTCGACCACGCCGCTGGCCTGGACCCACGCCTTCGCGATCCTGACGCTGCTCGAGCTCTGGCCGCCAGAGGGATGATCAGGGACGGCGCCAGCGCAGCAGCATGGTCTGGAACAGCAGGCGGCGCTCTCCCGGCTCACCGCTGACCTGGAAGCACTTCGCTTCCTCCGGCGCTTCCTCGAGCAGGCGGTCGATCAACTTCCCCGCGGCCTCCCCTCCCGAGCCGCGCCGCAGCCAGTCCTCGTAGTCGAGCTCGACCGGGATCGTCTGCTCGCTCTCGGGCTCCAACCCGGCCGCCTCGCCCATCGCCCACAGCCGCACCGGCGTCATCGTCGCCCAGTGCGAGGGGTCCCGCAGCCGTTCGATCTCCTGGTGCCACGCCTGCGCGTCGGCGTCTTCGTCGGTGAGCAGGTCGCTGACGATCACCCAACCGCCGGGCCGCACCACCCGCGCCATCTCCGCCAGCACCCGCTGCGGCGCCGGGATGTGGTGGAAGCTGAAGCGGGTGACGGCGCCGTCGAAGGAGGCGTCGCCGAGCTCGAGCGCGGTGGCGTCCCCAACCGCGAACTCGGCGTTGGCGATTCCTTCCGCGGCGGCTTCCTCGCGTGCCTTCTCGACCATCGCCGGGGTCAGGTCGACGCCCAGCACCCGGCCCACCTTCGGCGCCAGCGCCCGCGAGATCGCCGCCGGCCCGCAGGCGACCTCGAGCCAGCTCGACTCGCGGTCCTCGGGGACCAGGTCAACAACCGTCCCCAGCGTCTCGGCGGCGGTGGCGACGCGGTTGCGGGCGAAGCTCTCCGTCTGGTGGGTGAACTCGGCGCGGATCGACTCCTCGTACATGCGGCGGATGCTAAAGCGCACGCAACGCCGCAGCGACCGCCTCGGCCGCGGTCTCCGCCGAGACCACGCCTGGTCCGCCGGCCATCCGCTCGCGGCCGTCGAGCTCCCAGCTGCGCAGCGCCACCACCTCGTGGCCGATGACGCGGGCGAAGCCGATCTCCGAGAGCGTTCCCCACTCGCCGCCGATCGCGATCACCGCCTCGCCCGAGGAGACGACGGCGAGGTTGCGGGCGTGGCCGATTCCGGTGGCGACGACGTGGCTGCAGTAGGGGTTGGCGTCCGCGACGGACTCGCCGGGGACGATGCCGATCACGGTCCCCCCGGCCTCGGCCGCGGCCCGCGAGGCCGCCTCCATCACCGCCACCTGCCGCTGCCGATTCCGTGGTTCCTTTGTCGTGTCAGGGCCGACAAAGGAACCACGGAACGGGGGATCGGCGCTCACAGCGCGCCCCGCATCAGTCCCATCAGCTCCAGCGCGCCGGCCTTGTGCAGGGGTTCGTTGAGGTTGCCGCACTTGGGGCTCTGCACGCAGGAGGGACAGCCGGACTCGCAGGGGCACTCGGCGATCAGCCGCTCGGCGTCGCCGAGCAGGCGCTCGAACTCGTCGTAGCCGCGGCGGGTGATCCCGACCCCGCCGGGATGGCCGTCGTAGATGAAGATCGTCGAGCGGCCGGTCTGGAAGTGGACGTTGGTGGAGAGGCCGCCGATGTCCCAGCGGTCGCACATCGCGATCAGCGGCAGCACCGCGATCTGGCTGTGCTCGGTCGCGTGCAGCGAGCCCAGCAGCGCGTCCGGGGGCAGCGAGCCGCTGAGCCGGTCGGGCAGCACGTACCAGAGCGCCTGGGTGACGAAGCTCTGCTCGGGCAGCTCGAGGGCGACGATGTCGATCGGCTCCTGGTCGGAGACCGAGACCCGCTGGAAGGCGATCACCTGCTCGGTCACCGAGACCTCGCCGAAGTTGAGCTGCACGCCCGCCACCTCGCGCTGCTCGTGCAGGCGCTCGATGTAGATCTCCGTCTCTTTTTTCGGCCGCGTGTACCAGTCGCCGTCGAAGGCGGAGACGATCGCCCGCCGCTCCTCGACGTCGAGCCGGTCGACCTCGTACGAACGCCCGAGGTGCAGGTAGACGGCGCCGGGATGGACGGTGGTGAAGGCGCGCTCGGCCTCGACCAGGCCCAGCATCTCGCCCGCCTCGCGCTCGATCACCGCAACCGAGTCGGCCGAGGCCGAGCGCAGGGCGATCCGGTTGGCGACGAACTCCGCCCGCCGCGGCAGCAACTTGCCGCCGACCCCGCGCAGCTCCCCCGCCGCGACCAGCCGCTCGGCCCGCTCCCGCCAGCCATCCCCGAAGACCTCGTCGTCCTCGTCGCTCAGCGGCAGCTCGTAGGCAGCGGCGATCAGGTGCCGGGAGGCGATCTGCTCGTTGCCGTGGTCGAGGATCGCCGCCTCGACCGGCCGCCCGAGGAACTCCTCCGGGTGGCGGCAGAAGAACTGGTCGAGCGCGTCCTGGCCGGCGACGTAGACGGCGAGCCCGCGCCGGCGCCGCCCCGCCCGCCCCCACATCTGCCGCAGGCTGGCGACCGTGCCGGGGAAGGTGACGCAGATCGCCGCGTCGAGCTCGCCGACGTCGATCCCCAGCTCCAGCGCATCGGTGGCGACGACCGCCAGCAGCTCGCCGGCGGACAGCCGCGCCTCGATCTCGCGCCGCTGCTGCGGGGTGTAGCCGCCGCGGTAGGGGGCGATCCGCCGCGCCAGCTCGGGCTTCCCTCGCCGCTCGAGGTTTTCGCGGGCGAAGCGCTGGATCAGCTCGATCCCGCGGCGGCTTTTGAGGAAGCAGATCGTGCGCACGCCGTGCGTGACCAGCTCGGCCAGCAGGTCGGCCGCCTCCGAGAGCGCCGAGCGCCGCACCCCGGTCGCCTTGTCGATCAGCGGCGGGTTCCATATCGCGATCTCCCGCCCGGCCCGCGGCGCCCCGTCGTCGTCGATCAGCTCGAACTCGGTCCCGACTAGGCGCTCGGCCAGCTCGACCGGGTTGGCGATCGTCGCCGAGGCGAGCAGGAAGCGCGGCTCGCGGCCGTAGGCGCGCGCCAACCGCCGCAGTCGCCGCAGCACGTTGGCGACGTGGGAGCCGAAGACGCCGCGATAGGTGTGGGCCTCGTCGACCACCACCCACTCCAGGTTGGCGAGGAAGTCCCCCCAGGCCTTGTGGTTGGGGAGGACCGCGACGTGGAGCATGTCGGGGTTGGTGAGCACGAGGTTGCTGCGGCGGCGGATCGCCGGCCGCTCCTCGCGCGGGGTGTCGCCGTCGTAGATCGCCTCGCGCAGGCCGGGCGGCCGCAGCTGGGCGAGCTTGCGCGCCTGGTCCTGGGCGAGCGCCTTCGTCGGGTAGAGGTAGAGCGCCCGCGCTTTCGGCTGCGCCGCGATCCCGTTCAGCACCGGCAGGTTGAAGGCGAGGCTCTTGCCCGAGGCGGTGCCGCTGGTGATGACGAGATTGGAGTGCTCCGCCGCCTCGAAGGCGGTGAGCTGGTGCGTATATAGAGAGTCGATGCCGACCCGGCCCAGGGCCTCGGCGAATCCCGGATCCAGCTCGGCCGGCAGCGGCGCCGGCCGCGAGCGGCGCTCGTCTTCGGCCGACTCGGCGACGATCCGTCCGTCCCTGCGAGCTGGGTCGATGGCGATCGCCCAATCCGAAGCGAGCAAACTCCCCCCACGCGCCATCAGACCGCGCTCCTTATCTCCGCCGCCACCCGCATCGCCTGCAGGGAGCTGCGGTCGTGGATGCGGAGGACGTCGGCGCCCTCGCGGACGGCGAGCGTCACCGCCGCCACCGTCCCCCACTCGCGCTCGCGCGGCGGCAGCCGGTCCTCCCAGGACCCGGCCAGCACGGCGCCGATGAAGTCCTTGCGCGAGAGGGACACGTAGAGCGGCAGCCCGAGCGCGCGCAGCTCGCCGAGCCGGCGGAGGATCTCCAGGTCCTGGTCGGGACTGAGGTCGAAATCGAGGCCGGGGTCGATCGCGATCTGCTCCTCCGCCACCCCAAGCTCCCGGGCGGCTTCGACTCTCCCCTCGAACCAGGCGCGCAGGTGGTCGACGACGTCGTCGTACTCGCGCCAGGGGCGGTCGACCCGCGGCGGCCCCTCGATGTGCATCAGCACGTAGCCGCAGCCGGTCTCGGCGACCAGCTCGAACATCTCCTCGCAACCTCCGGAGATGTCGTTGACGACCTCGGCCCCCGCCGCCAGCGCCCGCCGCGCCACCTCGACCGAGAACGTGTCCGCCGAAACCGCCGGGACATCATCGTTTCCACCTTTGTCCTCGCTATAGGAAGGAGAAGGGTGGAAACGACGCGGGAGCTCGGCTACGAGGCCTTCCACCGCCGGGACCAGGGCCGCGGCCTCGTCCTCGGCGGATACCGGCGGCCCCGCTTTCGCGGCCACGGCGCCGACATCGAGCATCTCGAAGCCCGCCTCGGCCAGCGCCAGGCCGTCGCGCACCGCCTGCTCGGGGGTGCCGCTGCGCGCGCCCTCGAACATCGAGTCGACGGTGACGTTGACGATCCCGGCGCCGATCGGACGCGCCAGGTCGAGGGTCCGGTCGGCCAGCCTCCACTCCATCTCCCGCTACGGTAGCGACCGCGCCGATGCCGCTGGCCTGCGTCTACACCGATCTCGACGGGACCCTGCTCGGGCGGGGCAGCTCGCTGTTCCGCGATGCCGAGGGCGGCTTCAGCCTGGCCCAGGCGCGGGCGCTGGAGGCCTGCCACCGGGTCGGGGCCGAGGTCGTGATCATGTCCGGCCGCCGCGAGCCGCAGGTGCACGAGGCGGCGCGGCTGATGGGCCAGACCTCCTACATCTACGAGGCCGGCTGCGCCTTTGCGATCGACGGCGAGACGACGCTGATGACCGGCGAGATGGCGCCGAACGAGGACGGCACGATCTACGAGCAGATCGAGGCGCGGGAGATCCCGAAGCGGCTCTTCGAGCACTTCTCCGGCCGGCTCGAGTACCACTCGCCCTGGCACCACGGCCGCGTCCTCTCCCACCTCTTCCGCGGCAAGGTCGACGTCGAGGCGGCCAACGCGCTGCTGCGCGAGTGGGGCAGCGACGACCTGCGCCTGCTCGACAACGGCGCGATCGGGACGCCGATGCCCGCGGTCGAGGGCCGCACCCACGCCTACCACCTGGTCCCGAGGCTGGTCAGCAAGGCGGCCGCGGTCGCCGGCCACGCGCGCGCCCGCGGCTACGACCCGGCCGAGTGCATCGCCGTCGGCGACTCGGTCGAGGACCTCGAGGTGGCGAGCGCGGTCGGCCGCTTCTTCGTCGTCGCCAACGGCCCCGAGAACGACGCCGGCCTGCGCGCGGCGCTGCCCGCCTGGGACAACGTCACCGTCACCGAAGGCGCGATGGGCGAGGGCTTCTACGAGGCCGTCGTCTCCAGCCTGATGGAACGCCGCTAACGGCCGACGGGACGAAAACCGGTCCATGTAACCGGAAATCGGCCCGTCGGCGGGTGGGTAGTATCGAGCGCATGGAGCAGGCCACCGTCGCGGAGCAGGAGTACCTCGAGATCATGTTCTGGATCGAGGAGGCGGGGCTGCCGATGACCGGCGCCAACATCGCCCGGGCGATGCAGCTCTCGCCGCCGACCGTGCACGAGATGATCGGCCGCCTCGTCGAGGATGGCTACGTCGAGCGCAACCCGAACAAATCGCTCCACTTCACCGAGTCCGGCCGCGAGCACGCCAGCTACATCGTCCGCCGCCACCGGATGATCGAGCGCTTCCTCACCGATGTCCTCCACATCCCCTGGGACGAGGTCCACGAGGAGGCGGAGCGGATCGAGCACGCCATGAGCCCGGTGCTGGAGGAGCGGATGCGGGCGGCGATCGGCGACGCCACCACCTGCCCGCACGGCCACCCGATCGTCGAGGGCATCCGCGAGCAGGGCTCGCTGCTGGCCGACGTCGAGGTCGGCGCCGACGTCACCGTCCTGCGCTTCGAGAACGAGGCCGAGGAGCTGCTGCACTACCTCAAGGACGCCGGGCTGCACCCCGGCCTGGAGGGCAAGCTCGCCGGCTCCGACGCCGAGGGCGTCACCATCGCCTCCGCGGACGGCGAGCACAGGGTCAGCCGCAGCGTCGCCGAGACCGTCTCGGTCCGCGCCGACCCGGCACCGGCGCCCCGCGCGGCGATCCCCGAGCAGCTGGTCCTGTCTTCGGACCGCTACGGCCGCTAGGCCTACTGCGGGACGCTCATCGTCACGATCGGCGGCGAGGTCGGTTCCTTGCTGCCGCCCTGCGGCTCTTCGGTGACCATCACCGTGTCGACGCCGCTCATGTCGGCGATCGTGGTCGAGGCGCGGCCGGCGCGGTCGGGCGCGAACAGCGCCGGCACCGGTTCCACCTGGCCTTCGCGCTGTACCCAGGCCTCCAGCACCTTGCCGGGCGCGGTCTGGTGCACGTGCGCGAGCTTCAGCGTGCCGCCGTCGCCTTCGCGGACCATCTTCACGGCGATGCCGTCGGGCTGGCGTGAGTAGAGGGTGCTGGCGCCGCCCCCTTCGCCCGAGCCGCCCTTGCCGATCTCATAGCCGGCGACCGCCGCGACCACCAGGGCGACGACGGCGAAGCCGGTCGCGAACCGCAACCCCCGCCCGCCCAGCCAGTCGGGCGCCCAGCGCCGCCGCTCCCTCGCGGGCTCGCCATGAGCCAGGCGCGCGTCCGCCCGCACCTCGGCCATCAGGCTCTCGCGCAGCCGTGGCGGCGGCTCCTGCCGCTCGACCGCCTCCGGCAGCGACTGCACCGCCGGGGTCAGCCAGCGCAGCTCCTCGCGGCAGCGATCGCACTCCGCCAGGTGGCGCTCCAACGTCGCCGCCTCGCCGGGCTCCAGCGCGCCCAGCATGTAGGCGGCAAGGTCCTCGCTCCAGCGATTGTGGTCGTTCGCGTTCATGCCAGTCCCTCCGCCAACTCGCCGCGGATCTTCTCCAAACCGAGCCGCATCCTGCCCTTCACGGTCCCCATCGGCAGCTGGAGCATCTCGGCGATCTCCGAGTGGCTGAAGCCGCCGAAGTAGGCGAGCTCGATCACCTTCGACTGCTCCCCTGGCAGCTTGCCGAGCGCCCCGCGCAGCTCGCCGGCGGTCTCGCGCCGCAGCGCCTCGTCCTCGGTCATCTCCGCCGCCGGCCGCTGCTCCAGCACCGCCTCGTCGTCGAAGTCGAGTTTCGGCGCCTTGCCGGCTTTGCTGCGGAGAAAGTCGATCGCGCGGTTGCGAACCACGCTGAGCAGCCAGGAGCGGACGCTGCCGCGGGTGGCGTCGAAGCGGGCACCACTTCGCCAGACCGAGATGAACGCCTCCTGCGTCACTTCCTCGGCGGTGGTCCGATCGCCGACGATCCTGTAGGCGAGCGAGTAGGCGGCGCCGCCGTGGCGGTCGTAGAGGACCTCGAACGCCTCCGGGTCCTTGCGACCGACGAGGGGCATCAGCTCCTCGTCGGCCAGTCGCTCCGCCTTCTCTCGCCTTACCGCCATCCGCCACCCATCATCGCCCAGCGCCTCAGGCGATGAACGGTTCGACCGCCTTCAGCACCTGCTCTTCGTCCAGCGGTTCGTCGAAGCCGGCGGGGGCGGGTTCTTCCCCCCGCTGCAGCCGGATCGCCGCCGCGTGGCGCGCCTCGACCTGGACGATGCTGCCGGCCGCGGTCAGCACTTCTTTCGATTCGATCGCCGGGGCGGCGCCGTTGTAGGCGCTGACGCCGGTGTCCTCGAAGGTCTGCGCCAGCTTGAGGAAGCCGCTGGTGCCGCTGTAGGAGAAGTCGAACTTCGGCTTCGCCACCGGCTTGCCGCCGAGCTTCTTGATCGTCCCCGCCAGCGCTTCGACGTGCTGCTGCTCGTCCTTGGCGATCAGGTCGACCAGG
This sequence comes from Solirubrobacterales bacterium, assembly GCA_036278095.1. GTDB lineage: Bacteria > Actinomycetota > Thermoleophilia > Solirubrobacterales > 70-9 > VAYN01. The sequence continues at coordinate 88,911 of DASULS010000015.1, read as the reverse complement.
CTCTTCAGTTCGCCGCGCGGCTTGGCGCGGCTCTTCGCTTCGGCGTAGAAGGTCGACTCCAGGTACTCGAGGGTGAGGGCGAAGTTGAGGATTTCGACGTCCCCGCCCCCGTTCATCGCCAGCGCCCGGCGCACGAACGGGGCGACCGCCATCGTCCCGTAGAGGGCCCCGGCCGCGAGCGCTCCCTTGAGGATCACCTCGCTGCGGGAGAGGTCTTCGCTGTCGGTCTCGACGTGGACGCCGGCGAGCTCCGGGTCGGCAAGCTGCTTCTGGGTCATTGCTCTCGCTCCTTTTCGCTTCGCGACGGCCTCAGCCGACGATGAAGGGTTCGACGGATTTGAGGACGGTCTTCACGTCCGCCGGCACCGCGAAGGCGCCGTCGGGGGCGATCGACTCGCCCAGCAGGGTGTTGAGGGCGGCGGCGTGGCGGCCCTCGACGCTGTGGATCGCCAGCGCGCTGGCCAGCACTTCCGGGCTCTTGATGTTGGCCGCCTGCCCGAGGTAGGCGGCGGCGCCGAGGTTCTCGACCGTCCCCGCCAGTTCCAGCACCGACTTCGCGCTCTTCAGCGGGAATTCGGTTTTCGGTTCGGGGGCGGGCGTGCCGCCGAGCTGCTTCACCGCCGCGGTCAGCGCCGCGACGTGTTCGGCCTCCTCGCTGCCGAACTTGCGGATCGTCTCCAGGTCGGAGCCCTTGAACAGCCCGCTCTTCACCACGTCCTCGTAGAAGGCCGTCTCCAGGTACTCGAGGGTGAGCGCGTAGTTGAGGATGCCGACGTCGCCCTTGCCGAATTCGGCGGTTTCGCTGCCACCCTTGCTGCCGCCCATCGCGGTCGAGCCGGTGGTCGAGCTGCTGCCGCTGCCGCAGGCGGCGAGGAAGGCGGCCAGCGCCGTGGAGCCGCCGCCGACCGCGAGGAACTTGCGCCTCGATACGTGGTTTGCGGGTTGCTTCGTCTCAGCCATCAGCGGATCGCCTCCTAGTCGTTTGCCTAGTCCCCCCTACGGGAGGGATGGGAGGGATGGATCAGAATCCGCCGATGACGACGACCGCTTCAGCCCAGGCGCGAGCCAGGGGCGCGACGCTGCTGGTGCTCGGTTCGATCGTCTCGGTCCAGACCGGTTCGGCGCTGGCGACGGGCTTGTTCGACTCGATCGGGCCGGCAGGCGCGGTGTTCCTGCGGGCGGGCTTCGGCGCCCTGGCGCTGCTGGCGCTGATGCGGAGACAGTGGTCGGGGCTGTGGGAGTGGCCGCACCGGGACGTCTGGCTGCTCGGGGTCTCGGTGGCGGCGGTGAACCTCTTCTTCTACGCAGCGCTGGACCGGCTGCCGCTGGGGATCACCGTCACCCTCGAGTTCGTCGGCCCGCTCGGGGTCGCCCTCTTCGGCTCGCGGCGGCGGCGCGACCTGGTCTGGGCGCTGCTGGCGGCCGCCGGCATCGTCCTCCTCTCCGGCGGCACCGAAGGACAGGGCGTCGACGCGCTCGGGGTGGGGCTGGCGCTTACCGCCGGCGTCTTCTGGGCCGCTTACATCCTCCAGAGCGCCCGGGTCGGGGCACTCGAACCGGGCATCCGCGGGGCGACGCTGGCGGCGGTGATCTCGACCGTCCTGGTGGCGCCGCTCGGGCTGGCGCAGGGCGGCGCCGAGATCTTCGCTCCCTCGCATCTCCTGATCGGCGCCGCGGTCGGCGTCCTCAGCACCGCGATCCCCTACGCCTTCGAGATGGAGGCGCTGCGGCGGCTGCCGCAGGCGGTCTTCGGAGTGCTGATGAGCCTCGAGCCGGCGGTCGCGGCGGCGATCGGCTTCCTCGCCCTCTCGCAGGACCTCTCGGCGCGCGAGGTGGTCGCGATCGCCTTCGTCGTCATCGCCTCAGCAGGCGCGCTGCGAGGCGCGGCAACGCCGGCGCCCCACGACTAGAGGTCGTCTGACCGGCGCATAGCGGCGTCCTCGGTCGCTCGCGTGCAGAGCACGCCACGCTCCCTGCGTCCTTGCTCTGCTTGGTCAGACGACCTCTAGAAAGCGCCGATTCCTAGCGGCGTCCCAACTCCCGTCGGGCCGTCGTACCCGACCCCGCCTGTGCACATCAACGTCGAACAGCTGCCGTTGGAGCCGCTGGTCACGTCGTGCAGGACGCTGCCGTCGCCGAGGTGGCCATAGAGCCCCGAGGCGCCCGAAGTGCCGGCAGGCAGACCTCCCGCCAGGGCGTAGACGCCGGCGATCAACGGCGCCGAGAGGCTGGTGCCTCCGACGCGGAACCAGCCGGAGCGGCCCTGGTACTTGACGGAGTCGTAGACGGCGGCGCCGGTGCCGGGATCGGCGTCGGCGGCGACGTCGGCGGTGCCGCGCTTGCCGGCGCAGGCGGTGAGGAAGCTCTGCCATTCGGGCGCGGCGGCGTAGAGGCTGCAGCCGCTGCCGCCACCGCTCCAGGCGCTCTCGCCCCCGTAGCTGTTGCCTTCACCGAGCGTCAGCGTCGTGCCGCCGACCGTGATCACCGAGGAGAGGGCGGCGGGGAAGCCGAACGACCCGTAGCCGTTGTCGCCGGAGGAGACGGTGACGGCGACGCCGGGCTGGTTGTAGGGGGCGGCGTAGGCTTCGCCCAGCTCGCTGGAGAACTCGGAGCCGCCGTAGCTGTTGGAGATCTCCGTCGCGCCCAATTTCGCCGCGGTCTTGACGGCGGCCGCGAGGTTGCTGAGGCTGTTCGAGCTCGCCTCCACCAGCACGATCTTGCAGTTGGGGCAGATGCCGTGGGCGACCTCGACGTCGAGTGAGATCTCCAGCGCCCAGCCGCTGTTCGATTTCGGGAACGGTCCGCTGGCGCTGCCGCTCTGGTTGACCTTCTTGAAGCAGGGATTGGCGCTGTTGCAGAGGGGCAGGCCGAACTGGCTGCTGTAGGCGTTGAGGTCGCTGGCGATGCTGGGGTCGTCATAGGCGTCGACGATCGCGATCGTCTGTCCGGCGGGCCCGCTGGCGGGGAGGCCGTAGGCGCCGTGGAACTGGGCCGGGCCGTAGCCGGCGGGCGCGGGGGTGATCTGCGGCGTGCCCTTGACGTTGGTGACGACGCGAGCGCTGCACTTGGCGCCGTCGCCGGCCACGGGCCCGGGACAGACGGGCCGCTGCGATGCGGCGGGCGCCGGCGCAGCGGCCAATCCCAGGAACGCGACCACGACAGCCACCGTCGACACCAACTTGATCCGCAACCCGCCCATGTTCAAAGCCTCTCTCTCCCTCGAAGTGCGGGGAGATCCTAGCCGCCCGATCGCAACCGGTGTGAAAGTCCTACCTGGTTTTAGGCAGGCGACCCGGCGCGCAGGCTCTCCAGCGCCGCGGCGATCCGCGAGACGCCCTCGGCGGCGCGATCGGCCGGCACCGGCGCGAAGGAGAGGCGGAGGCTGCGCTCGCCGCCGTCGAGCATGAAGTCGGGGCCGGCGACGAAGGTGACGCCGTGATTCCTCGCCTCGGCGAGGAGGGCGGCGGAGTCGGTGCCCTCGGCGAGGTCGAGCCAGAGGAAGTAGCCGCCGCCGGGGACGACGAACTCGGCCTCGGGGATCCGCTCTTCGAGCGCCGAGACCAGCGCGTCGCAGCGCGCCTTCAGCTCGGCCTTGACGAAGGCGATGTTGCGGTCGAGCTCGCCGCTGCGGCAGAGCTCGAGCACGATCGCCTCGGCCAGCATGTTCGGCGAGATGTAGGTCTCGTTCGCCTTTTTCGCCAGCTTCTTGATCTCTTCCTCGGGGCCGGCCAGGTAGCCGACGCGAACGCCGGGGCTGACCGTCTTCGAGAAGGAGGAGGCGTGGACGACCTTGCCGGCCTGGTCGAGCGAGAGCATCGTCTCCAGCGGCTCGCCCTCGAAGGGCAGCTCGCGGTAGGGGTCGTCCTCGAAGATCCAGAAGTCGTGCTCGGACGCCAGCTCGACCAGGCGCCGGCGCTTCTCCAGCGAGAGCGTGCAGCCGGCGGGGTTGTGGGCGTTGGGGATGATGTGGGCGAACTTCAGCGGCCCCTCGTCCAGTGCCGCTTCCAGCTCGCCGAGGTTGATGCCGTCGGCCTCCAGCGAGATCGGCACCAGCTCGACGCCGAGCTGCTGCAGGAGCAGCAGGGTGCGGTCGTAGGAGGGCTGCTCGACGGCGACCCGGTCGCCGGGCCCGAGCAGGTGCTGAAACAGCATCGCGCCCGCCTCGAGCGAGCCGTTGGTGATCATCACCTGAGCGGGATCGAGGTGCTCGTGCCGCTCGGCCACCCACTGGCAGAGCCCCGGATGGCCGATCCCGACGCCGTAGGAGAGCGCCGTTTCCCAGTCGCTGGCAAGCGCCCGCGCCGCCGCCTCCCGCACCTGCTCGTGGGGAAGGATGTCGGCGCTAGGAGCCCCGCGCGCGAATGAGATCGTGTCGCCAGCCATACGTCCCGACCCTAGCAACGCCGCTCAGTCCGCGATCCCCAAGCGCAACCCGGCCAACGAGGGGGGAGAGTCAAGGGCGTGTCTGAGCTTGACCCACGTATATGGAGGGGAAACTCAGAAACGCCCAGCGAGAGGGGGAGTTGGCGGAGCTGGCTACTCGGCAGCATGGGGTTGCTTCGCATGCGCAGCTGTTGAAACTGGGATTCGGGGAGCGCTGGATCGAGAGGCGGCTCTGGGAGGGGCGGCTCCAAGCGATTCATCGGAACGTTTACGCAGTGGGACACAGTCGGCTCACTCGCCGCAGCCGCTGGTGGGCGGCGGTGCTGGCTTACGGGCCCGGGACCCTGCTCAGCCATCGCACCGCGGCGGTGCTTTGGGGATTTCAGCGACCGCGAAGGGGACCGATCCACGTGACCGCCGGAGGTGGCCGCCAAGGCATTCGACGGCGGGAGGGCATCTGGATCCATCGCTGCAAGCTCACCCCGGAGGACCGGACGACCCGCGACGGTTTCCCGGTAACCACCGTCGCCCGCACCCTCTTCGACCTCGCCGAAGCCGTCCCGTTCGAGTCGCTCAAAGGCGCCGCTGAAGAGGCGGATCGGCTCAAGCTGTTGCGCCTGCGGGCGCTGGAGGAAGCCTGCGAGCGCGGCCACGGGCGGCGGGCGCTGCGGCCGGTGCGTCGCCTGCTCGCGGAGCTGGGCGTGCCCGACGAAGGGCGCTCGCCGCTGGAGATCCGCTTCCCCGCCTTCCTCCGGGAGCACCGGCTCCCTCCACCGGTGCAGAACGTCCACGTCCTCGGGCAAGAGGTCGACGCCCTCTGGCCATCCGCGAAGCTCATAGCCGAGCTGGACAGCTGGGAACACCACGGCCACCGCGCCGCCTTCGAGCGCGACCGCGCCCGCGACCCGAAGCTCCTGATCGCCGGCTACCGCACGATCCGCATCACCCACCGGCGGCTCGACGACGAACCGAAGCAGCTCGCGGAAGAGATCCGCCAGCTCCTTGCCCTGGGAACGTAGGCAGCCCGCCGCTACAGCGAGCGCAGCATCTCGGCCGCGATCGCGGCCGTCTCGGTCGGGCTTTCGCCGACCCGCACGCCCTTCGCTTCGAGCGCGTCTTTCTTCGCCTGGGCGGTGCCGGAGGAGCCGGAGATGATCGCGCCGGCGTGGCCCATCTGCTTGCCGGGAGGGGCGGTGAAGCCGGCGATGTAGGCGACGACCGGCTTGGAGACCTCGGCGGCGATGAACTCGGCCGCCCGCTCCTCGGCGTCGCCGCCGATCTCGCCGACCATCACGATCAGCTCGGTGTCGGGGTCGGCCTCATAGAGCTTGAGGACGTCGATGAAGTCGGAGCCGACGATCGGGTCGCCGCCGATGCCGACGATCGAGGAGTTGCCGGTCCCGGCCTGCTTCAGCTCGTTGCCGATCTGGTAGGTCAGGGTGCCGCTCTTGGAGACGACCCCGATCGGCCCCGGGTCGAAGAACTGGGCGGGGATGATGCCGACGTTGGCCTTGCCGGGCGAGAGGACGCCAGGGCAGTTGGGGCCGATCAGCCGCACGCCCGCCTCCTTCGCCTTCCAGTAGGTGTTGAGCATGTCGAGGACTGGGATGCCCTCGGTGATCGCGATCACCGTCTCGACCCCGGAGTCGATCGCCTCGTCGATCGCCGCCGCGGCGAAGCGCGCCGGGACGAAGATCATCGAGGTGTTGGCGCCGGCCTCGCTGACCGCCTCGGCGATCGTGTCGAAGACCGGCACGCCCTCGACGTCCTGGCCGCCCTTGCCGGGGGTGACGCCGGCGACGAGGTCGGTCCCGTAGGCCTTGTTGCGCAGGCCGTGGAAGGAGCCCTCGCGGCCGGTCAGGCCGGAGACGGCGAGCTTGGTGCCCTCATCGACGATGATGCTCATGCGGCGCTCCCGGCGAGCTCGACGACGCGGCGAGCGGCGTCGAGCATCGTCTTCTCCTGGTGCAGGTTCGGCAGGTCGGCCTCGGCGAGGATCCGCAGCCCCTCCTCCGAGTTGGTGCCGTCGAGGCGCACCACCAGCGGCACCCCGAGGTCGATCTGGCCGGAGGCGGTGACGATCCCGTTGGCGATCTCGTCGCAGCGGGTGATGCCGCCGAAGATGTTGAAGAGGATCGCGGTGACCTTCGCGTCGCTCTTGATCACTTCCAGCGCGTTGACGATCGCCTCGGCTTTGGAGCCGCCGCCGGCGTCGAGGAAGTTGGCCGGAGCGCCGCCCGCCTGGGCGACGACGTCGAGCGTCGACATGCAGAGGCCGGCGCCGTTGGCGAGGATGCCGACGTTGCCGTCGAGTTTGACGTAGGTGAGGCCCTTTTCCTTCGCCATCTGCTCCTGCGGGTCCTCGACGGTGTCGGCGATCTCGGCCAGGTCCTGGTGGCGGAAGAGCGAGTTGCCGTCGATCGTCACCTTCGAGTCGAGGGCGACGACGTCGCGGCCGGCGGTGACGATCAGCGGGTTGACCTCGATCAGGGTCGCGTCCTCCTCGCGCGCCACCTCGGCCAGCTTCACCAGCACCTCGGCCGCCTGGTCGAGGGCGTCGTCGGCGAGCCCGGCGTCGGCGACGATCGGCCGCGCCTCGGCGGCAGTGAACTCGCGGGTCGGGTCGATGTGGCGTTTGACCAGGGCGTCTGGGTCTTCGGCGGCGACCGCCTCGATGTCCATCCCGCCTTTGGCGGAGACCATCGCCAGCAGCTTCTTCTCGCCGCGGTCGAGGATGACCGAGGCGTAGTACTCCTCGGCGATGTCGGAGCCGCCCTCGATCCAAACCTGATCGACCCGGAAGGGGCCCTCGCCGTGGGGGCCAACGATGTCCATGCCGAGGATCGCCTCGGCGTGCTCGCGGGCCTGCTCGGCGTCCTGGGCGATCTTGATCCCGCCCGCCTTGCCGCGACCGCCGATCAGCACCTGGGCCTTGATCGCGCAGGGGTAGCCGATTCGCTCGGCCGCGGCGACGGCCTGCTCGACGCTGTCGGCGACCTCGCCGCTGGGCACGGCGATGCCGTGCTTGGCGAACAGCTGCTTGCCCTGGTACTCGAGGAGATCCATGAGATTCGGCGCCGCAGGGGGAGCGCGACGCGGCAGACTATCCGAATGACATAATGCCGCGCTCTCCGATGGCCCTGCCAAGTCTGAAAAACATCAAATGGGTGACCACCGACTGCTACGGCACCCTGATCGACTGGGAGAAGGGCATCGTCGAGGCCTGCAAGAAAGAGGCGACCAAGGACGGCTTCAGCTTCGAGGAGGGTCCTTTCCTCGAGCGCTTCATGGAAGTCCAGGCCGAAATCATGGCCGGCTCCTACGAGCTCTACGCCGAGGTGCTGCGCCGCACGATCGTCAAAGTCGCCGGCGAGATCGGTTGGGAAGTCGAGCCCTCGCGGGCCCAGTTCCTGCCCAACAGCGTCGCCTACTGGCTGCCCTTCCGCGAGGCCAACGCGGCGATGGACCGGCTGGGGAAGAAGTACGAGATCGGGATCATCTCCAACATCGACGACAAACTGCTGGGAATCTCGCGCCGCCACCTGCGGACCGAACTCGACCTCGTCGTCACCGCCCAGCAGGTGCGCAGCTACAAGCCTGACCCCGTCCACTTCAAAGAGTGCGCGCGGCGGATCGGCGGCAAAAAAGGCTGGCTCCACATCGGCTCCGACTACGCGACCGACATCGCCCCGGTGCTGAAAATGAACGTGCCGGTGATCTGGGTCAACCGCCACGGCGAGAAACTGGAGGGGCGCAAAGCCCCCAGCGCGACGGTGAAAAACTTCCGCGAGGCCGTCAAAAAGCTCGGCGCGTCCTGAGCGTCTTCTAGCTTTCACGCCGCAACTCAGGCGTGAGGCACCGGTTTCGGGGTAACGCAGCCCCTATCCCACCCCAGGATTTGACGTTCCCGCGAAACACCAGTTCTTCGCGCGCCCTCGTGGTCGCGCGACTCGGCCTGGCCGCCAGCCTGCTGGCGTTGCTGGCCAGCCTCGTCTTCGCCGGGCTGCAGGGCGCCCGCGGCGCCGCCGTCAAGCCGAGCTCGCCGATCTCGGTGGAGTCGCTGCGCAAGCGCGCCCACGAGTCGGCCAGCCAGAAACCGAGCTTCGTCGTCATCCAGACCGACGACGAGACGCTCGACGAGCTCTACGCCGCTCTCAACGTCGGCGGCATCGAAGTCCAGTCGATGCCCTACACGCTCTCGCTGCTCGCCGGCCACGGCGAGACCTTCAGCCGCTACTACGTCTCCTACCCGCTCTGCTGCCCCTCGCGGGTCAGCCTCCTGACCGGCCGCTACGCCCACAACCACAACGACCGCGGCAACGTCCCGCCCAACGGCGGCTACACCGGCTTCAAAGCCCGCCAGGCCTACACCCACAACATCGCCACCTGGCTGCAGGGGGCGGGCTACCGGACGATCCACATCGGCAAGTTCCTCAACGGCTACGGCGACGAACCGTTCGACAGCGGCACCGACGTGCCCCCCGGCTGGAGCGCCTGGCACACGGTGCTGAACGCCGACACCGACCACTACTACTACGGCTACAAGCTCAACGACAACGGCACGATCGACGGTCCCTTCGGCGATTCCGGCAGCTGGGACACGCGCGAATACGGCGAACGCGACTACTTCGGCTGCCCGACCACGACCTTCGAAGGCAAACCGTGCCTGTACGAGACCGACGTCTTCAATCGCATCGCCTCCGAAGAGCTGGCGGGGACGCCACCCGAACAGCCCTTCTACATGCAGGTCGACTACACCGCGCCGCACGGGGACTTCCGCAAGCCGGCCGGGCCGGAGCCGGCGCCGCGCCACTACAACACCTTCGCCGGCGCGCCCTACCCACACGGCCGCTCCGAAGGCTTCAACGAGGGCAACGTCAACGACAAGCCGCGGTTCATCCGCGAAGCGCCCTACCTCTCGCCGCTCGACACCCACACCTACCGCGTCTACTACCAGAAGGCGCTGGAGTCGCTGCGCTCGGTCGACGAAGGGGTGAAAATGATCGTCGAAGAGCTCGGCGCCCTGCACCGGCTCAGCAACACCTACATCCTCTTCACCTCCGACAACGGCTTCTTCTTCGGCGAGCATCGGCTCACGGGTGGCAAGTTCCTCGCCTACGAGCCCTCAACCCACCTGCCGTTCCTGATCCGCGGGCCGGGAATCAAGCCCGGCACCACCACCGGCCAGCTCGCCGCCAACATCGACATCGCCCCGACGGTCCTCGAACTGGCGGGAGTCAAAGCCGACAAAAGCATCGACGGCGAGTCGCTGGTTCCGTTCCTGCGCGATCCGAGCCTGCGCACCCGCCACGGGATCCTCTTCGAGTCCTTCGTCGAGACCAACGACGTCGAAGAGAACGGCGGCGGTCCGGCGGCGGCCCCGGCCAGCGTCGCGGCCGGGAAGACGGGCGGCGGCCCCAGCATCAACAAGCGCCCGGCCTGGCTGGAGCGCCGCGACCGGCGCAACAAGCGACAGTGGAATCGGAGCGCCAAGGCCAAGGCCTCGATCGTCGCCCCGCCGAAGGACTACGAGGGGATTCGCCTCGGCCCCTACAAGTACATCGAGTGGCCCGACGGCGAGAAAGAGCTCTACGACATCACCAAAGACCCCTACGAGCTCAACAACATCGTCCGCGTCCCCAACTACTTCCCGATCCGCGCCTTCCTCCATGCCCAGCTGATCCGGCTCGAGGCCTGCGTCGGCCGCGCCTGCCGCGAAGCCGCCCCGCCCTTCCCGCTGACCCGCAAGGAACAGCAGAAGGTGAGCAAGGAACGGCGCGAAGAAGAACGGCGGAAACAGAAGGAACGCGAAGAAAAGCGGCATCACAAGCGGCACGGCTAGTAGTGATGGCTGGGGCGGGGTGACCCCCTCCAGACACCACTCGCTTATGGCTCGTGGTTGAGTGTCTGGAGGGGGTCACCCCGCCCCACCACTCCAGCGTGGTCAGCTGATTAGGAAAGAGCTGGGGTGCTACTCGATTACTGCTAGGACGTCGCCGGAGGAGACTGCTGCTCCTTCGGAGACGTTGAGGGTGGTGACTTTGCCGCTGCGGTGGGCGGTTATCTCGTTCTCCATCTTCATCGCCTCGATCACGCAGATCAGGTCGCCCTCCTCGACCGTGGAGCCCTGCTCGACGGCGACTTTGAGGACGGTGCCCTGGAGGGGCGAGGGGAGCGACTCGCTGGAGGCGCTGGGGCCGCCGCCGCCTTTGCGCTCGCGTTTCGGCGGCTGCTTCTTGCCGCCGGCCGCCGGCGCGGCGACGCCGCCCGCGGGGGCCTCGCCGATCACCTTGACGTCGAAGAGCTTGCCGGAGACCTCGACCTTGTAGTCGCGCGTGACGACCTCACCGCCCTCCTCCGAGGGCTCGGGCGGGGTGGCGTCGGCGGGAGCGGTCGTCTTCAGCCACTCCTTGTCCTCCATCAGGTCGCGGCAGGTCTCGCCCTTGGCCCACTGCTCGGTGGCGAGGATCGCTTCATGGAAGGGGATCAGGGTGGTGAGGCCGCCGGAGTCGTATTCGCCGAGCGCCCGCAGCATCCGCCGGGTCGCCTTCTCGCGGTCGACATCCCAGACGATCAGCTTGGCCACCATCGGGTCGTACATCGGCGTCACCTCGGAGCCGCCCTCGACCCCGGAGTCGACGCGGACGCCCGGCCCGGACGGCTCCCGGTAGGAGTCGCCGATCGGCCCCGGAGCGGGGGCGAAGTTCTTGTGCGCCGCCTCGGCGTTGATCCGGCACTCGATCGACCAGCCGTTCAGGCTCACGTCCTCCTGGGCGATCGAGAGCGGCTCGCCAGCGGCGACGAGGATCTGCTCGCGGACGATGTCGATGCCGGTGACCATCTCGGTCACGCAGTGCTCGACCTGCACCCGCGTGTTCATCTCGAGGAAGAAGTACTCCTCGCCGACCTGCATCCCCTCGATCGTGCCGGCGCCGCGGTAGCCGACCGCGGCGGCCGCGTCGGTGGCGATCTTGCCGATCCGCTCGCGCATCTCCTCGTCGACGTGGGGGCCGGGGGCCTCCTCGATCACCTTCTGGTGGCGACGCTGGATCGAGCAGTCGCGCTCGCCGAGGTGGATCACGTTGCCGTGCCCGTCGGCCAGCACCTGGACCTCGACGTGGCGCGGGTCCTCGAGGTAGCGCTCGATGTAGACACGCGAGTCGGAGAAGAACTTCTCGCCTTCGCGGGCGGAGCCCTCGAAGGCCTCCTGCAGGTCGTCGGGCGTCATCGCCACCCGGAAGCCCTTGCCACCACCGCCACCGGCGGCCTTGCAGGCGACCGGGTAGCCGGCTTCCTCGGCCTGCTTGCGGGCCTCGTCGAGGTCCTTGGCGACCTCGGTCGAGCCGGGGACGATCGGCACCCCGGCCTGCTCCATGATCTCCCGCGCCCGGGTCTTCGAGCCCATCGCTTCGATCGCCTCCGGCGGCGGGCCGATCCAGGTGATCCCGTACTCGGCGCAGGCGCGCGCCATGTCGGCGTTCTCGGCGAGGAAGCCGTAGCCGGGATGGATCCCTTCGGCGCCCGCCTCTTTCGCGGTGTCGACGATCTTCTGGATGTTCAGGTAGCTCTCGGCCGGGACTGCCGGGCCGATCAGGTAGGCCTCGTCGGCCTCGCGCACGTGGGGGGCGTCGCGGTCGATCTCCGAGTAGACGGCGACCGAGGTGATGCCCATCTCCTTCAGGGTGCGGGCAACCCGGATCGCGATCTCGCCGCGGTTGGCAATGAGGACCTTCTCGAACACGGCGGCGCAGTCTATTTAGGACGGCGGCAGCGGTGCATGCCGCCCGTTCGAGGCTCCTAATCCCGCTTGTAGCGGCTCGCTTCGTACTCCTCCACCCAGGCGGTGGAGCTGCGCCAGGTCCCGTCGCCGGCCTTCGCCGCCTTCAGCCTTCCTCTCATCGCGGCGACGCGGAGCGCATTCGCCGAGAGCTTCTCGGTCGCCAGCGCGGGGAGCGGCACGAGCCGGGCAGGTCCGGCGACCGCAGGGACGACGAACTTGTGGAGGTTGTCCAGGATCGCCCGCGCGAGGAACTCCCCGAGCGGCCCGAAGTCCCCCTGGTCGGCCCGGCGAAGGGCGGCCAGGTAACGAGCCCGGCTCCCCTTGTAGATGATCGCCGGCGGGTACCCGAGGCGGATCAGGAAGAGGTTGAGGATCAGTCGCCCGGTGCGTCCGTTTCCGTCGAGGAACGGGTGGACCTGCTCGAACCGCGCGTGCAGCCTGGCCAGGGCCTCCGGGAGCTCGACCTCATCGACCTTGCGCAGGGCCTGGGCGTCGGCGACCCAGTCGCGGATGAGCATCGGGACCTGCGGCCAGTCCGGCGGTCGCATGCCACCTGGGAACGGTTCGATGTCGTGCTCCCGGAAGGAACCGGGCCGCTCCTTCGCGGTGGCTTGCGGATGCGGTGCGACGTCCCAGACAGGGGTCATCGCCAGCGAGTGGACCTCTCGAACCTCACCTAGGATGATCAACCTGCCGCCGCTCCAGCCATCTGACTGGATCGCCTGGCCGTAGACCCAACCCGCAGCGTCGGCGTAGCCCCGCACCTCCAGATATTCGCTCAGCTCTTTGTTGCCAACCGCTCGTCCCTCGTCGAGGAGCTGCTCCACCTGCTTGAGGACCAAGGTGTTGCCCTCGATCGCCGTCGAGTGATGGGCCTCCTCTAGCCAGATACCACGCCAAATCCCCTCCGCCTCGTCCGGAGAGGGGAGCCCCCCCAGCCGCTCGCGAAGCTCGCCGATCTGAATCTTCAGTCGTTTGTAGACATCCGCTCGCGAAGGGCGTCCACGCCGAGTCTGGGGAGATTTGTTTGGCTGATCCACTATTTAAATGTACCGAACAAAATCTACTTTTGTTCGTTCTCTCACGAATGAATTGTTCCGAACAAATTTCTTAGATGCACCTGGCAGCTAGTCTGCCGGCCGATGCTGATCGAGCTGCAGAGCCATTCGACCGTTTCCGACGGCCAGTTGGCGCCGGCTGACGTGGTCGCGAAAGCTGCTGAGGCCGGGGTGACGACGCTGGCGCTCACCGACCATGACGCGATTGCGGGGGTCGGGGAGGCGGAGCAGGCGGCGTTGGAGCTTGGAGTCGAGCTGGTGCCGGCGATCGAGATGTCCTGCGTGCACGAGTACGCGGAAGACCTGCACATCTGCGGCTACTGGGTCGACTTGGGCAGGATCGCCCCTGCCTGCGAGCGGGCCCAGCACGAGCGGGTGACCAGGGCCGGAGAGATCATCGCGAAGCTGCGCTCGCACGGATTCGACCTCCACCTCGAGGACGCCGTCCGCGAGGCGGGCGACGCGCTCTCGATCGGCCGCCCCCACATCGCCAGAGCCGCCGGCGCCACGGGCGACCTCGGTCCCTTCTTCGAGGAGTACCTGGTGCCCGGCGCCAAGGCCTTCGTGCCGCGGCGCTGGCCGACCGCCGAGCAGGCGATCGAGCTGATCCGCGAAGCCGGCGGCATCGCCGTCATCGCCCACCCCTACTGGGACATCTCCGAGCCGAAGGAGGTCGACGACCTGATCCGCTCCTTGCAGGCCGACGGAGTCGAGACCTACTACCCGACCCACAGCAAGGAGCAGACCGAACACCTCCTCGAGCTCTGCGCCGAGCTAGACCTCGTTCCCACCGCCTCCTCCGACTACCACGGCCCCACCCACAAGACCTTCGCCGAGTTCGGCGCTTACGACACCTACGGCCTAGGCGAGCCCCAGGTGCCGCCTAGGCCGTAGCCACGCCCCCGCCGCTCGTACCGCTGCCAGGCGCAGCGCCCCACGTATGCGCGAACCCAAGCGAGGAACTTGTACTCGCTCATTTGCCGAGCTCCCCATTCGTCCATCTTTTCCGCCGCTTCGGGGTCATCCTCGCTCGGCAACAGCCACTGATGATTGACCAGCATTTCCCCCAGGCATTCGTGCGCGACTCGCTTGTTGTCGTGAGGCAGAGGACGGAGACGGATGATCGCCGCGAAGCAGATAGCCGCTCGCTCGACCGGATCGGGATACAGCACGATCTCGCCTGGGCCAGGGAACGGCGCCGTCAGCGCCGCCTCCGCCTTAGATCTGGAGATCGTCGGTTCCACTGAGCCGACGGGGGCGTCGTACACCGCCGCCGTAATCAGTGCGAAGCGTTGAAAGGTCAGCTGGTCACTCATGTCAAGAGCTAACCTAGCATAAATCCCTTAAATCTTTTGTCTGACCCAGTTCTCTTGACTTGTCCGACAGGCGGAAAACGAAATATAAAGCACATATGCTTTAATCGCTGTAGACGAACCGATGCCAAGCAAAGCGATAAGCGTACGTATCCCAGATCAGATGACGGCCGAACTTGCCGCCATTGCGCGGACCCAGGACATCCCTTTGTCAGAGGTCATTCGAGAGGCAATCGAGAACCACATCGTCTCCCGCCGCACTGACAAAGACTTCCAACGGCTTCTCAAAAAGCGCCTCGAGGAAGACCAAAAACTCTTCGAACGCCTGACGGAATGAAAAGGGGCGGGATTGCTCCCGCCCCTCAGGCCAAGCTGTATTTCCTCGAGAGCTAGGCCGCAGCCGGCTCGTGGGCCGGGATCAGGCCGCGCTGCTCGAGGTAGGCGAGCAGCTTGTCGGCCGATTCCTCGGGGGTCTCGTTTTCGGTATCGGCGACGAAGTCGGGGTTCTCCGGGACCTCGTAGGGGTCGGAGACGCCGGTGAATTCTTTGATCTCGCCTTTGAACGCTTTCTCGTAGAGGCCCTTGACGTCGCGCTCGGCGCAGGTATCGACCGAGGCCTTGACGTAGACCTCGACGAAGCGGTCGCCCATCAGTTCGCGGGCCTCCTGGCGGATCGCCGCGTAGGGGGAGATCGCCGCGGTGATCACCGGCACGCCGTTGCGGCTGAGCAGGTCGGCGACGAAGGCGATGCGGCGGATGTTGGTGTCGCGGTCCTCCTTCGAGAAGCCGAGCCCCTTCGAGAGGTTTTCGCGGACGACGTCGCCGTCGAGGATCTCGAGCTTGCAGCCGCGCTCGCGCAGGTGCCCCTCGAGCTGTCGGGAAATCGTCGTCTTGCCGGCACCGGAGAGCCCGGTGAACCAGAGGGTGAAGCCCTTCTCACCAGCCATGCTTTGTCAGTCCTCCTTGTAAGCGTCGATCAGGATGTCGGCGACCTCGTTGCGCGAGAACTCCTGCGGCGGCCGTTCGCCGTTGCCGAGCATCTCGCGGACTTTGGTGCCGGAAAGGAACACGTGCGCCGAGCTGTCGTGCGGGCAGGTCTTGCCGGAGGCCATGCCCTCGCACTCGTTGCACCAGAAGCTGTGCTCGAAGAACAGCGGTTCGATGCCCAGCTCGTCGATGTCGATGTCGTCGAAGATCTTCTGCGCGTCGTAGGTGCCGTAGTAGTCGCCGACTCCTGCGTGGTCGCGGCCGACGATGAAGTGGCTGGCGCCGTAGTTGCGGCGGACGATCGCGTGCAGGACCGCCTCGCGCGGGCCGGCGTAGTGCATCTTCGCCGGCTTCACGCCGAGCATCACCCGGTCCTGCGGGTAGTAGTTCTCCATCAGCACCTCATAGCAGCGCATCCGCACGTCGGCGGGGATGTCGCCGGCCTTGGTCTTGCCGATCAGCGGCTGGATGAAGAGCCCGTCGCAGGTCTCCAGCGCGGCCTTGGTCAGGTACTCGTGGGCGCGGTGGATCGGGTTGCGGGTCTGGAAGGCGACGACGCGCTTCCAACCGCGCTTCTCGAACTCGGCCTTGGTCTCCGGCGCCGTCAGGTAGCGGCGCATGAACGCGTCCTCGTGGTCGGGCAGCGCGTCGACCTCGATCGGGCCGGCGATGCAGCGGTTGCCCTCCTCGTAGATCGCGGCGACGCCCGGGTGGGCCTCGTCGGTGGTGCCGTAGACCTGCTCGGCCTCGCGCTTCGTGTCGCGCTCGAAGATCTCCTCGACGGTCAGTCGCCCCAGCTTCTTGCCTTCGTCCGAGGAGAGCTCGACGACGTCGCCGACCTCGCAGTCGAGATCGGTGGCGAGGGTGATCGGGATCGGCCAGTAATCGCCGTCGGCGGTCCGCATCTCGCTGCAGACGCGCTCCCAGTCGGCGGAGCCCTGGAAGCCGGTCAGCGGCGCAAAACCGCCGTTGCCGATCATCTCGAAGTCCGCCGTGTGGCGCTCGGAAAGGGTCAGGGACAACTCAGCCATCGTCTCGCTCATCTCACCTATCGGGTCGGGGGAATGGTTTAAGGGTTGGGGGCGGCTTGCCGGACGCCGCTAGTTGATCCCGCACTCGGTCTTTGCGAGGCCGTTCCAGCGGCCGGCGCGCAGATCTCCACCCGGTTCGACCGGCTGGGTGCAATGGGTGCAGCCGATCGACGGGTAGCCGTGATCGTGAAGCGGGTTGTACGGGAGGTGGTGCTCACGGATGTAGTTCCAAACGTCGCGCTCGGTCCAGTCCGCAAGAGGGTTCAGCTTCCAGAGGTTGAAGCGCTTGTCCCAGCCGAACTTCGGCGTCTTGGAACGGCTGCTGGAGTCTGCCCGGCGGACGCCGGCGACCCAGCAGTCTACGGAAGAGAGGGCCTGGCGCATCGGCTCGACCTTGCGGATGCCGCAGCAGGCGTCGGGATCGCGGTTCCAGAGCTCGTCGCCGTGCTCGGCGGCCTGCTCCTCCAGGGTCAGGTTGTGGAAGCGGTCGAACTCGATTCCCAGCTGCTCGGCGAGGCGGTCGCGCGTCTCGTAGGTCTCCGGGAAGAGGACGTCGGTGTCGAGGTAGAAGAAGCGCGCCTCGGGGTTGACCGTGGTCGCCAGGTGCGCGGTCACCGAGCTGGTTTTCTGGAACGAGCAGGCGATGTAGTGCCGCTCGCCGAAGTTCTCGAACATCCACTCCATCGCCTCATGCGCCGTGCTCTGCTCGAGCTCGGCGGCGATCGCCTCGTGATCGAGGTCGGCCGGTGTAGGCACGGTGCCGGAGAGGGTGACGGGAGGTGGTTTCATCGCTCTGCTCGAGCGCGAGCTAGATCGCGCACTCCCCCTCGCCGCGCTCGACCTTGTAGGGGCTGGAGCGGTTCCAGTCGATGAACTGCTGCATCGTCTCGAGGCTGAACTCGGCCGGGAGGGTCAGCTCCTTGACCGCCGCTTCGAAGGGCTCGGCGCCGATCCGCTCGGCGAAGGCGTTGAACTCCTCGCCTTCGACGCGGTCGGACTCATACATCCGCACCCAGCGCTCGACCGCCTCGGGGACCCGTTTGGCGGGCAGGCGCGATTTCAGCCGCTTGCCGAAGACGACCTCGCCGCCCTCGAAGTTGCCGCCGATGTGGGGGATGTAGGCCGGCATCTGGCGGCCGCCGACTTTCAGCGAGGCGCCGTAGAAGCCGATGTTGGCGATGTGGTGCTGGCTGCAGCCGTTCGGGCAGCCGCTCATTTTGACGTGGATGCGCTTGGTGAGCTCGTCGCTGATCTGCATCGACTCGACCCGCTCCTTGATCGCCCGGTTGAGGCCCATCGAGGCGGTGATGCCGAGTTTGCAGCTGTCGGTGCCGGGGCAGCTGACCACGTCGGTGATCTCGCGGGCGCCGGCCTCGCCGAGCCCGAGCGCAGTGAGGCGCTCCCAGACGTCGTAGAGGGACTCGTCGCGGACCCAGCGCAGGACGAAATTCTGCTGCACGGTGCTGCGCGCGGCGCCGCCGGTGTACTCGCGCATGATCTCGGCGAGGCCGCGGAACTGCTCCGGGGTGAGGTCGCCGCGGGTGACCTTGACCTCGACCGTGGAGAAGCCCTCCTGGCGCTGCGCCTCGACGTTGCCGGCGAGGAAGCGCTCGAACTCGGTGCGGTCGCCGTTCGGCGAGGACGGGGTCAGCGGCGCCTCGGGGGCGTTCGCCTCCTCGTCGACGCTGAAGCTGAGGCGCTCGATCAGCTCAGGGCCGAATTCGCGCTCCGCCACCCACTCGCCCTCGAGCTCCTCGTCGACCTGCTCGCGGAAGGCGTCGATGCCGATCTTGTCGATCAGGACCTTGATCCGGGCGCGGGCGCGGTTGACGCGCAGCCACTCCTGGCGGTCGAAGATGCGGAGGACGGCCTCGGCGATCTTGAGGTAGTCGCCGTTGTCGGCCTCGACGAACTCGTAGAGGGTGGGCGCGACGCGGGCCATGATCGAGGTGCCGCCGCCGACCCGGACCTCGAAGCCCTTGACGCCGTCGCGTTCGCGGCTGAGGAAGGCGATGTCGTGGATGCCGCTGATCGCCCGGTCCTCGGCGGAGCCGGTGAAGGAGGTCTTGATCTTGCGCGGCATCAGCTGCGTCGTCGGGTGGCGGACGAAGTAGCGGACGTAGGCGGTGCCGTAGGCGGTCGGGTCGAAGACCTCGTCGGCGGCGACGCCGGCCCAGGGGTCGCCGGTGACGTTGCGGATGGTGTTGCCGCAGCCCTCGCGCGAGGAGAGGCCGGCCTCGGCGATCTCGCGCAGCAGCAGCTCGGTGTCGCGCAGCGGCACGTGGTGGATCTGGATGTTCTGGCGGGTGGTGATGTGGCCCTTGTTCAGCGGCGCGTATTTCTCGACGACGCTGGCGAAGGCATCCATCTGCTCGGGGGTGACGCCGCCGAAGGGAAGCTTGATCCGGATCATCTGGACGTCGGGCTGGCGCTGCCCGTAGACGCCTTGTTTGAGGCGGAAGCCGATGAACTGGTGCTCCTCCAGCTCGCCGGCGAGGAACTGCTCGGCTTCGTTGTCGAAGTCGTCGAACTCGCGCTCGATGATCGGGATGACGTGGCCGGGAACGTTCTCGTAGGTCTCGGGGTTCTCGACCGTCCCGACCCGGCCCTTGCCCCGCTGCTCCTTGTTCTCTGCGACGGCTACCTCCATGAGGGAAAAGGTAGCAAACCCGATTGGGATTCAGGTATTTAATTTTTTGAGCGGTTGGAGGAGGGAGCCCCGACCTCTGGTCAGCTTCTTTTCTGCGCCTGGAGGATTGCCGCCGCCTCGCCCGATTCGGCGACGTAGCCGCCCTCAGGCTCCAGCGGCAGATCCTCACCGGACCAGCCGACGATTCCCTCGCTCAGCTTGACGGCGTCATAGCCGGCGTCGGTGAGGGCGGCGGTAGCCATCGAAGAGCGGTTGCCTCCACGGCAGTAGACGACCACCGGCCGCTCCTTGTCGATCTCCCCGAGCCGCTCCGGCAACTCCGGCAGCTGCACATGGGTGGCGCCGGCGATCCGCCCCGCCTCCCACTCGTGGTCGGCGCGGACGTCAATCAGCTGCGCTCCCTCATCGAGCATTTTGCGGGCCTCCTCGCGCGAGACCTCGCGGACCTCGCTCCCCTGCTCCTCCGCCATCAGTCGACCTCCGTCCCCTCGATCAGGAAGGCGACGCGGACGTGGGCGCGGTACTCGTCCAGGTTCTCGCCGCGGATGCCGGTGGAGACGATGTCGACGGCGCGGATGTTGCGCAGCGAGCCCTGGGCCTGCTGCAGCGCCTGTTTGGCGGCATCGTCGGTTGAAGTCTTGGAGCTGCCGACCAGCTCGATGATTTTCACGACAGCCATGCGGATCCTCCTCGTAAGTCCTCGATGGTCTCCTTGGCGCTGACCCCCTCCAGCAGGGCCGCGCGCTGCCAGGCGGGCGTCGTCTGCTTCTCGGCGGGGGCGACGGTGGCGAACTCGGCCTCGAACCGCGCGACCGCGGCGGCGATGGCCGCGGCCTCGTCTCCTTGGGCGGTCTTCCGTGCCACGTGACGAAGCCTAGTTCAAGCTGGCTGAGCGAGACCGAGCTCGGCCCGGCGGCGCTCGAGCAGGGCGGCGAGATTGCGGATGACGGCGTCCGGTTCGCGGTCCAGCCGCGGCTTGGTGATGCGGATCATCTCGATGCCGAGCAGCTTCAGCTCCTCCTGGCGGCGGCGGTCGCGCTCGAAGGCGGCGCGGCTGCCGTGGGTCTCGAAGAGGTCGAGTTCGACCGCGAATCGTAAGTCGGGCCAGTAGGCGTCGAGCTCGTAGGAGGCGACGTTGAAGTTCATCGCGGGCGCGGGGAGGCCGGCTGCGCCGACGAGGCGGCGGAAGTGCCGCTCGAAGCGCGAGCGGGTGAAGGTGGGGTCGGGGCGATAGATGGCGATGGCACGAGCGAGGCGCCCGCGCCCGCGATGTCCCCCGCAGCGCGCCAGCAGCGCTTCGACCGCCGCGAGGTCGAAGAGGCCGCGCCCTTCGGAGCGCTCCAGGTATCCCTCCAGTTGCTCCGGGCGGGCACCGATCGCCAGGTCCAGCAGCGTCCGCGGCAGAGCGGTGACCGGGAGTCCGTCCCGAACGCTCCGATCCTCCTCCGCCAGGATCGATGAGAAGTGCACCTTGAACCGACGCTTCGCCCGCCGCCGCGTCGGGGCGGTCACGTGCATCGTCTCCGGCCGATACCGCAGCAAGTCCCAGAGATAGGCAGCCGACAGATGACTCGCCACCGCTGGCCAAACGACCTCGTCCGTCTCATGCGGTTCCGCCCCCAAAACCGCCGCCCAGCACCACCCATGCCAGTCCAACCACCGATGCCCAACCGCGTAGACAGCGCGATGCACGGAGTGAAGGCGCCCAACAGCGCTCCACTCGATGACGGTGCTTTTGGCGTAGCCCAACTCCCGGAGCTGCGCCATCGAAACCACACCGTGCTGCCGCGTCGCAAGATCCCCAAGCCGCCGATGAGATGGCGGCGTTCGTCCTTTGACCGGCATATCCGTCCCAAGGACGAACGCCGCATGGGTTCGCCCCCTTGGGACGCCACGGCTTGAGCCCTTTCCGCGCTATGTGCGGGTTATGTGGGCGGGTTGTTGGGGGCTTTAACCCTTGTTGAGGCCGGGGACGGGGGTGCCGTGCTTGACGGTGGCGCAGTTGTAGGGCTGGGGGTCGAAGGAGTCGGTGAGGGCGCGGCCGGCGGGTTTGCCGGTGGCGGGGATTTCGCGGGTTTCGGTCTTGCCGCCGAGGCCCTTGACCTTGATCACTTCGGCCGGGTGGCCCTTGCCGCACTGGATCGAGAAGTCGCGGACGCCGTCGCGGGCATCGATCACGTCTTCGCCGCCGTTGCCGTAGAAGCGGTCCTTGCCGGGCTGGCCGAGCATGCTGTTGGGACCGCTGTCGCCGATCAGCACGTCCCAGTCGAAGGAGCCCTCCATGTCCTCGTCGGTCGGCGAGAGGTGAACCGGGTGGCAGTTCTTCACCGTCGTCACCCAGGCTTTGTGCTGGGGGAAGGAGATGATCAGCAGGCCGGGGTGGGCCTGGGTCTCGGCGAAGGAGGCATCGTCGCGGCCGGGGCCGCCGACCAGCGCCCCGCCGGCGCAGCCGCCGCCGGCCGCCAACAGGTCGCCGCTGCCTTCGCCGTAGAGGTAGGTCGGGCCGGGCAGCCCTCCGACCAGGCCGTCGGCGCCGTCGCCCCCGTATAGATGGTCCGAGCCGGGGCCGGACTCGATCAGGTCGTCCTCGGGGCCGCCGCGGATCGTGTCGTTGCCGAGGCCGCCGGCGAAGCGGACGCTGCCCACCGAGCGCAGCGAGCCTTCGACCCGGAGGCTGTCGGCGCCAGGCCCGAGGTCGGCCATCAGCCAGCGGGCGGGGCCGTTCGCTTCGCACGACACGGCGTCGGGGTTGCCGAGCGCGTGGGAGCAACCCGGGCTGATCGCGAGTCCCTTTTTGGCGGTGATGCCGAAGGTGTCGGTCGCTTCGTCGAAGGCGACGACGAACTGGTCGCGGCCGCCGCCGCCGACGATCTGCAGGCCGGCGCCGCCGCCCGGCGTCGGATCGAGCTGGACGTAGGCGGAGGCTTTCGGGGCCGCTTCTTTGCCGCAGGAGGTGGTCCGCCCTTTCGCGCCCTCGCAGCCGTCGCTGCCCTGGCCGCCGTTCAGGACGTCGGCGCCGCCGCCGCCGACCAGGTGGTCGTCGCCCGGGCCGCCGCTGATGACGTTGGCCTGCGGGCTGCCGATCAGGGTGTCGCGGAAGGCCGAGCCTTCGAGGCTCTCGAAGCCGAAGAGCCGGTCGTGGCCGTCCCCGTAGGCCCGGTGCGCCCGCAGCGAGGCCCAGACGCCGCTGCCCTTGCCGCCGGCCCGGGCGGTCGCGAAGGAGGCGATGTCCCCGCTGCCGGCGCCGCCCGACATGCGGTCGTAGCCGTAGTCGCCGTGGACCAGGTCTTCGTTGCCGGGACCGCCGTTGGCGACGTCGATGCCGAGATCGCCCGCGACCTCGTCGTTGCTCCCCGGCCCGCCGAGCACCTTGTCGTCGCCGAGGTCGCCGTTGACCTGGTCGCTGCCGGTACCGCCGTAGAGCTCGTCGTTGCCGCGGCCGCCGTGGATGATGTCGTCGCCTCCACCACCGCAGATCAGGTCATTGCCGAGTTCGCCGTAGATCACGTCGTCGCCCGGCCCGCCCCAGATCACGTCCCGTCCGGGAGTGCCGCGGATCACGTCGTTGCCGTCGGTGCCGAGGACCTTCGCCAGCCGCCCGTGGCAGCGGTGTTCTTCTTCGGGCGCTTCGCTGGTCGCCGCGGCGGCGCTCGCCGCCAACACGGCGAGCGCGAGCACAGCTGCGACGACGATCCCCCGGGCGCGGCGACTCACGAGAGCTGGATCGTACTCAGGCGCTGCGGATCAACTTCTTGTTGACGAACTCGTCGGCGCCGTAGCGGCCGAGCTCGCGGCCGAAGCCGGAGCGCTTGAAGCCGCCGAACGGCAACTCGGGGCTGTCAGCCCCGACCAGGTTGACGTAGACCATCCCGGCTTCGATCTTGTCGGCGACCCGCTCGCCCTGCTCCTTGTCGGTGGTCATCACGTAGGAGCCCAGCCCGAACGGGGTCTGGTTGGCAAGTGCGACCGCCTCCTCCTCGGAGCCGACTTTGTAGACCTGGGCGACGGGCCCGAAAAACTCTTCCTGGGAGGCCTCGTCGCCCGGCTTGATCCCGGTGAGGATCGTCGGTTCGAAGAAGTTGCCGTCGCGCTTGCCGCCCACGACCACCTCGGCGCCGTTGTCGACCGCCCGCTTGACCTGGTCCTCGAGTCTGTCGGCCGCGGTCTGCGAGGAGAGCGGCCCGACCGCGGTGTCCTCTGCCGTCGGATCGCCCGGCTTCGCCCCGCCCAACTGCTCCTTGAACTTCTCCAGGAACTCGTCGTAGAGCTCGTCGACGACGATGAAGCGCTTGGCCGCGTTGCAGGACTGGCCGGTGTTGTCGAGCCGCGCTTCGGCCGCCGCCGTCACCGCCCCGTCGAGGTCGTCGGTGCCGAGCAGGATGAAGGGGTCCGAGCCGCCGAGCTCGAGCACGACCTTCTTCAGGTTGCGCCCGGCGACCTCGGCCACCGCGGCGCCGGCGCGCTCGGAGCCGGTGACCGAGACGCCGTGCACGCGCGGGTCGGCGATCACCCACTCGATCTGCTCGTTGGTCGCGTAGACGTTCTCGTAGGCGCCCTCGGGGAAGCCGGCGTCGTCGAACATCTGCTGCATCGCCTCGGCCGATTCCGGGCACTGCGGCGCGTGCTTGAGCAGGATCGTGTTGCCGATCACCAGGTTCGGCCCGGCGAAGCGGGCGACCTGGTAGTAGGGGAAGTTCCAGGGCATGATCCCGAGCAGGACCCCGAACGGGCTGCGGCGGATCACCGCGGTGCCCTCGCCGCCGAGCAGCTCGATCGGCTCGTCGGCCATCAAAGCCTCGGCGTTGTCGGCGTAGAAAGCGTAGATTTCGCCGGCGAAGTCGACCTCCATCAGCGCCTGCTCGATCGGCTTGCCCATCTCGCGGACGATGATCTCGGCCAGCTGCTGGCGGCGCTCGGAGTGCAGTTCGCCGACCTTGCGGACCAGCGCGGCCCGATCGGCCACGGAGGAGGAGGCGGGCCAGGTCTTGGAGGCCTGGTCGGCCCGGTCGATCGCAGCGCGGAGCTCGTCGTCGCCGATCTCCGGGTACTCCTTGATCGTCTCGCCGGTTGCTGGATTGACTACCGCGTAAGTGCTCATCGGGTCCTCCCTGCTGTCGATGCTCATTTCAAGGTCGGTTCGAGGCCGAGGACGTCCTCGACCGCTACGTACTCCATACCCACTCCCTCCGCCACCGCCGGATGGGTGACCTTGCCGGCGGCGACGTTGACCCCTGGCCGCAGGCCGGGATCGCGCCGGATCGCCTCGGCGATGCCGTGGTCGGCGATCGCGATCGCGTAGGGCAGCGTCGCGTTGGTGAGGGCGTGGGTCGAGGTGATCGGGACCGCGCCGGGCATGTTGGCGACGCAGTAGTGGGTGATCCCGTCAACCTCGAAGGTCGGTTCGCGATGGGTCGTCGGCCGCGAGGTCTCGAAGCAGCCGCCCTGGTCGATCGCGACGTCGACCAGGACCGCGCCGGGCTTCATCAGCTTCAGCTGCTCGCGGCGGATCACGTACGGCGCCCGCGCCCCATGCACGAGGACGGCGCCGATCACGAGGTCGGCGCCCGGCAGCATCTCCTCGACCGCCAGCCGGGTCGAGTAAACGGTCGAGCAGCGCCCGCCGAAGATCACTTCGAGCTCGCGCAGGCGGTCGATCGAGCGGTCGTAGACGAAGACGTCGGCTTCCATCCCGATCGCGATGAAGGCCGCGTTCATCCCGACCACGCCGCCGCCGATCACCATCACGTTGGCGGCGGCGACGCCGGGCACCCCGCCCAGCAGGATCCCGCGTCCGCCCATCGGCTTCTCCAGCATGAAGGCCCCGGCCTGGGTCGC
The DNA here is from genome assembly GCA_036278095.1 of Solirubrobacterales bacterium. Lineage (GTDB taxonomy): Bacteria > Actinomycetota > Thermoleophilia > Solirubrobacterales > 70-9 > VAYN01. Next base: position 63,874 of record DASULS010000015.1, on the reverse strand, counting down.
GATCTTCCCCGCCACCTCGCTCATCGGCGCCAGCAGCGGCAGCCGCCCATGCTGGTCCTCGACCGTCTCGTAGGCGATCGCGGTGACGCCGGCGCCGCAGAGGCCGCGGGTCTGCTCGGGGTCGGGCGCCAGGTGCAGGTAGGTGAAGAGCAGCTGCTCGGGCCGCAGCATCTCGATCTCGCTCGGCTGCAGCTCCTTGACGTGGAGGATCATCTCCGCCTCGCCGAAGACGTCGGCGGCCGCGGGGACGATCGTCGCCCCCTGGGCCTCGTAGTCGCCGTCGCTGATCGCGCTCCCTTCGCCCGCCCCGGCCTGGATCAGCACTTCGTGCCCGTGCTCGCTCAGTTCGCGCACCCCGGCGGGAGTGACGGCGACGCGGTACTCGTCGGCCTTGATCTCGGTGGGGACGCCGATCTTCACGAGACCAACTCCTTCGCTCGCAGGGCGAGCCAGAACTCGATCCGGTCGTGGGCGCGCGAGAGGTCGCGCCCGGTCAGCTCCTCCACCTTGCGCATCCGGTAGCGCAAGGTGTGGCGGTGGCAGTAGACCTGGCGGGCGGCCCGCTCCCACTGGCCGTTCTGCTCGATGAAGGCCTCCAGCGAGCGCAGCAGCTCGCCGCCGTAGTCCTCGTCCCCCCGTTCGATCGGGCCGAGGACGCTGTCGCAGTAGAGGTCGAGCGCGTCGTCGTCCTGGATCGAGAGCAGCAGGGTGAAGGCGCCGAGGTCTCTCCAGGAGGCGACCTCCGGCGCCGAGCCGTTGTCGAAGGCGGTCGCCTCCAGCGCGCAGCGCGCCTCGTGGAAGGAGTGGCGCAGGCGCTCGGGCGCCGCCGGGCGGCTGGCGGCGGCGCGGACGGGGCCGCGCTCGCGGGCGAGCTCTCGCCGCGCCTCGGTCGCGACCTCGATCGGGTCGCGGTCGGAGCAGTCGATCACCGCGCAGAGCAGCTCGCGCCCACCGGTTGAGTGAGGAGCGACGACGGCTGCGCAGGCGTCGGCGGCCAGCGCCGCTTCCAGCGCTCCCGCCGCCTCGGCCGGGTCGCTGAGCGAGAAGACGAGCACCGCCGCCGCCTCGCCGATCCCGAACGGCTCCAGGCGCCGGCGCAGCTCGGTCGGGTCCATCCTGCCGCCGAGGGCCGCCGCCAGCACGTCGCCGGCCAGGCGCCGCTCGGTCTCGCGGGCGACCCGGCGGCGCATCAGCTCCAGCGCCACCACCGCCACCGCCTGCTGCAGGATCAGCCGCTCAAAGTCGCCGAGCCCGCCGGAGTCGCGGACGATCACCACCCAGGCCTGCGGCGGCCCGCCGCCGGGGGAGATCACCGGGTGGGCCAGCGCCCGCCCCGCCACGGTCGGGTGCGAGGGGACGAAGGGGTGGCCGTCGCCGGCGTGGCTGAGCGCTTCCTTGCGGATCGCGGCGATCGCCTCGGCGGAGAGCTGGCGGCGGAAGCCGCGGCCGGCGAGCCGCTCGCCGCGGCCGTCCAGCACCGCGACGGTGCCGCCGACGGCGGAGGCGACGGTGGCGGCGATTTCCTCCAGCCCGCGCTCCTCCAGGACCAGCCGCTCCAGCCGCCGCTGCACGGCGATCCCGCGCTGCAGCACCTCGTACTGCTCGTTGACCAGTTTCGCGAAGGCCTTCTCGGTGATCGCGATGAACGGGACCGAGTAGGGCACCTCGAAGAGCGGGAAGTCGCGCTTCTCGGCCTCGTCGACGAGCGCCTTCGGCAGCGATTTGTGGCTGAAGCCGGTGCCGAACCCGAGGCCGGCGAGGTTGCGGTCGGCGAGGATGCGGACGAAGGCGCGCTGCTTGGCGGCGCTGTCGAGGGGGATCCCGGTGGTCAGCATCAGCTCGCCGCCGGAGAGCCACGGCGTCGGGTCCTGCAGCTCGGAGATGTGGACCCAGCGCACCGGCGCCGCGGCCGCGTCCGCCCCGGCCGCCAACTCCAAGTCGAGCTCGTCGAGCAGGCTCTGGACGGTGAGCACTTTGTCGCTCCTAACGAACGACCTGGTCCCAGGCCTCCGCCAGAACCGAGTGGAGGACATCGTGGATCTCTTCGAACTGCTCGGTGTCGGCGATCAGCGGTGGCGCCAGCTGCACGACCGGGTCGCCCCTGTCGTCGGCGCGGCAGATCAGCCCGCGCTTGTAGAGCTCGCCGGAGAGGAAGCCCCTTAGGAGCTTCTCGGACTCCTCGTCGTCGAAGCTCTCCTTCGTCTCCTTGTCTTTGACCAGCTCGACCGCGTGGAAGTAGCCGGCGCCGCGCACGTCGCCGACGATCGGCAGCTCGTGCAGGCTCTCCAGCATCTGCCGGAACTCGCCCTCCTTGGCGCGGACGTGGCCGCAGAGGTCCTCGCGCTCGTAGACGTCGAGGTTGGCCATCGCGATCGCGGCGGCGATCGGGTGGCCGGCGAAGGTGAAGCCGTGGGCGAAGGAGGCGGTCCCCTGCATGAACGGCTCGGCGACCCTGTCGGAGGCGATCACGCCGCCCATCGGCGCATAGGCCGAGGTCAGTGCCTTGGCGACGGTGATCAGGTCGGGGACGTAATCGAAGCGTTCGCAGCCGAAGTAGTGGCCGAGGCGGCCCCAGGCGCAGATCACCTCGTCGGAGATCATCAGCACGTCGTAGGTGTCGCAGATCTCCCGCACCCGCTGGAAGTAGCCGTCGGGCGGGACGAAGCAGCCGCCGGCGTTCTGGACCGGCTCGAGGATCACCGCGGCGACCGTCTCCGGACCCTCGAAGACGATCCGCTCCTCGATCGCGTCGGCCGCCCAGAGCGGGTCGCGGTCCTCGGGCCAGCGGTAGATGTTGGTGTTGGGGACGTGGCAGCCGCCCGGCGTCAGCGGCTCGAACTGGCTGCGCAGGTCGGTGATGCCGGTCGCCGAGAGGGCCCCGAAGGAGGTGCCGTGGTAGGCGACCTCGCGGGCGATCACCTTGTGCTTCTGGCCTTTGCCGTGGACGCGGTGGTAGTTGCGGGCCAGCTTCAGCGCCGACTCGACCGCCTCCGAGCCGCCCGAGGTGAAGAAGACGCGGTTGAGGTCGGCGGGGGCGAGCGAGGCGATCCGCGCCGCCAGTTCGATCGCCCGCGGGTGCGCGTAGCTCCACAGCGTGTAGAAGTCGAGCTCTTCGACCTGGCGCGCCGCCGCCTCGCCGTACTCGGTGCGGCCGTGGCCGGCGTTGACGCAGAAGAGGCCGGAGAGGCCGTCGAGGTAGCGGTTGCCGTGTTCGTCGTAGACGTAGCAGCCGTCGGCCCGGGTGATGATCGGCACCTCGTGATCGGGCCCGTAGGAGCCCATCCGCGAGAAGTGCATCCAGAGGTGCTGGCGGGCCAGCTGCTGGAGATCGGTTCCTGCGGGGGCCTGCGAAGCGGTGGCCATTGGGACTCTCCTCTCGGTCCTCTCGGACTACGACGTTATGGATAAAGCTAGAGCCAGAATCCAACATTCGCAAGTGGTCTTTGGGTCAAGGACTGGAGATCGACTTGTACACGACGTACAAGTTGCTCCTGTGCTTTTAGGACATTCGCCCCTTGCGGGGTTCGCCACCGGGGCTTACCTTGACGGTGATGGACTCCCACGGAGGAGAGACCTCGAGCGTCGAGCTCCGAAGCGTGACGAAGCGCTTCGACGAGCTGGCGGCGGTCGACGACCTCAGTCTCGAGCTGGGGCGGGGCGAGTTCTTCACCCTGCTCGGCCCGAGCGGCTGCGGCAAGACGACGACGCTGCGGATGATCGCCGGCTTCGAGCGGCCGACCAGCGGCGAGATCCGGATCGAGGGCTCCGACGTGGCGCAGCTGCCGCCGCACAAGCGCCCGACCAACACCGTCTTCCAGAGCTACGCGCTCTTCCCCCACCTCAGCGTCGAGGACAACGTCGGCTTCGGGCTGAAGCGGAAGAGGGTCGCGAAGGAGGAGATCAGGCAGCGGGTCGCCGGCGAGCTGGAGCGGGTCGGCCTCGCCGGCGAGGCGAAACGGCGCCCCTCGATGCTCTCGGGCGGGATGCAGCAGCGGGTCGCCCTGGCCCGTGCGCTGGTCAACCTGCCGAAGGTGCTGCTGCTCGACGAGCCGCTCGGCGCCCTCGACCTGAAGCTGCGCAAGGGACTGCAGGTCGAGCTGAAGCGGATCCAGCGCGACGTCGGCATCACCTTCGTCTACGTCACCCACGACCAGGAGGAGGCGCTGACGATGAGCGACCGGATCGCGGTGATGAACCGCGGCCGGGTCGAGCAGGTCGCGACGCCGGAGGAGGTCTACAACCGCCCCGCCACCACCTTCGTCGCCGGCTTCATCGGCGTCTCCAACCTGATGCCGGCGACGGTGAGGAGCTCCGACGAGGTCAAGCTCGACCAGGGGCAGACGATCTCCACCCGCACCGACGGCTTCTCGCCCGGCGAGCGCTGCCACGCGGTGGTGCGGCCGGAGAAGCTCCGGGTCGAGCTGAGCGAAAACGGGCACGGCCCCGCCGACCGGCCGCGGGTCGAGGGGATCGTTGCCAGCTCGCTCTACCTGGGGACGGCGACGCAGATCGCCGTCGACCTCGGCGAGGGGGTGCGGATGACCGTCCTCATCCCCAACGCCGACGAGGCCGAGCGCCAGCGCCTGCCCGGCGGCGGCGCCCGGGTGGCGCTGAGCTGGGAGCCCGAGCACATGCATCTTGTCCGCGAGTCGCCCATGGGAGAGAAGGCGGCAAGCAACGACGGCGTAGGAGCCGCCGACCAGTCGCAACTGGAAACGACCCATGGAGGTTGAACCGCAGATGGTGAGCATGAAGAAGGACCAAGGCAGGGGCGTAGGCATCGTCGCCGTCGTGATCGCCGTGGCGGCGCTTGCCCTCGGGCTTGCTGCCTGCGGCGGCGGTGGCGGCGGAATCGAAGGGAACAGCGGCGAAGAAAAGGAAGCCTCGAAGGTGAAGCTGGAAGGCAAGCCCTCGGGCAGCCTGACGATCTCCAACTGGCCCCTCTACATCGACAAGGGGACCGTCCCCGCCTTCGAAAAGGCGACCGGCGTGAACGTCAAGTACATCGAGGACATCAACTCCAACGAAGAATTCTTCAACAAGATGCAGCAGCAGCTGCAGCAGGGCGAATCGGGTGGCCGCAGCATCTTCGTCCTCGCCGACTACATGGTCACCAAAATGCACAAGCTCGGCTACCTGCAGGAATTCGACAAAGCGGGGCTGCCGGAAGTCGAAAAGAACCTCGTCTCCAGCCTCCAGCACCCGCAGTTCGACCCCAACCGCGACTGGACGGTGCCGTGGCAGAGCGGCATGACCGGGATCATCGTCAACAAGGAAACGGCCCCGGACGTGAAGTCGATCTGTGACCTCTTCAACCCCAAGTACAAGGGCAAGGTCGACTTCTTGAACGAAGTGCGGGAAACGGTGCCGCTGGTGATGAAGTGCGAAGGAGTCGATCCCAACGAAGCCACCGAAGCCGACTGGATGAAGGCGATCGAAAAAATCAAGGGGGCGGCCGAATCGGGGCAGATCCGCCGCTTCACCGGCAACGACTACGCGCGTGACCTGACCAGCGGCGACGCGGTCGCGGTGATCGGCTGGTCGGGCGACGCGGTGCAGCTGCAGGCCGACAACCCGAACCTCGAATGGCGGATGCCGACCGAGGGGTGCATGCTCTGGTCCGAAGACATGGTGATCCCGGTCGGGGCGCCGAACCCGACCGCGGCCGAGGCGTTCATGAACTACGTCTACGAGCCCGAAGTACAGGCCAACATCGCCGAATACGTCAACTACGTGACCCCGGTCGAAGGGGTGAAAGAAGTCCTCGCCAAACGGGATCCGGAACTGGCGCAGAACCAGCTGATCTTCCCCAGCGCCTCCTTCACCAAAAAGTGCTCGGGGACGCCGGTCCTGGAAGGCGAAGAGGAACAGAAGGTGATCAAAGCCTTCGACGCGGTACTCAACGGGTGAGTTAGATGCGCCGCCGGATCGTCCCCTACTTCCTGCTCGGGCCGGGGACGATCTGGCTGGTCATCTTCTTCGTCGTCCCGCTCTATTACCTGGCGAAACTCTCGCTCGAGTCGGGGGTCGTCGGCAGCCTCGAATTCAGCTGGAACTGGTCGAACTACAGCGAAGCGCTCTCGGCCTATGACACCCAGTTCGTCCGCTCCTTCCTCTACGCCGGGGCGGCGACGCTGCTGGCGCTGGTGATCGCCTACCCGCTCGCCTACGCGATCGCCTTCAAGGCCGGGCGCTGGCGCAACGTGATGCTGTTCGCCGTCGTCGCCCCCTTCTTCACCACTTACCTGATCCGGACGATCGCCTGGGAGACGATCCTCTCCGACGAAAGCCCGGTGACCGAAGTCCTCCACGCGATCGGGCTGGCACCGAGCGGCCACATCCTCGCCACCAGCTGGGCGGTGATCGCCGGCCTCACCTACAACTTCCTTCCCTTCATGATCCTGCCGATCTACGCCAGCCTGGAGCGGATCGACGTGCGGCTGATCGAGGCGGGGAAGGACCTGTACGCCTCGGCGACGCAGAGCTTCCTGCGGGTGACGCTGCCGCTCTCGGCCCCGGGGATCGTCGCCGGGACGCTGCTGACCTTCATCCCGGCCGCCGGCGACTACGTCAACGCCCAGTTCCTCGGCGGCGCCGGCAACCGGATGATCGGCAACGTGATCCAGTCGCTCTACCTGAGCCAGGCCGACTACCCCTCGGCGGCGGCGCTCTCCTTCGTGCTGATGGCGCTGATCATGATCGCCGTCGTCATCTACATCAAATTCGCCGGCTCGGAGGCGCTGATGGGAGAGGAGGCGCGATGAGCGGGGAGAGCGGCTCCGCCCGCGCCTGGCGCTGGCTGCGCGAGCACGCGGTCAACATCGTCGCCGCGCTGGTGGTCGTCTACCTGCTGCTGCCGATCGCGGTGATCCTGCTCTTCTCCTTCAACGACCCGCAGGGCCGCTACAACTACACCTGGGTCGGCTTCACCCTCGACCACTGGGCCCACGCCTTCAGCAGACCGGAACTGAACGAAGCGCTGGTGACCAGCCTCAAACTGGCGCTGCTGGCGACGGTGGTCTCGACCATCGTCGGGACGATGATGGCGCTCGCCCTGGTCCGCCACAACTTCCGCGGCCGGCGCCTGGCGAACTTCCTGATCGTGATCCCGATGGCCACCCCCGAGGTGGTGATGGGGGCGGCGCTGCTCTCCTTCTTCCTCCTTCTCGGCACCTTCAAGCTCGGCTTCGAAACGCTGCTGATCGCCCACGTGATGTTCTGCATCAGCTTCGTCGTCGTCGTCGTCCGCTCGCGGCTGATCGGGTTCGACCGCAGCCTCGAGGAGGCGGCGCGGGACCTCGGCGCGAGCTCCTTCGAGACCTTCCGCCTCGTCACCCTGCCGCTGATCATGCCCGGCATCTTCGGCGGCGCCATGCTCGCCTTCGCCCTCTCGATCGACGACTTCGTCATCTCCAACTTCAACTCCGGAACCACCGTCACCTTCCCCCTCTACATCTACGGCGCCTCCCAGCGCGGCATCCCAGTCGAAGTCAACGTGATCGCGATGATCCTCTTCAGCTTCACCGTCGCCGCCATGGGCTTCGCGACGTGGCAGCAGCGGCGGGCGGAAAAGATGGCAAGTGTGCGGCCCGAGCAGGAGGCCGAGGTCATTGTTCCCGCAGGCGTACCGGCGGCGACCTAAGTCAGAATCGATGGAACGGCCAAATCAGAGTGCCGGGGGAACCAGCCTGAAGCCGTGCCTTTTTGCCGCATCGCGCAGCTCCTTGTCCCAGCAGGCGAACTCGACCTCTTCGCCAGCGGCGAAGGAGAGAGCGCCCGCAAGGTGGACGGAGTCATAGGCGCGTAGCGAATGGGCGCGTGCGCTCTCGGCGGCTTTCGCGAGAAGCACGCTGTTTACGGCGTGGCTGTCGACTCCCCGCCAGAGGCTCTCCAGATCATCGATTGCGTGGCGGAACTGGGTCGGGGTCAAGCGCCTCCCTTTTCGCATCCTGGTCAGGGCTGCGGTTGCCTCTACATAAGCGATCGCAGTGCTTCGGACGCCGTCGGCACTGCCATAGGCACTCTGTGCCTCCTCCGTGCCCGGCTCATCAATCAACAGCTTGACCAGGGCACTGGTATCGAGGTAGAGGCTCAGCGCCGTCCCTCGGAGACGTAGTCTGCGGCGCTCTTGCCGGACCCTCGGAGCTTGGCGGGCTTTGGCAGGTACCGGCGGCCCTCGCTCGGCCGCACGGTTCCGTCGGCGACCAGGGCGGCAAGGTGAGGCGGCGTCGTGGCGGAAACGATCCTTGCCACCGGCCGGCCATGTTTAGTCACCGTGATCGCCTCGCCCTCCTCGACGCGATCGATGATCGAGCTCGCCTTGTCCTTCAGTTCGCGGATGCCTACGGTCGCCTTCTCCATAGTGGCCACATTCTATCTCAATGTGGCCACTATTCCAAACGTCCTCTCCAAGCCGAAAGGCGGGGGGTTCAGCGGCCGATATGGAAGCCGATCAGTTCCGGGACCTTCGCGATGGTCGAGGAGATGGGACCCGGACGGCGGCCCTGCATCTCGGCCTCCTCTTTCCTGAGGATGCCGAGGCGGATTGATTCGCCGCCTAGCCAGTGGAAGGGCTCGGGGGGGATGCGGGGGTTGGGGGCATTGACGAAGGCGAGGTGGGCGGGCTCGTCCTCGTGGTCCAAGGCAAGGGAGGCGAGGGTGCGGCCGACCATGTTCGAGGGGCCGACGCCGTTGCCGGTGTAGCCCGCGGCGACGAAGGCGCGGCCGCCGGCAAATGAGCGGACGGCGGGGAGGTGGGTCGGGGAGGCGTCGATCGGGCCGCCCCAGGCGTGGGTGATGCGGCGGCCGCGCAGGGCGGGGAAGTAGTCGTGCAGGTCCTCCGCCGCGGCGGCGATGACGGCGGCGTCGAGCTCGGAGCGGCCGCCGGTCCGGGCGCCGAAGGCGATCCGGCCGCCGCCCCAGCCGAAGGCGATGCGGCCGTCGGGGGTGGTGCGGAAGTAGTGCAGGAGCGAGCGCGAGTCGGTGATGCAATCGCCGCCGGTCCAGCCGATCTCCTCCAGGACGTCGGGGACCGGCTCGGTGAGGACGATGTGAGAGGAGGCGACGGTGAGGCGACCGCGCAGCGGCCCGTGGCGTCCCTTGGCGGCGCCGCCGATCGCCAGCACGCCGCGGGCGGCGCGCACTGAACCCGTGGGGGTGCGCGCTTCGACGCCGTCGCCGGTCTCGCCGAACGAGCGCATCGGCGAGGACTCGTAGACCTCCACCCCCGCCTCGATCAGCTTCGCCCGCAGCCCGAGCGCGAGGCGCGCCGGCTGCACCGTGGCCGAGGTCGGCGAGACGGCGCCGGCGCGGAAGGCCGGCGACTGGCAGCGCTCGGCGACCTCGGCTTCGCTCAGCGGCTGCAGCATCCCGGCGACGCCGAGCTCGCGGCAGGCGGCGAGGGCACGGGACCAGGCGCCGTCGTGCGCGGGCGCGGTCGAGACCTGCACGTAGCCGGCGGGGCGGAACCAGGCGTCGACCTCCTGCTCGGCGCAGAAGCGCTCGATCCGGCCGACCGCCTCCTGCGCCGCCCGCGCGGTCGCCAGCGCCGCCTCGGCGCCCCAGCGGTCGCGCATCGAGGCGAGCGAGAACCACATCGCGTTGCAGAAGCCGCCGTTGCGGCCGCTGGGGCCGTGGCCGCAGACAGGCTCGGCCTCGAGCAGGACGATCCGCGCCTCGGGCGCGAGCTGGCGCGCGTACCAGGCGGTCCACATCCCCGTGTAGCCGCCGCCGACGACGAGGACATCCGCCTCGCGGTCGCCAGCAAGGGCGGGCAGCGGAGCGATGTCCCCTGCCTCCTCGATCCAGTAGCCGAGACGCGTGTGGCGCATCCATGGATTCTCCAGGAAGGCCACCCGCGGATCTGTCCAAAGATCGGCCGTCGATTTGTCCAAGCCCCCAGGGCGGGGTCCGTAGACTCGCCCCGATGTCGAGATCGGGTCAGGAGTCGACTCCCTACGTCGACGCCCTGCTGGCCTACGCGGAGCTGGAGACGGGGCGGTTCCAGGTCCCCGGCCACAAGGGCGGCCTCGGCGCCGACCCGGCGATGACCGAGCTGGTCGGCGAGGTCGGCCTGCGCAACGACATCCCCTCGGTCACCGAAGGGGTCGACATCGGACCCGAACCGACCCCGTTCCAGCAGGCGCAGCAGCTCGCCGCCGAAGCCTGGGGCGCGGCGCGCTCCTGGTTCCTGATCAACGGCGCCTCGCAGGGCAACCACGCGACGATGATGGCGCTCGCCCACCTCGGCAAGCGGGTGGTGGTCCAGCGCAACGTCCACTCCTCGGTGATCGACGGGCTGGTCCTGAGCGGGATGCGCCCGACCTTCGTCTCCCCCCAGCTCGACCCGGAGCTGGGGATCGCCCACGGCCTCACCCCCGACTCGCTGGCGGCGGCGCTGGACGAAACCCCGGAGGCGGTGGCGGCGATGGTCGTCTCCCCGACCTACTTCGGCGCCTGCGCCGACGTCGCCGCCCTGGCCGAGGTGGCGCACTCGCGGGGCGTGCCGCTGATCGCCGACGAGGCCTGGGGCGCGCACCTGCACTTCCATCCCGACCTGCCGCCCGACGCGCTCTCCTCCGGCGCCGACCTCGTCACCTCCTCCACCCACAAGATCGTCGGCAGCCTCACCCAGGCGGCGATGCTGCACCTCGGCCGCGGCGGCCGGATCGACCCGGCGATCGTCGACCGCTGCGTCAGCCTGGTCGAGACGACCAGCCCCAGCGGCCTCCTCTCCGGCTCGCTCGACGCGGCGCGGCGGCAGGTCTACATCCACGGCGAAGAGCTGTTGGGGCAGGCGCTGGCGGCGATCGCGAGGACGCGCGAGCGGATCCGGGAGATCCCCGGCCTCGAGGTGCTCGACGAGCGGCTGGTCGGCAACCCGGGGGTGGCGGGATGGGACCCCTTGCGGCTCGGGATCGACGTGCGCGGAACCGGCTCTAGCGCCCAGCGCCTCTGGAAAACGGCCTTCCACACGGCCAACCTCGACCTCGAGCTCTACTCGGGCAACGTCGTCGTCGCGATCTTCGGCGTCGGCGAGAGCGCCGAGGAGGCGGGCGAGCGGCTGGTGGCAGGGCTGCGCAAGGCGGTCGCGGAGCTGGAGGAGACGCCGGGGGCGCCGGACGAGAAGCTGGCGCCGGCGCCGCCCTGGGGCGAGCTGGTGCTGACCCCGCGCGAAGCCTTCCTCGGCCCGCAGGAAGTGGTCCCCTTCGACGCCGCCGCCGGGCGCATCGCCGCCGAGGGCCTCGCCGCCTACCCGCCCGGCATCCCCAACGTACTCCCGGGCGAGCGGCTGACGCCGGAGACGCTCGACTTCATACGAGAAAGTCTCGCCCACGGCGGCTACGTCCGCGGCGGCAGTGATCGTGAGCTGAAGACCCTTCGAGTGACGCGCTGAAGTTCTCCCCGCTGTGGCGGGAGGAGTCGGGTGAGGGTCGCCGGACACTCCCCGCTTTTGTCCGCCGACCCTCACCCGACTCCTCCTCTACGCTGCGGTGGTGGCCAGCTTTGATGCCATCGCGGATCTGCCGCTTCAGATTGATAGCTGTGAGTTCGAAGGGCTGAGCTTCACTATCGGCTCCTTTGAACGGTTGACGACGGTCGTCAAGTTGCGCGGTGGTGGTGAGGAGGGGATCGGGGAGGACGTGGTCTATGACCCAATCGACCACATCGGGCAGCAGGACCACGGGCCGCCGGAGGGGCTGGCGGGCAAGTTCACCTTCGCCGAGTTCTCCGCGCGGCTGGACGGGGTCGACCTCTTCCCGGCCGGGCCGCCGGTGCGCGAAGACGTCTCTCCCCCCTACCGCCGCTGGGCCTTCGAGTCGGCGGCGCTGGACCTGGCGCTGCGCCAGGCCGGGACCAACCTTGCCGCCGCGCTCGGGCGCGAGCCGCGGCCGGTCAACTTCGTCAACTCGATGCGCCTCGCCAGCAGGGAAGGCGAGCGCTCCTCGATCGAGCCGCTGCGGGCGCGGCTCGCCGTCTACCCGACCCTGCGCTTCAAGCTCGACCCGGTCAACGACTGGGACGACGAGCTGATCGCGGCGCTGGCCGAGACCGGCGCGGTCGACTCGCTCGACCTCAAGGGCTTCTACAAAGGCACGCCGGTCGACGTCGAAACCGACCCCGAGCTCTACGCGAAGCTGATCGAGACCTTTCCCGAGGCCTGGCTCGAGGACCCCGACGTCAACGAGGAGACGAAACCGCTGCTCGACCCGGTCCACAAGCGGGTCACCTGGGACGCGCCGATCCACTCGATCGCCGACATCGAGGCGATGCCCTGGTCACCGCCGAAGACGGTCAACGTCAAGCCCTCTCGCTTCGGGCCGATCCGCAACCTCTTCGCCGCCTACGACTACTGCGAGGAGCGTGGCATCGGCGCCTACGGCGGTGGCCAGACCGAGCTCGGCCAGGGTCGCGGCCAGATCCAGTACCTCGCCTCGATCTTCCATCCCGACACCCCCAACGACGTCGCCCCCGGGGGCTACAACGACCCCGAGCTGGCGACGAAGCCGGGCCTGCCGACCAGCCCGCTGCAGCCGGCGCTCGAGGCGACCGGCTTCCGCTGGCGGATCTGACCAACAAATCGTCTCCGGTATGCGGAGACGATTTGTAGTTCGGCCGACCGAATTCGCGGTTTCGGCTACGTTCCGGGTGCCCGCCCGCGACAAGGAGCCGAGATGCCCGACAAGTCTTTCGCCGACGCCCTCAACGAGCAGATCTCCAACGAGTTCGCCGCCCACCAGCAGTACGTGGCCGCGGCCGTCTACTACGACGCCGAGACCCTTCCCCGCCTCGCCGCCTTCTTCTACCGCCAGGCGCTGGAGGAGCGCGAGCACGCGATGATGATGATCAAGTACCTGCTCGACGTCGGCGAGGAGGTGCGGATCCCGGACATCAAGGCGCAGCAGACCAGCTTCGCCGACGGCAGCGCCCCGGTGCGGATGGCGCTCGAGCAGGAGCGGCGGGTCAGCAGCGAGATCTTCGCCCTCTTCGAGCTCGCCCGCGAGCTGAAGGACTATCGCGCCGAGCAGTTCCTGCAGTGGTTCGTCAAGGAGCAGGTCGAGGAGGTGGCGCTGATGACCGACCTCCTCAGCGTGGTCGAGCGCTCGAAGGACAACCTGCTGCTGGCCGAGGACTACATCGCCCGGGAGAAACTCGGCGAAGAGAGCGGCGACCCGACCGCCCCGCCGGTCGCGGGCGAGTAGCGACCGGTCAAGTCAAGGCGCTGTTGGCGATTAGTGCCCCTATCAAGCTGACCATCGCCACTAGGAGCAGGTAGTAGAGCCGATCGATCCGGTCGTTGATCCGGTTCAGCTGCACCTTCACTTCCCCCATTTCCTCGCGCGAGGCGACCTTCAATTCAGCCAGTTCCTCGTGCGAGGCCGTCTGCGCAAACCCTTCTTTCATCTCGCCTTCGACCCGGTCGAAACGCTTGTCGACCTTGGCGAAGCCTTCTTTCATCTCGCGATCGACTTTCGCGAAGCCGTTCTCCACCCGCCGGTTCAGTTCGTCGAGCCTGTCGTCGTTCCAGCTGTTCACCCGGTCGCTCATCTTCAGTGCCTCCATGATGGCAAGTGTAGACGAAACATTGCGACGTGTGGTGCGCAGATCATGCGCGCAAAGTGAAATTTCTGGAGATTTTCTGAGCCGACTCCGTGACGCTCAGCCGAGCCAGCCGGCGCGCCGGCGCATGGTTTTGATGCGGCGGAACTCGGCGATGTCCTCGCGCAGGGCGGCTGGGGCCGGGGCGGGGAGGAAGCGGGCGGGGAGCGGGGACTCGGTCACCTCTCCTTCCATCGCACTGACCCGGTAGGCGCGGGCGCCGCGGCGGGCGGTGAGCGCCGAGGGGGCTCCCTCTCCCTCCCAGAGCAGGCCGGCGTAGTCGTCGAGGCCGTAGCCGCCCGGCATCCCGTCGCCGACGGCGCCGAGGTAGGCGGCGCGGCGCTCGGGTTCGTTGTTGTAGTGGACGCAGAGGCTGCCGTCGAGGAGGCCCAGGCCGGCGGCGGCCAGCGGCTTGCCGGAGGACTTAGTGATGCCGGCCTCGAACCAGCACATCGCCCCGGCGCTCTGGCCGGCGAGGACGATGCCCTGGCGCCAGGCGAGGCTGAGGATCGAGGCGACGTCGTGCGCCTCCCAGACCGCCAGCAGGTTGACCATGCTGCCGCCGCCGACGTAGATCAGGTCCTGGGCGAGGAGGTGGTCGTGCAGCGCCAGCGGCCGCCGCCCGAGCCGGAAGAGGGAGACGTCGGAGGGCTCGCAGGAGCGCTCGCCGAAGGCGGCGTAGAAGCTGGCGATCTGCTCGGAGGTGTCGCCGCTGGCGGTCGGCAGGATGCAGATCCGCGGCCGCCGGCCGCCGCGCTCCCCGGCCAGCCGCAGCAGCAGCTCGCAGACCGCCCGGTCCGCCGGCCGCGAGCTGAACTCGTGGCCGCCGAGGGCGAGGACGCGGCGCACCGGCGTCGCAGCGGCGGGAAGCCGCCCGTTGCCCTCCATCAGGCGGCCGGAGCGGTCGAGAGCGCCTCCGGCAGGGGGGCGGCGGGGATCTTGTCCCCCTCGCCCAGGTAAGCGGTCGCGATCTGCATCTCGACCACCCGCTGTTCGGCGACGTCGAGCCGGTAGCCGCGCGCCTGCGGCCGCGAGGCGACCACCCGGCTCAGCTCTCCGCCGGTGAAGTGGAGGGCGGCACCGTCTTCGGCCGCGTAGCCGGCGCACATCCCTTCGCGCAGGAAGCGGTGGTAGGCCTCGCAGCGCGCCGTGCCCCGCTCGTAGTGGACGCAGTTGCTGAACGGCAGCAACCCCAGCCCGCGCAGCCGCCGCGGCTCGCCGTGGAAGCCGCTCACCGCCTCATCGAACCAGCAGAGCGAGCCGGCGGAGAGGCCGCAGAGGATCACCCCGGCTTCCCAGGCCTCGCGCAGGATCGAGTCGATCCCGTGCGCGCGCCAGACGCCGAGCAGGCTGACGACGCTGCCGCCGCCGACGTAGATCAGATCCTGGGAGAGGAGGTGGCGGCGCAGGTCGGAGGGCCCCTGCTCGCGGCGAAAGAGCGAGATGTGGCTGGCCTCGCAGCGGTGGGCGGCAAAGGCGCGGTAGAAGCGGACGACGTAATGGTCGGCGTCGCCGCTGGCCGAGGGTAGGAAGCAGACGCGCGGCCGCTCCGCCTTGGTCAGGCCGAGCACGTAGTCGTCGAGCAGCGGGTTGCCGGACTCCATCGAAAAGCCGCCGCCGCCGAAGGCGACGATCTGCCGCTCAGCCGTCTTCATCGGTCAATGGTCGCCGCAGCGCGCGGGAGCGTCGTTGTACAGCGGTCCGAACTTCGCCCGCCCGCGCTCGCCCGCCTGTACAGCGTCTACTTGACGACGTAGGCGCGCCGCAGCTTGTTGCGGGCGCGGTGCAGGCGCACCTTCACGGTTCCTTCCGGGATGCCGAGCCGCAGCGCGATCGTCGCCTGGGTCAGGTCTTCCTCGTAGCGCATCTCCAGCAGCCGGCGGTCGCGTTCGCTCAATCCCGCCAAGGCCTCGTGCAGGTCGGCCGACTCGACCGCCGCCAGCACCTGCTCGTCCTCGGCCCCCTCGCTCAGCTCGATCGTCGATGTCGGATCGGGACGCACCCGCGCGTGGGTGCGGAACGCCTCGTTGCGGACGATCGTCGCCAGCCACTGGACCTTGCGCTCGGAATCGCGCAGGGTCGAGCGCCGACGCCAGGCCCGGAGCAAGGCATCCTGAGCTATGTCTTCGGCTTCGCTCGGATTGCTCGCGTAGCGATACGCCAATCGAAGACAGACCCTGTGCGCCTCACCCCACTCCCAGCCGTCGTCGTTCCCGCGACGATGCTGATCTGGAGTGTTGATAGGAGCGAACCTATCCGAGCAGTACAGGAAATTGCCAGCTCTGGGCGAGAAACTGTCCTGAACTTGCGCAGCCTTTTTCCACTTGTGGGCAAGAACAAAAGGAAAACGGTGCAGTACTGCCCTAATTCGCTCGTGCCAAGCGTGCGAAATAACCGAACCAGTTGCCCGAGCGCTCGACCAGTTCGAGTCCCGCCTCCGCCCCCAGCCGTTCAAGGCTGGCACGGGTGGTGAAGTGGGGGTCGCCGAAGAGCTCGCCGATGACGAGGCGGCCAGCGGGCTTCAGCACCCGGCGGATCTCCCGCAGTGCGCCCTCACGATCCGGGATCTCGCCGAGGACGGCGGTGAGGACTACCGCGTCGATCGAAGCGTCCTCATAAGGGAGCGCCGTCGCGTCGCCACGGGTGGCGACGAGGTTGCCGAGGCCGCGCTCCTCGGCGCCGCGCATCACGTGGTCGAGGAACTCCTGCTGGAGGTCGAACAGCTCCAGCGTTCCCCCCGGCCCGGCCCATTCCGCCAGCTCGAGGCTGTAATAGCCGGTGCCGACGCCGATCTCCAGCAGCCGCTCGCCCGGCTGCGGCCGCAGGACCGAGCGCAGCCGCTCGCGGGTGATGATCGGGTGCGGCGCTTCGACCCAGAAGCGCTGTCCGTAGGGGCAGGCCGAGGGGTTCTTGCGCCACCAGAGCGCCGCCGCCAGCGTCGCCGCGGCAGCTGCCCCAAGCAGGTGTCGCGGTCGCATCGGCTAGCCGCCGAAGCCGACCCGGTGCTCGCCCGACTCGACCCGCACGAAGGCGACCTTCCCCAGGTAGAGGGCGACCGTGCCCTCCTCCGTGTGGAGGTCGTGCCAGCCGCCCTTGTCGAGCTGCTTGCGAAGGTCCTTCAGGTCCTCGTCGGAGAGCCGGGTGGAGATCACCTGGCCACCCTCGAAGCCGATCTCAACGCGCTGCGCCTCAGCCATCAGTGACCTCCCGCGGGTTCGACGATCTCGGTCAGGACCCCGCCGGTGGAGCGGGGATGGAGGAAGGCGACGCGGCTGTCGCGGATGCCGGTTCGCGGCTCGGAGTCGATCAGCCCGATCCCAGCGGCGGCGATGCGCTCGAGGGCGGCGTCGATGTCCTCGACCGCGTAGGCGACGTGGTGCAGGCCGGCGCCGTTCTTGGCCATGAACTTGCCGACCGGCGTCTCGGGGCCGAGCGGCGCCAGCAGCTCGACGTGCCCGTCGCCGACGTCGAGCAGAACCGCCTCCACGCCCTGCGATTCCACCGTCTCGCGGTGGGCGAGCTCCATCCCGAAGCCGTCCTGGTAGAGGGTGATCGCGGCGTCGATGTCCTCGACGGCGACTCCGATGTGGTCGATCCTTCCGAACACGCGTCGCAGTCTATGCAGCCGGCGGCAGCGTGGTGCCGTCGGCGTCGTCGCCTTCCTCGACCCGGAGGATCTCCGCCATCGCCGCGATCCCGATCTCGAGCTGCTCGGGCGTCGGCTCCTTCGTCGCCAGCAGGCGCTGGATCTCGCGGCCGGGCGTGTGGAAGGCCTCGGCGAGCGGGTCGCCGTGGTGACGGTCGCTCCAGGCGAACATCTCGACCGCCAGCGAAGCGCCGGCGAGGCCGACCCCGGCGCGGGCGGCGGAGCTCGGGGACTCGACCAGCCGCTCGAGCAGGATCGTGCCGCCCGCGGAGAGCAACATCATCGGGACGATCAGGTTCGAGCCGCAGCGGTCGTGCTCCTTGGGGACCGCGGCGACGTCGTCGACCCCCTGCTCGTAGGCGGTGATCGCCTTGTGCTCGACCCCGTGGTAGGCGGCGAGGTCGCGGTCGCTGAGGGCGACGATTGCGGGCATCGCTCCCAGCACCTGCACCAGCCCCTCGCGCAGGGCGGTGGCTGGTGCCCGCTTGCGCAGGACCGCGGTGATGCCGAGGGTGAGAGCGGTCGCGGCGATGACGCGGCCGTCCTCGAAGGGGAGGCGGGCCGCCGGCATCCGCCGCCGCACCAGCGGCAGGACCAGCATCGCCTCGGCGAGCTTGATCGGACCGCGCAGTCCCGGCAGCTTCGCGACCAGGCCGGGTGCCAGCTCCGGCTTGCGCTCGGAGGCGACTTCGATCGAGCCGTCGCCGTCGCGGACGGCAGCGGCCCAGTGGGTGGGGCCGTGGATCAGCAGGCCGTTGCGGAGCGCCATGCCGCCGAGGCGGAGTCGTTGGGAAGCCACGGGCTCACGATAGGCGATCGGGTTGCGCGCCCTTCCAACGTCATGCAACGAGGACGCCGAGCCCAGTCCGCTCGACGCCCTCGTCCCCCCTGTGCACAGGACCGGCCGGAGGCCCCCAGTCAAGGTCTCCAACCGGGCCCGTCGGCTCTCCCTGGCTAAGCTTGTAGCTTGGGAAGCCGACCCTGAAACCCGCATAGCAGCAGGAAGTTGCGGCCCTTGACTTTACGGGTTGTCTAATTTTTTCCTGAGCTCCGCCAAGCGCTTTCCCAGCTCCGCCTCGAAGCCCCGCTCGGTCGGCTCGTAGAAGCGCCGGCCGCGGAGGGCCTCGGGCAGCAGCGGCTGGTCGCTGACCCCGCCCGGCTCGTCGTGGGCATAGCGGTAGCCCTCGCCGCGGCCGAGTTCGGCGGCGCCCGGGTAGTGAGCGTCGCGGAGGTAGTCGGGGGGCGTTTGGGCGCCGTTGGCGCGGACCTCGGCGCGGGCGGCGGCGAGGGCCTTATAGGAGGCATTGGACTTCGGCGCCAGCGCCAGGTAGACCGTCGCCTGGGCGAGGTTGAGCGCGCACTCGGGGAGCCCCACCCGGTCGACCGCGCGGGCCGCGGCGTCGGCGACCAGCAGCGCCTGCGGGTCGGCGTTGCCGACGTCCTCGGAGGCGAGGATGACCATGCGGCGGGCGAGGAAGCGGGGGTCCTCGCCGCCCTCCAGCATCACCGCCAGGTAGTAGAGCGAGGCGTCGACGTCGGAGCCGCGGGTGGCCTTGATCCAGGCGGAGATGAAGTCGTAGTGGCGGTCCCCCTGGCGGTCGTAGTCGAGCGCCTTGCGCTGCAGGGCGTCCTCGACCGCGGCGACGTCGACCTCGCCGTCGGCCCGCTCGACGGCCCGCTCGAGCCCGGAGAGAGCGACCCGCGCGTCGCCGCCGCTGCGCTTCGCCAGCATTGCCAGGGCCTCGGCGCTCACCCGGGGCGGGTCGGCGATGCCGCGCTCGGGATCGGCGAGCGCCCGCCGCAGCAGCGCTTCCACCTGCTCGGGCTGCAGCGGCCGTAGCTCGTAGACCTGCGCCCGCGAGAGTAGGGCCGAGTTGACCTCGAAGTAGGGGTTCTCGGTGGTCGCCCCGATCAGCGTCAGCGTCCCGTCCTCGACCGCCGGCAGCAGCGCGTCCTGCTGGGCCTTGTTGAAGCGGTGGATCTCGTCGAGGAAGAGGATCGTCGGCCGCCCGTTCGCCTTCCGCCGCTCCCGCGCCCGCTCGATCACGCCGCGGATCTCGGCTTTGCCCGCGTTGACCGCCGACTCCTCCTCGAAGGCCCCGTGCGCCCCCGCCGCGGCGATCCGCGCCAGCGTCGTCTTCCCCGCCCCCGGCGGCCCGTAGAGGATCGCGCTATGCGGCTTGCCGCTTTCGATCGCCGCCCGCAGCGCCGACCCCTCGCCGAGCACGTGCTCCTGCCCGACCATCTCGTCCAGCGAGCGCGGGCGCATGCGGACGGCGAGGGGTGCGTCGGCAGAAACTGGAGCGCCTGGTTGCCGCTCGGCCCCTTGGCCATCTCCCGTATCGAAAAGCTGATCGGCCACTGTGGCCGTTAAGGCTAAGCCGCGATCGGCTGGGCCGATGGGTGCCGCGTTTCAACACGGGCGCCCCCGGTCGGCTCGGGGTTGATCAGCAGCTCACGCCCGTCCTCGTAGACGAGTAGCACTGCGTCACCATCTAGAAGAGCCCGCGTAGCCATTTCGGCGAGTCGCGGATTATCAGCCGCGATCAAGTGCATGGGACTGGGGTAGGTGTCGAGTTCAGGCGAACTCATCAAAGCCGCGAATCGCCTGGATGCTGCGTCCTCTTTGTCAATGTAATTCACGATCTCCGCCATTGTCTCACGATCTCCGCGGTCTTCTTTCGGGCTTCGAAGTCGGCGGCCGCCATCGCTTCGTTGATGGAGTTGAAATCACGGATCATCGGCTTCTGCTTGCCCTCCTGCTGCGTATAGCTATGCACATGATGTTCGTAGACATCATCGGCGTTGTCCCATAGCCGCGCCGTTTGCCAGATTCCTTTTTCCTCAACCTCAAGAGTGATCGCGTAGGTATACGGAGGTGGAGGCTCACTACGGCAATATCGAACTCGGACTCCGGGTTCGAGTTCCTTGAGCACCTCTCGTGGGGTAGCAACCACCCCCTCCCAAGGGCACAGAAGCGCAGACTCTCCCCCCAACCGCCGTACAATCGCCCAATATGGAGACCGCTACCGCAGTTCCGACGTCCGCGTCCACTTCGACCTTGGAGTCGTTCAACCCGGCCACCGGCGAGCTGGTCGGCTCGGTGCCGACGATCGTGCCGGAGGAAGTGCAGGGCGTGGTCGATGACGTGGCGCGGATCCAGCCGGCCTGGGCGGAGCTGCCGGCGAAGACGCGGGCGGGATACATGAAGCGCGCGGCGGACGCGCTGCTCGACGACATCGACGAGATCGCCAAGCTGCTGAGCGAGGAGCAAGGCAAGCCGCTGACCGAGGCCTACACGATGGAGCTCCTGCCGACGGTCGACGCCCTGCACTGGTGCGCGAAGGCAGGGCCGAAGATCCTCGCTGACGAGAAGGTGCCGATGACCCAGGCCTTCACGCTCTCCAAGAAAGGCCGCTTCTCGTATGAGCCGATCGGCGTCGTCGGCGTAATCGCCCCCTGGAACTACCCCTGGTCGATCCCCTTCGGCGAGGTCGCGATCGCGCTGATGGCGGGCAACGGCGTGGTCCTGAAGCCGGCGAGTCTGACGCCGCTGCTGGGTGAGCGGATCGCCCAGGTCTTCGAGAAGGGCGGCCTGCCCGAGGGCCTGGTCCGGGTCGTCCACGGCGGCGGCCGGATCGGCGACGCGCTCTGCCGCTCCAGCGTCGGCAAGGTCTTCTTCACCGGTTCGGTCGAGGTCGGTCGCAAGGTCGGCGAGGTCTGCGCCGGTGAGCTCAAAGGCTCGGTGCTCGAGCTCGGCGGCAAGGACCCGATGATCGTCTGCTCCGACGCCGACCTCGACAACGCGATCTCCGGCGCGGTCTGGGGCGGCTTCGCCAACGCCGGCCAGACCTGCTCGGGGATCGAGCGCGTCTACGTGATGCGCGACGTCGCCGACCGCTTCGTCGAGGGCGTCGTCCGCGAGGCCGAGAAGATGCGGCTCGGCAACCCGCTCGAGTGGGACACCGAGATCGGCCCGATGACCTCCGAGGAGCAGTACGGGATCGTCGTCGACCTGATCTCCGACGCGGTCGCCGCCGGCGCGACCAAGCGCTGCGGCGGCCCGGCCGACCCGCCCGGCCTCGCCGCCGGCCGCTACATCGCCCCCACCGTCCTCACCGGCGTCACCCACGAGATGCGGATCATGCGCGAGGAGATCTTCGGCCCGGTGCTGCCGATCGTCGTGGTCGACTCCGAGCAGGAGGCGATCGAGCTCGCCAACGACTCCGAGTTCGGCCTTGGCGCCTCGGTCTGGACCAAGGACCGCCAGCGCGGCGCCCGGATCGCGCGGCGGATCGAGTCGGGGATGGTCTGGGTCAACGACCACTCCTTCAGCCACGGCGCCTGCCAGTGCTCCTGGGGTGGGGTGAAGGACTCCGGCCTCGGCCGCTCGCACTCCAAATTCGGCTTCTACGAGTGCGTCAACATCAAGATGAACGCCTGGGAGCCCGGCCTCACCCGCGACTTCTGGTGGCACCCCTACGACCAGACCCTGGGCGAAGCCGTACGCGCCTCGGCGAAGATCCTCTACGGCAAGGGCGAGACCCGGGCCAAGGCCCTGCGCGAGGGAATGACGCCGCTGCTGAAGGTCGGGCGGCGGACGCTGCGCAAGCGGCGCTGATGGAGAAAGCGGTGCCGGCGATTCGCGCCGCGGGCCTGCGGCGCGACTACGGCGACCGGCCGGCGCTCGACGGGGTCGGCTTCGAGCTCGCCGCCGGCGAGTCGCTGGTCGTGCTCGGCCCCAACGGCGCCGGCAAGACGACGCTGCTGCGGGTGCTGGCGACGCTGCTGCGCCCGAGCGGCGGCGAGCTGAGCGTGCTCGGCTGCGCGCTGCCGGACGAGGCCTGGAAGCTGCGCGGGCGGATCGGCTACCTCGGCCACGAGCCGCTTCTCTACCGCGACCTCAGCGGCCGCGAGAACCTGCGCTTCCAGGCGCGGCTGCACGGCGTCGAGCGCGACGCCGCCGAGGCGCGGATCGAGGAGCTGCTGCGCGCGGTCGGGATGGAGCGGCGCGCCGACGAGCGCGTCGCCGAGCTGTCGGCGGGAATGCGGCAGCGGCTCTCGATCTGCCGCTGCGTCCTGCACCAGCCGGAGCTGCTGCTGCTCGACG
The DNA here is from genome assembly GCA_036278095.1 of Solirubrobacterales bacterium. Classification (GTDB taxonomy): domain Bacteria; phylum Actinomycetota; class Thermoleophilia; order Solirubrobacterales; family 70-9; genus VAYN01. The sequence continues at coordinate 41,519 of DASULS010000015.1, read as the reverse complement.
AGCCCGACTCCAACCTCGACGCCGAGGGTCGCGAGCTGGCCCGCGGGCTGGTCGGCCCCGCCCCCGGCCGCAGCCGCGTCATCGTGACCCATGACCCCGACCGCTTCCTGCCCGAAGCCGACCAGGTGCTGCGGCTGGGGATCGGCGAGACGGCGGTGGTCTCGTGACCCCCTCCCGCGTCGCCTTCGCGGCGATCCTCGCCAAGGACCTGCGCTCGGAGCTGCGCACCCTGCAGTCGCTGCCGGCGATGGCGCTCTTCGCCGTCACCACCTTCGTCATCTTCCGCTTCGGCCTCGACCGCACCAGCCTCTCCGGCAGCCTCGCCGCCGGGGTGCTGTGGGCGACCCTGCTCTTCGCCGCCGTGCTCGGCATCAACCGCCTCTTCGTCGCCGAGCGCGAGGAGGGCGGCTTCGACGCGATCCGGCTGGCGCCGATCGACCGCACCGCGCTCTTCGCCGCCAAGGTCGCAGCGCTGATCGCCTACCTGCTGGCGCTGGAGCTGGTGGCGGTGCCGATCTTCGCCCTCTTCTTCCTCCAGGACGCGGCGGGGCTGGCGCCGCTGCTCGTGATCCTCCTGCTCACTGACCTTGGCCTCGCCGTCACCGGCACCCTGATCTCCTCGATGGCGGTCAACTCGCGCGCCCGCGACCTGCTGGTGCCGCTGGTGCTGCTGCCGCTGGCGGTGCCGCTGATGATCGCCGCCACCGGCGCCACCGAGCACCTGCTGGTGCTGGGCGGGCCTTCCTACGATCGCTTCGGAACCTGGCTGACGGTGCTCGGGCTATACGATCTGATCTTCGGCCTGGTCGGATACGCCGTCTTCGACTTCCTGCTCGAGGATTGACCGGGCGCCACCCGTCCCCACCTCCTAAGGCATGTACGGCAAAGGACTCAAGCCCCTCTCGATCGCCACCGTGGCGATGCTCGCCCTGTCGCTCTCGCTGGTCTTCTTCTACGCGCCGCTCGACGCCGACCAGGGCTTCATCCAGAAGATCTTCTACCTGCACGTGCCACTGGCGATGACGGCGCTGGTCGGCTTCATCGTCGGCGGCGTCTTCGCGATCGCCCACCTGCGCACCAACGACCGCAAGTGGGACGCGTACTCCTACGTCGCGATCCACATCTCGGTGATCTTCGGCGTCGCGGTGCTGATCACCGGCGCGATCTGGGCCAAGGCCTCCTGGGGCCACTGGTGGGTGTGGAACGAGCCGACCCTGGTCAGCTTCCTGATCGTCTTCCTCCTCTACGCCACCTACTACCCCTTCCGCTACGCGATCGAGGACCGCGACCGCCAGGCCCGCTACGCCTCGGTCTTCGCGATCACCGCCGGCGCCTTCGTCCCGCTCAACTTCCTCGCCGTGCGGATGGCGCAGAGCCTCGTCCACCCGCGCGTCTTCGCCACCAGCAACGGCGGCCTGCCGGGCTCGATGATGCTGACCTTCCTCTGCAGCCTGGCGGCGATCGCCCTGCTCTGGACGACGCTGGTCAAGTTCGAGCTGACCGCGAAGAGCGCCTCCGGTCAGGTGAAGCGACTGCGGCGGGCGCTCGACGCCCCGGCGCCCGCGAGCTCCTCGCGGATCGCCCCGGAGGTGGGCTGATGTTGCTGCCGCTCGGCACCCCCGCGCTGCCGCTCGACGAAGCCGGTAGGTACGTCGCCGGCGCCTACGTCGTCTTCGTCGTCCTGCTCGTCGTCTACGTCGGGATCATGGCGGCGAAACTACAGCGGATCGAGCGCGAACTGCGCGAGGTAGCGGAGATCGCCGAGGACCGCAAAGCAGATCAAGCCGCCCCCGGACGCGGAGCGGAGGAGGCGGCGCCTCATGTCTGAGCTGCTGGCCCTTGGTGTTTCTCACAAGACGGCCCCCCTCGACCTGCGCGAGCGCCTCTCGCTGACCGAGGGCCGCGCGGTCAGCGCCCTCGCCGAGCTGACGGCAGCCAGCGGGATCCACGAGGCGGCGGCGATCTCGACCTGCAACCGCACCGAGCTCTACCTGATCGTCTCCGACCCGGTCGAGGCCGAGTCGACCGCACTCGGCGTCCTCACCCGGCAGGCGGAGATCCGCCCGACCGAGCTGCTCGGTCACCTCTACTCGCTGCGCGCGAGCGACGCCGCCCGGCACCTGCTGCAGGTGACCGCCGGGCTCGACTCGATGATCCTCGGGGAGGCCGAGATCCAGGGGCAGGTCAAACGCGCCTACGAGCTTGCAATGGTCGAGGGCGCGACCGGCCCGATTCTCAACCGCCTCTTCCGTGACGCCCTCACCGCCGGTGGCCGCGCGCGCGAGGAGACCGGGATCAGCGAGAAGGGGGTCTCGATCCCCTCGGTCGCGGTCGAGCTGGCGCGGCGGGCGCTCGGCGATCTCTCTGATCGGCGCGTGCTCGTCGTCGGCGCCGGCGAGACCGCCGAGCTGGTCGCCCGGGCGCTGACCGCCCGCGGCGTCGCCACCGTCTTCGTCGCCAACCGCCACTACGACCGGGCGATCGGGCTGGCGCAGCGCTTCAGCGGCGCCGCCGTCCGCTTCGAAGAGCTGCCCGAGCAGCTGGCAAACGCCGACATCGTCGTCTCGGCGACCAACTCCCCCCACCACATCGTCGAGCGCGACGGTCTCGAGCAGGTGATGGCGGCGCGCCCGGAGCGGCCGCTGCTGGCGATCGACCTGGCGGTCCCGCGCGACATCGAGCCGGCCTGCCGCGAGATCGCCGGCGTCACCCTCCACGACATCGACGACGTGCAGCAGATCGTCGAACGCAACACCAGCGGTCGCGAGGCCGAGGCGCGGCGCGCGGAGCGGATCATCGAGGCCGAGCTCGACCGCTTCGAGCGCTGGCTTGGCCTGCAGGAGGTGGTGCCGACGATCAGCGCCCTGCGCGAGCACGGGGACGAGGTCGTGCGACGGGTGCTGGCCGAGAACGAGGGACGCTGGGAGAGCCTCTCCGATGCCGACCGCGAGAGGCTGGAGAAAATGGCGAAGTCGATCGCCTCGCGCCTCCTCCACGACCCGACCCTGCGGATCCGCAACTCGGCCTGCTCAGGCGAGTCCTACTTCTTCATCAACGCCCTGCGCGAGCTTTTCGGTCTCGAAGTCGAGACCGCACCCGAGGCGGAGGGTCGCGACAACGTCACCGAGCTTCGCCGGCGCGACCAAAAGGACTGAGAGTGCGGATCGCGACGCGCGGCAGTGCGCTGGCGCTGACCCAGGCGCGCTGGGTCGCCAACCTGCTCGGCGGGGCGGAGCTGGTCGAGGCCTCATCCGACGGCGAGCCGGGCGACAAGTCGCGCTTCGTCCGCGGAGTCGAGCGGGCGCTGCTGGCGGGGGAGGCGGAGATCGGCGTCCACTCGGCCAAGGACCTGCCGAGCGAGATGCCGGAGGGGCTGGAGATCGCTGCCGTCCCGAAGCGCGAGCAGCCGGCCGACGTCTGGATCGGGGTCGGCGCCTCGCTCGACGAAGTGCCGGAGGGCGCCCGGGTCGGGACCGCGAGCCTGCGCCGCCGCGCCCAGCTGCTGGCCGCCCGTCCCGACTTGCGGGTCGAGGAGCTGCACGGCAACGTCGACACGCGCCTGCGCAAGCTGGAGGAGGGCGAGCTCGACGCGATCGTCCTTGCCGCGGCGGGTCTGCGGCGGCTCGGGCGCGAGGACGAGATCGGCTTCGCGCTGCCGGTCGAGCAGATGGTGCCGGCGGCGGGTCAGGGAGCGCTGGCGCTGCAGACGCGCATCGCCGACACCGCCAGCGGCGAGGCCGTCGAAGCGATCAACGACCTGACGGCGATGCGGGAGCTGACCGCCGAGCGCACCGTCGTCGCCCTGCTCGACGCCAGCTGCGCGACCCCGCTGGGGGTGCACGCCCGGGTCGAGGGCGAGGCGCTGGCGATCGACGCCTTCGTCGGCCTCCCCGACGGCTCCGAGTGGCTGCGCGACCACCTCGACGGGAGGGCCGACGAACCGGCCCTGGCCGGCGCCGAACTCGTCCAGCGCCTGCTCGGCGCCGGCGCCCGCGAGCTCCTCGACCGCGCGGAGAGGCCAACATGAGTGCCGACGGGACGAAAACGTCCCTATATGGGCCGAAATCGTCCCGTCGGCGAGGGTGGGGTCGATGAGCGCGCGGGCGGGCATGGCTTACCTCGTCGGCGCCGGGCCCGGCGACCCCGGCTTGATGACCGCACGTTCCCTGCAGCTGATCGCCGGCGCCGATGTGATCTTCTACGACCGGCTGATCCCGCCCGGTGCCCTTTCCGGCGCGCGCGAGGACGCGGAGCTGGTCTACGTCGGCAAGCAACCCGGCGCGCCCTCGGTGCCCCAGGAGGAGATCGGCGCGCGGCTGGTCGCGGCGGCGAAGGAAGGCAAGAGCGTCGTCCGCCTCAAGGGCGGCGACCCTTTCGTCTTCGGCCGCGGCGGCGAGGAGGGCGAAGCGCTGCGCGCGGCCGGGGTCGAGTTCGAGGTCGTCCCCGGCATCACCGCCGGGGTCGCCGCCACCGCCTACGCCGGCCTCCCCGTCACCCACCGCGACGACGCCTCCGCGGTCGCGTTCGTCACCGGCCACGAGGACCCGGCGAAGGAAGAGAGCGCGATCGACTGGGAGGCGTTGGCCCGCTTCCCCGGCACCCTCGTCTTCTACATGGGGGTGAAACGACTGGCGCAGAACGCCGCCGCCCTGATCGCCGCCGGGCGCGACGCCGACGAGCCCGCCGCGGCGATCGAACGGGGGACGATGGCGGGACAGCGGACCGTTACGGCGACGCTCGGGGCGATCGCCGAGGCGGTCGAGCGCGAGGCGATCAAAGCTCCGGCGCTGATCGTCGTCGGAGCGGTTGTGGGACGGCGCGAGGAGCTCGAGTGGCTGGAGCGCCGCCCCCTGCACGGGCGGCGCGTCGTCGTCACCCGCGCCCGCGCCCAGGCCAGCGGCCTCGCGGCGACGCTGCGCGAACTCGGCGCCGAGGTGGTCGAGCTGCCGGCGATCCGGATCGAGCCGCGGATCAAGAGCGCCGAGGTGCGCAAAGCCGTCGACTCGCTGAGCGAATACTCGCTCGTCTGCCTGACCAGCCCCAACGGCGTCCGCCTCCTCTTCGAGGCGATGGCAGCGGCCGGTCGCGACGCCCGCGCCCTCGCCGGTGCGACGGTGGCGGCAATCGGTCCCGGCACCGCCCGCGCCCTCGCCAAGCATGGGATCGCCGCCGACATAGTCCCCGAGCGCTTCGTCGCCGAGGCCCTGGTCGAGGCGCTCGCCGGCGTCGAGGTCGAAGGCCAGCGTGTGCTCGTCGCCCGCGCCGCCGAGGCCCGCGACGTCCTCCCCGACGCCCTGCGCGAGCGCGGTGCCGAGGTCGACGTCGTCGCCCTCTATGAGACCGTGCGCGAGCAGCCCGACCCCGACCAAGTGGAGGCCGCCCAGAGCGCCGACTACGTCACCTTCACGTCCTCCTCGACGGTGACCAACCTGACCGAGGCGCTCGGCGACCGCTTCCCCGCCGGCGCTCGCGTCGTCTCGATCGGCCCGGTGACCAGCGAGGCCGCCCGCGCCGCCGGCCTGCAAGTCGACGTCGAGGCCGAGCGCCACGACGTCGACGGCCTCCTAGCCGCCCTCCTCGCCGATGCCGCTGGGTGACCTCGCAGTTGCGTGGTTCCTTTGTCCGGCTATACACGACAAAGGAACCACGGAATGAGTTTCGGCACCCCGCACAGGCACTTCGCCCGCACCGACTCGACCAACACGCGCGCCCGCGAGCTGGCCGCCGCCGGGGCTCCCCACGGCACCGTCATCACCGCCTCCGAGCAGAGCGCCGGCCGCGGCCGCCAAGGCCGCACCTGGACCGCCCCCCCCAACAAAGCCCTCCTCTACTCCGCCATCCTCCGCCCCCTGGAAGACCGCCACACCATGCTCCCCCTCGCAGTCCCCCTAGCCGTCTGCGAAGCAGCAGAACAGCTGAACCCAGACCTCGACTGCAAGGTCAAGTGGCCCAACGACATCCACGCAGAAGGCCGCAAGCTCTCAGGAGTACTAATCGAGGCCCGACCTCAGGACAGCTGGGCAGTAATCGGCGTCGGCCTAAACCTCTCGATCTCCCCCCACGAGTTCCCGCCCGAGCTTCGTGAAACGGCAGTCTCGATCTTCGCCCCCGATCAAGGGACCCGGGAGAGGGGGTCCGCCGGACCCTCCCCGCTGTTGTCCGGAGGACCCCCTCTCCCGGGTCCCCTAACGGCAGCCAAGATTCTCAGCCATCACCTCGACCGCTGGGTCGAAGCAGAACCCGACCAAGTCCTAGCCGCATGGCGCACCCGCGACGCGCTACTAGGAAGAGAGGTCGCCTGGGACGGCGGCTCAGGAGTCGCCGACGGCATCGACGACCGGGGCTACCTCGTCGTCATCACCCCCGGCGGCGACCGCATCGCCGTCGGCGCCGGCGAGGTCCACCTCACCAGCTTCTGACTTCGCCGGCTTGCGCCCGTTCTCGCCCTGGTCTTTGCTGCGTTTGCGTTTGCGCCGCCGCTTACCGCCTTTGGGGAAGTTCTTCAGCAGCTCCCGGGCGACCGCGGAGGGTTTCCGCGCCATCCGCATCCGCGCCCCGCGCAGCACCTCCTCGCCCTCCGGCGTGTGGGAGACGGCGGCGGCCAGCAGCGCCACCGCCAGCCGCCGGTCCTGTTTGCGCGCCGCGTGGACCAGCCGCCGCGCGTTGCGCCCGTGCGCCCGGCCGGAGGAGTTGACCAGCAGGCCCAGGAGCCGCTTCGTCTCCGGCCAGCGCTGCACCGCGTACTCCTCATGCAGTTCGCGGGTGTAGGAGGCGAGCCGCCAGACCCACGCCTGCGCCTGGTCGCGGCGGCCGATCCGCTTGTCGATCAGCGCCTGCAGCAGCGTCTTCGTCCCCGCCCGTTTGTCCTCGCGGCTCCAGGTGCCGACGATGTCGATCGCGTCGTCGAAGGCGTCGGGGTCGCCGAGGTCGGAGATCTCGCTCAGCGCTTTCAGCCGCAGCTGCGCGTTGCGGTTGCGCTGGATGCAGGTGAGGAGGAAGCGCCGCCGCAGCTCCTTGCTGCGGTCGTTCTGCAGCATCGCCCGCGCCCGCCGCCAGCCCTGGGTGTTGACTCTGGCCCCGGCCAGCGCCGCCCAGGCATGCTGCTCGGGGTAATCGAGGTTCTCGACCGCGATCCGCCAGATCTCCCGTTCCAGCACTTCCATCCGCCGCTCCTCCTGATCGGAGACCGGCACGATCCGCCGCTCGACCCGGACCTTGCGCCCGCGCCCGCGCCGCACCGGCCCGACGACGATCGCGCCGCCGCGGTAGACGTCGCGGTCGAGCAGGCTGTGCAGGGTGACGATCGTCTCGTCGTGGGTCGTCGCCGGGTGGACGAAGTCGAGCACCAGGCCCGCCTCCTTGCCCGGCGCCCGCCGGGTGACGCGGCCGACCCGCTGCTGGTAGATCCGCCGCGAGGCGGTCGGCGCCAGGTGCATGCAGATCGTCGCCCGCGGGCTGTTCCAGCCCTCGGCCAGCAGCATCGCGTTGCAGAGCACGTCGACGGTGCCGCGTTCGAAGCCGGCGAGGATCTCGGCCAGCTCGCGCTTCGGCGTCTCCCCCGAGACCGCCTGGGCGTTGATGCCGGCGTCGCGGAAGGCTTTGGCGACGTTCTTCGCGTGCTGGACGCCGGCGGTGTAGACGACGCCCGGGACTTTGCGGAAGCGCGAGCGGTAGAGGTCGGCGATGGCGACGTTGAAGGGCTCCTGGTCGAGCAGCGCCGCCAGCTCCTCCTGGTCGAAGTCCTGGTCGACCTCGCCTTTGCGCAGCGGCACCTTGGCGATCGTCCGCACCCCCGGCCCGGGCGGGATCCGCAGGCAGCGCAGCGGCGCGATCACGCCGCGCCGCGCCGCCTGGGCGAGGTCGAAGCGCGAGGTCTGGGTCGGGAAGAGGTCGGCGACGTGGCGGGCGATCAGCGCCCCGGTCGCGGTCATGCCGATGTAGACGGGGCCCGGCCAGGAGCGGATGCAGGCGCTGGTTTTCTCACCCAGGGCGGTGTGGGCCTCGTCGCAGATGACGATCGAGTAGGCGTCGGAGATCTTCTTGTGGTTGCGGACGAACCACTGGTAGGTCTCGACCGTGACCGGCCCCTCGGGGTCGTCGCGGCCGTCCATCAGCGGCGGGCGCAGCCGCTCCTTGTAGCCGCGGTCGGAGATCTCGCCGATGAACTGGTCGACGAGGTTGCGGCGGTGGGTGAGGATCAGCACCCCGCCGGTGCGGGTCGCCTCGACGAAGCCGACCGCGGCGACGGTCTTGCCGGCGCCGGTCGCGTGCTCGAACCAGAAGCGGCGCTCGGCGCCGGGGTCCTCCGGGGCCTCCTCGACGACCTCCTCGTCTTCCTCGCTGAGCGTGTCCTCCCAGTCCTGCGGCTCCTCGTCGGGGGCCAGCTCCTCGTCCTCGTCGACCTCGCCGTCGCCGGCGACCTCCGCCTCCGCGCTCGCGGACCCGTTGCCGGGCTCGGCGCCGTTGCCGTTGGCCGGCTCGGCGGCGACCTGCTGCTGGGTCATCAGCTCGGCCAGGGTCCCCGAGAGGGCATCGACCTGGTGCGGGTTCAATTCGGCGCCGTCGCGCAGCTTCGGCGGTTCCTCGGCGAGGAAGCGCTCGAGCCCGAGCAGCAGCGAGAAGTCCCGCCGCCACTGGATCGAGGGGTACTCGGCCCCTTCGTCGAGCTCCTTCAGCGCCGCGTCCAGGGCGCGGCGGCGGGCGGTTCCCGGCGCCAGCGCCTCCGGCCCCTCGCCTTCGAGCAGGAAGGGCTCACGGGCGAATGCCGCCGCACGCTCTATGTCGGCGCCTGAGGGAACTGCCGTGTCAACGGCAACGTCGCTGGTGTTGGCCATAGAAGGCTTCTGGGCTTCGGTTCCAGCCGAACACAGACATGCGGCCGGAACAGTGAACGAGGCTGCGGGGATTGACGATGCAGTCCCCCGAAAAACTCAAGCGGTCCGCGAACCCGCGAACCGAACGTACGTATTGTACCCAGGCAGCGGATGTGTAGGCGATTCAGACTCCTCCCGGTACCTGTGGGACTGCTCCTGGCGCGGTCTTGCTCGGCGGGCCGCTACGCCTTAGGCGGATAATCAAGGCGTGGAAGCATTCGTCGTCATCGCGCTGATCGGGTTCGGGCTGCTGCTCGCCGAGCTGTTGCTGCCGACCGGCGGCATCCTCGCCGCGATCGGCGTCCTCGGCCTCACCGCCGGCGGCATCGTCGCCCTCAACTCCGACAGCATCACCGCCGAGTACATCGGCGGCGCCCTGATCGCCTTTGGCGTCGTCTCCGCGATCAGCTTCTACTTCATCACCCGCAAGGTGATCGCCGCCCACCAGGACCCCCACGTCCGCACCGGGACCGAGGAGATGGTCGGCGCCACCGCCGAGGCCCGCAGCTCGATCGACCCCGAGGGCCGGGCCTGGCTCGGCGGCACGATCTGGAGCGCCCGCCTGGCCGATGGCGCGAGCCCGGCCAAGCTTGGGGATAAAGTCCGGGTCGAGGCGGTCGACGGGCTGGTGCTGGTGGTGAGCCCGGAGGCACAAGCCTCCACCCAATCCAAAGAAGGAGCCGGTTGATGGAAGTCGCCGCAGGGATCATCGTCGTCCTCGTTTTCTTCGCGCTGATCGCGCTCGGGACCTCGGTCCGGGTCCTGCGCGAGTACGAGCGCGGCGTGATCTTCCGGCTCGGGCGCCTGATCGCCCAAAAGGGACCGGGCCTGATCCTGCTGATCCCGGTGATCGACCGGATGGTCAAGGTCGACCTGCGGACCGTCACCCTCAACATCCCGCCGCAGGAGGTGATCACCCGCGACAACGTCCCCGCCGGGGTCAACGCGGTCGCCTACTTCCGCGTGGTCGATCCGAACAAAGCTGTGGTCGAGGTCGAAAACTACCTGCTCGCCACTTCGCAGATCTCGCAGACGGCGCTGCGATCCGTGCTCGGCAAGGCGGAGTTCGACCAGTTGCTCTCCGACCGCGAGCGGCTCAACGAAGAGCTGCAGACGATCATCGACGAGTCGACCGAGCCCTGGGGCATCAAGGTGACCGCGGTCGAGATCAAGGACGTCGAAATCCCCGAGCAGATGCAGCGGGCGATCGCCCGCCAGGCCGAGGCCGAGCGCGAGCGGCGAGCGAAGATCATCAACTCCGAGGGCGAGTTCCAGGCCGCGCAGAAGCTCACCGACGCCGCCGACATCATCAGCACCAACCCCGCCTCGCTGCAGCTGCGCTACCTGCAGACGCTGCTGGAAATCGGCACCAACCAGAACACGACGGTGGTCTTCCCGCTGCCGATGGACGTGCTCGAGCCGTTCATCGGGCGCGCCGAGCACAAAGCCGGAGGCAGCAAAGCGAAGCCGCCCAAACCGCCGGCGCCGGTTGAAGAGCCGCCGCCCCCGCCGCCCGACGACCTCCCCCCCTCCCGCTCCTGAGCGCGCCCGAGATCCGCATCGACCAGCTGAGCGGGCTGAGGACGATCCTCGCCCCGGGCCGGGCCGAGCGCCCGGACAGCTTCGCGGCGCGCGCGAGCGAGCCGAAGGGCCCGGAGAACTGCCCCTTCTGCGAGGGCCGCGAGGAGCGGACGCCACCCGAGCTCTACGCAACGCGGCCGGGTGGCGGCGAGCCCGACACCCCCGGCTGGACGACCCGCGTGGTGCCGAACCTCTACCCGGCGCTCGGGGACCCATCGCGTGGCTCCTTAGGCACCGACGACGTGCCTAAGGAGCCACGGAACGCCGAGGCTGACGCCGGCGCCTTCGCCAGCAGCGGTGACCCGCTGCTGGCCTCGCGCCGTGCCGGCGAACCGGACCTCTTCTCCTCGCGCCCGGCGGAGGGGGCGCACGAGGTGCTGATCAACTCGCCGCAGCACCTGACGGCGATGGCCGACCTCGACGACGCGCAGTTCGCCGCGGCGCTCGCCACCTGGCGCGAGCGGATGCGCGCCCACCCCGACGCCTCCTACCTGCAGCTGATCGTCAACGAGGGCGGCGGCGCCGGCGCCTCGCTCGAGCACACCCACGCCCAGCTCTACGCGCTGCCGTTCGTCCCCGCCGCGGTCGCCCGCGAGCGCGAGCGGGTCGGCGCCTACGGCGAACGCACGGCGGGGGGCGGCCTCCTTAGCGACGTCCTGGTCGAGGAGGTGCGGCGGCGCGACCGCCTGGTGGCGATCGACGACGAGGCGGCGCTGATCTGCCCCTGGGCCTCGCGCTCCCCCTTCGAGCTGCGGGTGATCCCGCGCCGGGAAGCCGGCCGCTTCGAGGAGGACGAAGCCGGGACGGCAATGGTTCGCACCGCCCTGCGGGCGCTCGCGAAGCTCTTCGACGGCTCACCCGAGCTCAACCTCTGGATCCGAACCGCCCCCCGCGGCGCCGAGCAGTTCCATTGGCACGTCGACATCGCCCCGCGGCTGACGATCAAGGCGGGGTTCGAGCTCGGCACCGGCGTCGACATCAACGTCTACCCGCCCGAGCGGGCGGCCTCTGACCTGCGAGAGTGCCTCTGATGCGACCGGACCCGAAGCCGATCCCGCGCTTCATCGCCGACACGACGCAGGAGGGGATTCCCCACGGGCGCTTTGCCGAGCGGCTGCGGGAGGAGTTCGCGAAGGCCGTCGAGGCGATCGAGGACCTGCCGGCCGGGGTCGAGGTCCCGGCCGAGGTCGACTGGTTCCCGGAGCGCGCCTGGGGCGGCCGCGTTTGGGTCCCCGCCTCGGCCCGCAGCGAGAGCGAGGAGGGGCAGCTGGAGCTGTTCGGGCACGTCTCCTACGTGCAGCCACCCGGCAGTGAGCCGACGGACTTCGCCGCCAAGGTGGACTTCACTGACATCCTCGCCGAGGACAACGCCGACTGGCGGGTCGATCTCAACGACGACGTGATCGGCCGCTGGCGCGGGGAGAACGGCCGCGCCGGAGCGGTGACCCTGGTCTGGGGGCGGCCGCTGGTCCGCGGTGCCGTTGCCGCGGGCGCCGTGCTCGAGGGCGAGACCGTCGACCAGGAGGTGGTCTCGAAAGACCGCTTCACCCTGATCGCCCTCGATGCCCTCGAGGGCTACGGCGACGAGATCTTCATGGAAGTGAAGCTCTGGGGCCGGCGTGCCGACGAGCTCGCCTCCGAGACGCTCTACGCCTGACCGAGCACCTCGACCGGAAGGTCCACTCCAGAGCGGGCGAGCCGTGCGTCGAAGGTAAGCAGCGGTTCGTTGAGCATCAGCGCCAAGGCGACGTAGAGGCCGTCGTAGAAGCTGAAGTTTTCCCGCAGACCCCAGGCGACGTGGATCAGGAGTTCGTGCTCCACCCGTTCGACCGGAAGATCATCGATTTCCCACAGGGCCCTCCCCGCTGCATCCGCGGTGAGCTTCCCGAGGCGGACCCACCGCCGCAGCACGTGACCGACCTCCGCATCGATCAGGTGCGGAGCCCAGAGCGCGTATTCCTCGGCGTCGAGTCGCTCTTTTGCCACCTCCGCGTACGGTCCGTCGCTGAGCAGTTCGACGACAACCGAGGCATCGACGACGGGCATCAGTCGCCGCGCATTTCGCGGATGGCGTCCACGACGTCCTGGGTGGTCAGAGTCGAGCCGGCGCTGCGCCCTTTGCTCCTCGCGCGGATCTCTTTGATCGTCGATTTGCGGCTTTTCCGGCTGAGTTCCCGCTTGATGTAGTCGGACATGCTCATGCCCGCCGCCACGGCCCGCAGCTTCAGTTCTTTGTGGAGCTCGTCGGGGACGTTCCTGATTTGGATCATTTTGGACATGTGCTCCACATTAACCCGTGTGGCGGACATGTCGAGTATCTGTGCGGTGTTCATGCAAGCGATCCTGCCGGGTCGGGGCGCACGCGTGGCGCGCACTTCGTGCCAATTTCGCGCCCGAAGGGGTGCAACTTTCGCCCTTCCCCGCCGGTTGTAGGCAAAGTGCAGTTCGTGAGCCGCCCGCCCCGCCTCCTCCTCGCCGCTCTCCTCCTCGGCCTGCTGATCGCCGCGGCCGGACCCAGCTCGCCTGCGGCGGCCTCGCCCGAGCGCACGATCCACTTCGCCGGCCAGGCGGTCCGGGTCCCCGCGGGCTGGCCCGTCTTCCGCCTCAGCCGGCACCCGCGGATGTGCGTGCGGCTCGACCGGCGGGCCGTCTACCTCGGCGCGCCCTCGCCGAGCCAGAGCTGCCCCGCCGAGGCGATCGGCCGGCGGTGGGCGATCCTCGTCGAACCCGAATCCGGTGCGGCGGCATCTTCCGCTCTGCGCCCGGCGGTCCGCCCCCTCGCCCTCTCCTCTTCGGGCTCCGTCTTCACCGGACTCGGCTTCGACGCCTGCAGCACTCCCTCCTCGAGAGCGATGTCGGCCTGGAAGAGCTCGCCCTACCGGGCGGTCGGCGTCTACATCGGCGGCGCCAACCGCGCCTGCTCGCAGCCGAACCTCACCCCCGAATGGGTCGCCGCCCAAACCGAAGCAGGCTGGCACCTGATCCCGACCTACGTCGGCCTGCAGGCGCCGACCAGCAGTTGCTCGAGCTGCGCCAAGCTCAGCGCCAGCCAGGCGACCGCGCAGGGCTCGGCGGCGGCGATCGACGCGGTCGAAGAGGCGGCCGAAGTGGCGATGGGACCGGGCAGCCCGATCTACTTCGACATGGAGTCCTACAGCCGCACCTCCTCGGCCTCGGCGGCGACCCTCGCCTTCCTCGAAGCCTGGACCAAGAAGCTGCACGCGCTCGGCTACGTCTCCGGCGTCTACAGCAGCAGCGGCTCCGGGATCGCTGACCTCGCCGACCAGATCGGCAGCGGCTACACCCTCCCCGACGACCTCTGGATCGCCAACTGGAACGGCGCCCAGAACACCTCCGACCCGGTCGTCCCCGCCGGCGCCTGGACCCCGCACGAGCGCATCCACCAGTACCGCGGCGGTCACGACGAGACCTACGGCGGTGTCACCATCAACATCGACGACGACTACGTCGACGGGGCGACGGTCGGCACCGCCACCGCCGCCGGTGGCGATGACCCGATCGGCTACCTCGACCTCGCCCGCGCCGCGGCACCGGGGCAGATCCGGGTGCGCGGCTGGGCCTTCGACCCGAACGAGCCGACCGAACCGATCGGGATCCGCCTCGTCGTCGGCGGTCGCGCCGGCGAACCCGGGGCGGTCTCCTACGAACTCGGCACCGCCGCCGGCTCGCGGCGCGACGTCGCCGGCGAATACCCCGAAGCCGGCCCGCGCCACGGCTTCGACGTCAGCCTGCCGACGGTGAAGTCGGGGCGGCAGCGGGTCTGCGTCTACGCGCTCGACATCGCCCCCGGCTCCGACCGGCTGCTCGGCTGCAAGGCAACCTCGATCCCGGTCGCGCTCGAACTCTCCCACGTCAAAGCGAGCGGCACGAGCGTGCGCGTGCACGTCGCCTGTCTCTGGCCATCGGGGACCGACTGCCCGGGCCAGCTCGTCCTTCGCACCCGCTTCCGCGTCCCCGTTCCCCACTACCGCGGTCACGGCCCAAGGACGCGGGCGGTGACCCGGGTGATCGGCCGCGGTGGCTTCCACCTCAGCGGCGGCCAGGCCCACACCTACCGCGTACCACTCAGCTCCACCGGCCGGCAGCTGCTGCGCCGGCGCGGCCGGCTGAAGACCCACGTGGTGGGGGCGATCCCGGGCGGACGGCGCACCGCCGTCGTCGGCGTCGGGCGTTAGCCGGCGCGGTCCGGGCGCTCCGGGTAGATCTCGTCGATCGTCACCAACGCCCGGTAGGGAGCGCTCGCGGCGGCTTCGATCCTCTCCGCACCGCCGGCGAGCCGGTCGACGACCGCGACCACGCCGGCCACTTCGAGACCCTCCTCGCGGACCCGCTCGATCGCCTGCGCCGTCGAGCCGCCGGTGGTGACGGTGTCCTCGACCACGAGGCAGCGGGTCCCCGCCGCGACCGGTCCCTCGACCCAGCGCTGCAGCCCGTGCTCCTTGCGCGAACCGCGGACGAAGAAGGCGACGAGGTCGGCGCCGGCGGGCACCGCGATCGCTGCGCAGGACGGCGGGATCGCCGCGGTGGCAGGTCCGCCGACGGCCTGGGCCCCGACTTCAGCCGCCGCCGCCGCGATCAGCTCGCCGGCCGCCCGGAACCCCTCCGGCCGCATCAAGGCCCGCCGCGCATCGACGTAGTACTGCGCCACCGCCCCACTCGCCAGCGTCACTTCCCCGAGGATCAGCGAATGCTCCTTCAGCTCGGCGAGGAGCGTCTGCTTGGCCGCGTCGAGGTCGGTCACGGCCTAGAAGACGAAGATGCTCTCTCCGTAATGCAACTGGTAGTAGATGCGGGGCTGGTCGGCGATGAAGGTTCTGATGCAGCCGTGGCTCGCCGCGTAGTTCGGAACTTCGGCGTAGCCGTGCACCGCGTAGCCGCCGTGCCAGTAGAAGGAGTAGTACATCCCCTCCGAGTTGTAGCCGGGTTCGCGTCGATAGAAGGTGTAGTGGCCGGTGATCGTCGGCGTCGAGGGCTTGCCGGTCGAGACCGGGTAGATCGCGAAGGGCTTGCCCTTCTTGACCATCACCAGGACCTGCTTGGAGAGCGGGACCTCGACGTGTTCGCCGGCCTTCGGGTAGCGGGGCTGGTAGCCGCCCTTGCCGCCGAAGACCTTCTGCACCAGACCGGCGCCGGCCTTCTGGCTGCGGTTCATCCCGTTGACCTTGCGGTAGGCGAGGACCTCGCGGCCAAGCCTGCCGTTGAAGCACTCGCCACCGCCGGAGACATAGCCCATCTTCGCCAGCTCCCCTTTGAAGCCCTTGACGACCTTGCCGCATTCGCCCGGATGAAGCGAGGGGAAGCTGACCTTCCAGCTCTTGCGGACGGTGCTGTCGCCGCCGAGCGCCGCGTTGGCCACGTGCTTGGCGCTGACCGCGTACTTGCCGTCCTCCCTGACGATCACGCTCGATTCGAAGGTGCCGACCGCGCCGCTGCCCTTGCTGACCGCGACCTTGTGGCTGACCAGGCGGTGGCCGCCGAGGTAGAAGGTGACTTCGACCCGCTGCCCCGGCACGTAGGGGGTGAGCGTGCCGGTGACCGGCACCGTGTCGTAGATCTGCGCCCGGCCGCCGTGCAGGTTGCCGACGTCGATCTTCACGGTCGCGTCGGGGACCGGGGCGGGCTTGGTCTGCTTCGGCGCCGCCGCGACGGCGGCAGGCAGCACGAGGAGGAGGAGAAGAACGAGCGGGAGGACGAGGCGGCGATTCATCGGCCGGATGCTACTGGCCGAGGAGGGCGACAGAGTTGTTCAACATGTGCAGGAGGATTCCCGGGACGATCGAGCCCGTTTTCTCGTAGAGCAGCGCCAGCAGGAAGCCGAAGACGATCAGCGGCGGCACCGCGCTGACCCCGGTGAGGGCGTGGAGGCCGCCGAAGACGACGCCGGTGACGAGGGCGGCGC
Organism: Solirubrobacterales bacterium; assembly: GCA_036278095.1. Classification (GTDB taxonomy): domain Bacteria; phylum Actinomycetota; class Thermoleophilia; order Solirubrobacterales; family 70-9; genus VAYN01. The sequence continues at coordinate 25,145 of DASULS010000015.1, read as the reverse complement.
TAAGCCGCGGCAGCCGCTCCCGCAGGCCGCCGAACAGCATCCCCCGAAAGCAGGTCTCCTCGCTGATCGGGGCGAGGATGACGATCAGCAGCACCTTGACCGGAACCGCGCCGAAGCCTTCGGCGACGTCCTTCTGATGCGGTTCGAGGATCAGCGCCGAGTAGAGGATGGTGAAGAGGAGGTAGAGGCCGACCGCGGCCGCCATCCACTTCAGCGCCGAGGGACGAAAGCTCCGCACTCCCAGGCGTCGCAGGATCTCCCGCATCCCATTCGCCCCACGCTGGGCGGCGATCGCCATCGGCACCAGCAGGAACCCGAGCGCAGTCGCCAGCTGCACCCCGACGTTGCCGAACGTGGTCAGGTGGTTGCCGCCGCTCTTGTGGCCGATCAGCGCCGCGGGGATGCCCATCACGATCCCGGCCGCGAGCGCGAGAACGACGCCGAGAACGGCGGTCCAGGGGCCCCAGTTCGAATACGGGAAGGAGCGCTCGGGCTGCCCCGCGACTGGCTCCGCGGTTAAGTTGCTCTCCATGGCGCGTGCAGTCTCACAGGTCTCCCGCACGACGCGGACGCGGCTGCGGATCCTGCGCCGGCTCGCCCTGGTGGCGGTCTTCGTCATCCTCGCGATGCTGGCCCTCAGCCAGTTCACCGAGTTCAAGCGACTGGCGACCGGGGTCCTCGCCTCGACCGCGGTCATCGGCCTGATCGTCGGCTTCGCCGCCCAGCACACGATCGCCAACATGGTCGCCGGGATCCAGATCGCGATCTCGCAGCCGTTCCGGATCGGCGACCGCCTCGCATTCGAAGAACGCGAGGGCCGGGTCACCGACATCACCCTCTCCTACACCTACCTCGACCCCGGGGACGGCAGCTCCGTGGTGATCCCGAACCAGCTCCTGGTCGAAGGGGTCGTCCACAACCAGTCGACCGAAGACACCGTCGCCTAGAGGCTCTTAGCCGATCCCGGCGCGAAGTACCCTCTGCCCATGACGCAGCGCAACCGGCGACGTCAGCGCCGTCACGGGGGGATCGGCACCAAGCTCCTGCTCGTCTTCGGCGCCGTCGCGGCGCTGCTCGTGGTCGCCGGCATCGCCATCGCCTCCTGGGTGCTGAACGTCGCCGCCGAGGCCCCTTCGCTCAGCACCTGCAGGCCCGTCAACCAGGGCGGCAACACGGTCCTCTACGCCGCCGACGGCTCGAAGCTGGGAGTGGTGCGCGCACCCGAAGCGCGCGAGCCGGTCTCGATCGAGCGCATCCCCCGCCGGCTGCAGCTGGCGACGGTGGCGATCGAGGACCAGCGCTTCTATCAGCACGGCGGCATCGACGAGCAGGGAATCGTGCGGGCGGCCGTCAAGGACCTCGAAGCCGGCGAAGCGGTCGAGGGCGGCTCGACGATCACCCAGCAGCTGGTCCGCAACCTCTGCCTCCGCCACCCGAAGAAGAACCTCGAACGCAAGATCGTCGAAGCGAAGCTGGCCGAAGAGTATTTCCAGCGCCACAGCCGCAAGGAAATCCTCGGCTCCTACCTCAACATCGCCTCCTACGGGACGGTCGAAGGCAGCACCGCGGTCGGCGTCGGCGCCGCGGCGAAGATCTTCTTCTCGAAGCCGGTCTGGAAGCTGAGCCTGGCGCAGATGGCGCTGCTGGCCGGCCTGCCGCAGGCGCCCTCGCAATACAACCCGCTGCTCAACCCGGGCGCGGCGAAAGCGCGCCGCGACGAGGTGCTGCGGCAGATGCGCAAGCTCGGCTACGTCAGCGCGGCGCGGGCGAAGGCGGCGATGGAATCCGGGCTGAGGGTGAACGTCTCCAACGGCTACTTCGACCACCGCGAACCCTTCTTCTTCGACTACGTCGAACACCGCCTGATCCAGAAATACGGGGCGAAGACGGTGCGGAGCGGCGGCCTGAAGGTGCAGACGACGATCGAGCCGGAGCTGCAGCGGGTGGGGCTGGAGGCGATGCGATCGACGCTCCCCTACTCGACCGACCCATCCTCGGCGCTGGTCTCGATCGATCCCCGCAACGGCGAGATCCGGGCGATGGTCTCGAGCTCGCGCTACGACCAGAGCCAGTTCAACCTCGCCGCCCAGGGGCACCGGCAGCCCGGCTCGACCTTCAAGGCGTTCGTGCTGACGACGGCGATCAAGCAGGGCATCGACCCCTACACGACCTACTACGACTCCAAACCCCTAAATCTCTTCCTGCCGCAGTGGGGCCACTGGGAAGTCCACACCGCCGACGAAGGCTATTTGGGGCGGATCAACCTGCAGCAGGCGACGGTCGCCTCCGACAACACCGTCTTCGCCCAGCTCGACCTCGACGTCGGGCCGAAGGCGGTGGCGGCGACGGCCCACTCGATGGGGATCGCCTCGCCGCTGGACGGGATCCCGGCCGAGGGGATCGGCGGCCTGCGGATCGGCGTCTCGCCGCTGGAGTTGACCGACGCCTACGCGACCCTCGCCTCCGGCGGCATCCACCACGATCCCGTCGCGGTGACCAAGGTGACCTTCCCGAACGGACACGTCGAGCACCCCGAGCAGTCGCGCCCGCAGCGGGTGCTCTCGAGGCCGGTCGCCTGGCAGGTGACGCGCCTCCTGCACGACAACATCACCGAAGGCACCGGCACCGCCGCCTACACCGGCTGCAGCGGCCAGGCCGGCAAGACCGGGACCACCGACGAATACACCGACGCCTGGTTCGCCGGCTACCAGCCCAACCTGGCGACCGCGGTCTGGGTCGGGTATCCGCAATCGAACGAGATCTCGATGTCGAGCGTGCACGGGATCATCGTCTTCGGCGGCACCTTCCCGGCCGAAATCTGGCACTCGCTCTACTCCGGCGCCGGAGTGCCGTGCGAGGAGTTCAAGGAACCGAGCCAGCAGATCAGCTGGGCGCCCTTCTACGGGCGCTTCACCCAGTCGAGCTCAGGGAAGGGCGCCGGGGGCGGGAAAGGCAACGGGGGAGCGCCGCCTCCCGGCACGGGCGCGGTGGGGGGCTACAACCCCAACGCCTACGCGCCCGGCGCAGGCCAGGAACCGGCACCGCTGCCGCCCCCGCTGCCCCAGGTCGGCGGCGGCAAGTCGACGAGCAAGTAGGTCGTCGGATCGACCCCGGGCTCGCCTATGGCCTGATGTGGACGGGCTTCCTCGTCTACATCGCCGTCCTCGTCGAGGCGCCGAAGCTGGGGCGGCGGCTCGTCTGGGGCGCGATCCTGGTCCTCGTCACCGCCTTCGCGGTGGCGCCCGTGCTCCTCTCCCACGACGTCTACAGCTACGTCGACTACGCCCGGCTGGGGGTGCGGCACGGCCTCGACCCCTACGTGCACCCGCCCCTGGCAGCCCGGCAGGATCCCGCCTTCCCCCACGTCGCCTGGACCCACGCGCCCAGCGTCTACGGACCGCTCTTCACTCTCGCGACCTACCCCCTGGCCTGGCTCCCGGTCGGCGCCGCGGTGGCGGTCCTGAAGGCGGTCGCGGCGCTCTCGGTGCTGGGGATCGCCGTCCTCGTCTCGCGGCTCGCCGCCTGGCGCGGCGTCGATCCCCTCCGCGCCGCCGCCTTCGTCGCCCTCAATCCCCTCGTCCTCGTCCACGTCGTCGGCGGCGCCCACAACGACGGCCTGACGATGCTGCTGGCGACGCTCTCGGTCGCCGCCCTCCTCAGCTCCCGCGAGCTCGTCGGCGGTGCCACCCTCCTCGCCGCCGTCGCCACCAAGCTCTCCGCCGCCTTCCTCGCCCCCTTCGCCATCGCTGCCACCGCCCGAAACCCAGTGCCGACGGGACGAAAAGGGGCCTATATAGATCGAAATCGTCCCGTCGGCAGGTTGTTGGTGGGGGCGCTGGGGGCTGCGGTGGCGGTCGGGGTGGGGGCTTGGGTCGCGTTCGGCTGGGACTGGCTGCACGGGTTCGGGTTGGCGGGGGAGAACCAGAGCCGGGCCAGCCACATGAGCATCCCGCTCACCCTCGCCCGCCTCACCGGCCTCGACGCCGATGCAGTCAGGGTCGCCGCCGCGATCCTCTTCGCCGTCCTCGTCGCTTACCTGCTGGTCTGGACCTGGCGCGGCGGCGACTGGGTGCGCGCCGGCGCCTGGGCCGCCTTCGCCCTCCTCCTCGCCACCTCCTGGCTCCTGCCCTGGTACCTCCTCTGGCCCCTCCCCCTGGTGGCGATCTCGAGGGACCGTCCCCTACAGCTCTTGACTCTCAGCCTCACCGCTTATCAACTGGGAGCACGGATCCCGTTGTGAGAAGGGGGTCAGGTCCTCTCTTCTACGGCTACCTCCTCCTCCGGAGAGGGATGGAGGATGCCGGTGTGGATGCTCCATCCCTCGCGCCTGCCGAGGGCGGTGACGCCGGCGACGTAGAGAAGTTCGGCGACCGTCATCACCCCACGCAGGGCGATCGCGATCAGCGAGCCGAGGGCGAAGCTGCGGCTCGGCAGCGCCGCCTTCACCGCCCAGGCGAAGGCGGCGTCTTTGGGGCCCAGCCCCGCCGGCGCGATCAGCGTCACCAAAGCCGCGAAGTAGCCGATCGCCTGGGCCGAGCCGACGAGGAGGATGTCTTCGGGCGGGATGTAGGTGACTGACCGCGCCACGCAATAGATCCCGAAGGCGACCACGACCCAGTTCAGCGAGTAGTAGACGATCAGCAGGAGGATCCCGCGCAGGGAGATCACCTCGGGCAGCGGTTCGCGCCCGAACGCGCGCAGGACCCGGTTCGCCAGCGGCCCGAACACCTTCGGGTGCAGAAGCGCGATCGCCGCCGGGATCAGCAGCAGCACCCCCCAGCGCCAGGCGTCCCCCTGGAGGTCGGGGTGCTTGATGATGAAGTAGGAGGCGACGACGATGGCCGACGTCGCCGAGATCGCCTGTTCGTAGACGATGCTGGCGATCGTGATCCGGCGCGGGATCCCGGCTTTTTCGGAGAGCAGAACCCGGCCCAGCACGTATAGGACGCTGCCCGGAACGTAGCGGGCGAGCAGCGGCTGCCCCCAGGCGACCTGGGCGCGGCCGAACCCGAGCGGGTAGCCGAGGAAGCGCAGGGTCAGGTCCCAGCCGAAAGCGCTGAGGACGAGGAAGGCGGGGAGGATGACCAGCGCCGGGACCAGCCAGCCGACGTGGAAGTGGACGCCTTCCTTCTGGATGTCCGACCACTGGTTGACGACCGTGAGGACGAGGAAGCCGAAGACGACCACCGCAAGGCCGACCTGCAAGGCAAGGCGAACCTTGCGGCTGCGCGGCGGTTTGGTCCCGAATCGCGCGCCGGCCTCGCCGACCCGGTGCAGGAATGGTTGGCGGCCCTCCACGAACGTCGCACCTTAGCCATCCAGCCACTCGGCGTCTGGGATAGTCAGCCGATGGGCGAGTTCGAGTTGCTGGCGAAGCTTCGCGAGCGCCTGCCGCAGGATGGGCCCCGGGTTCGCCTCGGCAGCGGCGACGACGCCGCCGTCACCGTCCCCGGCGGCGCCACCGCCACCTCGGTCGACGCGATCGTCGAGGGGGTCCACTTCCGCCGCGGCGAGGCGGAGCTGCGCCTGGTCGGCCGCAAGGCCCTCGCCACCGCCCTCTCCGACCTGGCGGCGATGGGGGCGGCGGCGGGAGAGGCGTATGTGGTCCTCGGGGCTCCGGCCGATCTCGGCGAGGACGACTTCCTCGGACTGCTCGACGGCCTGCTCGAGCTGGCAGCGGAGACGGGGACGACGCTGGCGGGCGGTGACGTCACCCGGGCGCCGGCGCTGAGCCTGGCGGTCACCGTGGTGGGCCACGCCGATTCCCCCGAGCAGCTCGTCCCTCGCGGCGGCGCCCGGCCGGGGGACCTGCTGGTCCTCACCGGCGAGATCGGCGGCGCCGCCGCCGGGCGCCTCCTGCTCGACGACCCCGGCCTGGGCGCCGCCCTGTCTGAGGCGACGAGCGAGCGTCTGCGCGCGCGGCAGCTCGACCCCCACCCGCGCCTGCGCTCCGGCCGCGCCCTGGCCGCCGCGGGCGCGCGGGCGATGATCGACCTCAGCGACGGCCTCGGCGCCGACGCCGCTCATCTCGCCGCCGCCGGCGGAGTCGGGCTGCGGATAGAGGCGAGCTCGTTGCCGATCGCCAAGGGCGTGGCCGAGGTCGCCGCGGCGGCGGGTCGTGAGCCGCTGGAGCTGGCCGCGTCGGGGGGCGAGGACTACGAGCTGCTGGCGGCGCTGCCCGCCGAGAGGCTAGCCGAGGCCTCGACCGCGATCGGCGACGCCGCGGAGACCACGTTCACCCCGATCGGGACGGTCGAAACGGGAGCAGGAGTGGAGATCAGGCTGCCCGGGGGAAGGCGCCTGGAGACTCGGGGCTACGACCATTTGGCGGGGTCGGGGCCGTAGCGTGAATCCCGGTCAGCAGTTCGCGGACGCCACGGCGACTCAGCATCGCCGAGGCGATCTCGCCGGGGTCCGGCTTGTATGCGCCGGCCTCGACCAGTGATTTCAGCTCGTGCGTCTCCATCGCCTTCATTATCGGCCCGGCTACCCAGATCCTTAGTTCTTAGTACTCCGACATGCGTCCAAAGGGCAACGATTACTACCCTTTGAGGTTGTGCCCAACGGATCCGCCCGCATTCTCCTGGTCGACGACGAGCAATCGATCCAGACTTTGCTGAGCTATCCGTTGCGCAAGGACGGCTACCACGTCACCTCGGCCCTCGACGGATCCGAGGCCCTGCGGCGCTTCGAAGAGGGCCGCTTCGACCTCGTCATCCTCGACCTGATGCTGCCCCGCATGAACGGGGTCGACGTCTGCCGGCAGCTGCGCTCGCGCAGCCAGGTGCCGATCATCATGCTCACCGCCAAAGGCAGCGAGACCGACAAGGTCGCCGGCCTCGAGGTCGGCGCCGACGACTACATCACCAAGCCGTTCTCGATGCGGGAGTTCCGCAGCCGCGTCAAAGCGGCGCTGCGGCGCTCGCGGATGGGCGGCGAAACGGCCGCGGGCGCGATCGAGTGCGACGAGCTGACGATCGACTTCGACCGGCGGATGGTCACCCTCGGCGGCGAGGAGGTCAAAGTCACCTACGTCGAGTTCGAGATCCTCGGCGCGCTCGCCCGCTCGCCCGGCCGCGTCCTCACCCGCGAGACCCTGCTCGAGCACGTCTGGGGCGACTCCGACTACCGCGATCCGCGAACCGTCGACGTCCACATCCGCCACCTGCGCGAGAAGCTGGAGAAGGAGCCGAAGGAGCCGGACTACCTCTTCACCGTACGCGGGGTCGGCTACCGCTTCCGGGAGTAAGGGTCGTGCAACGGTCCAGACCCGCTTTCACCGGCGGGCGCAACACGATGTTCTGGATCGCGATCACGGCCGCCACCGCCGCGATCATCTACCTCTACACGGTCGTAATCGGACTGGCCGCCATCCACGATGGCTCGGTCAAGGCCCAGATCTTGATCGGCGGCGCGATCGTGGGCGTGCTCGAGGTCTTGATCGCCCGCAGCTATGTCCGGACCTACGCCAGCAACCTCAGGCGCCTCGAAGAGGCCGCGCACAAAGTCGCCGACGGAAACTTCGAGACGACGATCCCGGTCGCCTCGGTCGGCCCGCTGAGGCCGGTCGCCCGCACCTTCAACGAGATGCAGCGGCGCCTGGCCGAGCTCGACAGCGCCCGCAAGCAGTTCATCGCCAACGCCTCGCACGAGCTGCGGACGCCGATCTTCAGCCTCGGCGGCTTCGTCGAGCTGCTCGAAGAAGAAGAGGACCTGAGCCCGGAGGAGCGGGCCGAGTTCGTGCGCACGATGCGCCAGCAGATCGAGCGCCTGACGAAGCTGACCACCGACCTGCTCGACCTCTCCCAGCTCGACTCCGGCGCGGTGGTGATGAACCCCAGCACCGTCGACCTCACCGCGCTGGCGCGCGAGGTGACGAAGGAGTTCGGGGCGCGGGCGGAGCTGCGCGGATCGCGGCTCGAACTGCGGACGCCGACGCAACCGGCGATCGGGCTCGGCGATCCGGAGAGGGTGCGGCAGATCATCCGTATCCTCCTCGACAACGCCCTCACCCACACCCCCGAGGGCACCACCGTCACCGTGACCACCTACTCCGCCAAAGGCCGCGCCGAGCTCACCGTCTCCGACGAGGGCCCGGGAATCCCCCAGCGCGTCCAGAAGCGGATCTTCGAGCGCTTCTACACCGCCGACTCGGCCGGGGGCTCCGGCCTCGGCCTGGCAATCGCCACCGAGCTGGCGCAGCGGATGCAGGGGGAGATCACGATCAGCTCCAGCCGCCGCTTCACCGCCTTCACCCTCGACCTACCGCCGGGGGAGCGCCCGCCGGCCGCGCGCCCCGCCCGCGCTCCGGCGAGGACCGCCGCGTGAGGAAGGCGGGCATCTTCGCGGCGCTGCTGCTCTGCCTCGGCCTGATCGCGGGTTGCGGCTCGGGGGGCGGCGAAGCGAGCACCGCCTCCCCGGCCAAGCCGAGCAGCGGCGAACCCACCCCGCAGGTAGCCGTCGAGACCTCGAGCCCGGGCTTCGACGCCAGCCGCGTCTACAGCGAAGCCTCGCCAGGAGTGGTGACGATCCGCTCGGTCTTCGGCGGCTCCGCCGGCGCCGCCGAGGGCTCCGGCTTCGTCCTCAACCAGCAAGGCGAAATCGTCACCAACGCCCATGTGGTCACCGACGCCTCGACCGGCGAACGCAAGCCGGCGAAGGAAGTGTTCATCGAGTTCCCCGACCGCAACGTGGTCCCGGCTGAAATCGTCGGCTTCGACCCCTTCGCCGACGTCGCCCTGCTGCAGATCGAACCCGACGGCTTCGATCTGCACCCGCTCGAGCTGGGCAACGACCACACGCTCCAGGTCGGCCAGCCGGTGGCGGCGATCGGCAGCCCCTTCGGCGAGCAGCAATCGCTCTCGGTCGGCGTCGTCTCGGCCACCGACCGCTCGGTCAAATCGCTGACCCAGTTCGAAATCTCCGGCGCGATCCAGACCGACGCCTCGATCAACCCCGGCAACTCCGGCGGACCGCTGCTCGACGCCGGCGCCCGCGTGATCGGCATCAACCAGCAGATCGAGACCAACTCGGGAGCAAACGACGGCGTCGGCTTCGCGGTCCCGATCTCGGCGGTCAAACGCTCGATCGCCCAGCTGCGCGAACACGGCCACGCCGAATACGCCTACATCGGCGTCTCCAGCCAGGCGCTCTACCCGCAGCTCGCCGAAAAGCTGGGGCTCGACACCAAGTTCGGCGGGCTGATCTCCGAAGTGGTCTCCGGCGGCCCGGCGGAGAAGGCAGGGCTCGAAGGGGGCGACGAAAAACTGCGCTTCCAGGCGGCCGAGTACCGCACCGGCGGCGACGTGATCCTCCAGGTCGACGGCCACGACGTCATCGGCCCCGACGACCTCGCCCGCGTCATCGCCGACCACAAGCCGGGCGACACCGTCACCCTCACCGTCCTCCATGACAACCAGCGCAAGCAGGTGCAGCTGACGCTGGGCAAGCGGCCCGACCTCCCCTCCCCCGAATAACCGTCCGGCGCCTGAGCGCCGCGTCGCCGCCCAGCCGTGTAGAACTCTGCCCTTGCTTCAGGAAGTCGCCCTCGGGCACAAGACCCTCACCGACTACACCCACATCGTCGGCAAAGAGCTGACGGAGCAGATCCGCGAGCTCGCGGAGCCGCTGAAAGGGAAGCGGGTCCTCCATGTCAGCGCCACCGCCTTCGGTGGCGGCGTCTCCGAGATCCTCTACACGCTGGTGCCGCTGATGCGGGACATCGGCCTCGACGCGCACTGGCACGTGATCTTCGGCAAAGAAGAGTTCTTCGAAGCGACCAAGCTCCTCCACAACTCGCTGCAGGGGGCAGAAGAGACGCTGAGCGACGAGCAGTGGGAGGTCTTCGACGAGATCAACCAGTTGAACGCCGAGGGCCTGCAGGGCGAATGGGACGTGGTGATCGTCCACGACCCCCAGCCGATAGGCCTGCGGCGCGGTGCCCAGGCGAAGGGCAAGCACTGGGTCTGGCGCTGCCACATCGACCTCTCGACGCCGAACCCGGCGCCGATCACGCGCCTCTTGCCGATGATCGAAGAGTACGACGCGACCGTCTGGCACATGCCCGACTACGTCCCCAACGGGATGGGCGAGGGCCGCGACAAGGTCAACATCGTGCCGCCGGCGATCGACCCGCTCTCGCCGAAGAACATGGCCTTCTCGCCCGAGGACGCCGCCTTCGTCTGCCGCCAGTTCGGGATCGACGTCGACCGGCCGCTGATCACCCAGGTCTCCCGCTTCGACCCCTGGAAGGACCCGATCGGCGTCATCGACGCCTACCGCGAGGTGACCAAGCAGGTGCCGGAGGCGCAGTTGGCAATGGTCGGCTCGATGGCGACCGACGACCCCGAGGGCCGCGAGTACTTCCAAAAAACCTTCGAATACGCCGATGGCGATCCCGACATCAAGATCCTCAGCAACCTCAACAACGTCGGTGCGATCGAGGTCAACGCCTTCCAGTCGCAGTCGGACATCTGCCTGCAGAAGTCGATCCGCGAGGGGTTCGGCCTCACCGTCACCGAGGCGCTCTGGAAGGGGCGGCCGACGGTCGCCGGCAACGTCGGCGGCATCCCCCTGCAGATCGAGGACGGGGTCAGCGGCTACCTCGTCAACTCCCCTTCCGAGTGCGCCACCCGCTGCAACGAGATCCTCGGCAATCCCGAGCTCGGCAAGGAACTGGGCCGCCAGGGCAAGGAGCACGCCCGGCGTGAGTTCCTCACCCCGCGACTGCTGCGCGACTGGCTCGGGCTCTTCAACGACCTCGAGAGCTGAGCGCGTAGTCTCTGCGGCGTGGACTCCTCGCCGCTGATCATCGTCTCCAACCGCGGCCCGCTGCAGTTCGACCGCGACGAGAACGGGGAGCGAACGGTGCGGCGCGGGGGCGGCGGTCTGGTGACGGCCCTCTCGGGCCTGGTCTCCCACCGCGACGCCCTCTGGATCGCCTCGGCGATGAGCGACGAGGACATCGCGGTCTCCCAAGAGGAAGGCGGGCCGATCGAGCAGGAGCTGGATGGAATCGACTACCGCGTCTGCCTCGTCGGCAGCGACCCGGTCGCCTACGACCGCTTCTACAACGTGATCGCCAACCCGATCCTCTGGTTCATCCAGCACTACCTCTGGGACCTCTCCAACGCGCCGGACATCCGCCAGCAGGAGCTCGACGCCTGGGACTACGGCTACCAGGCCGTCAACGAGGACATCGCCCGCGCGGTGCTGAGCCAGATCGAGGGGCAGGAGCAGCCGCTGGTGATGCTCCACGACTACCACCTCTACACGGCGCCGGGGATGATCCGGGCCGAGCGCCCCGACGTCTTCCTCCACCACTTCGTCCACATCCCCTGGTCGCAGCCCGACAGCTGGCGGATCCTGCCGCGGCGGATCCGCAGCGCGATCTTCGAGGGGATGCTGGCCAACGACATCATCGGCTTCCACACCCACGCCTACTGCATCAACTTCCTCCGCTGCTGCGACGAACTGCTCGACGACGTCGAGGTCGACTACCAGGCGGTGGAGGTCAGGCATGGAGGCGGGAAGACGCTCTGCCGCGCCTACCCGCTCGGGATCGACGCCCAGCGCCTGGAGCGGGCGGCCGCCTCGCCCGAGGTGGCCGAGGCCGAGCGCGAGGTGCTCGAGCGCCGCCGCCAGCACCTGATCATCCGGGTCGACCGCGCCGACCTCTCGAAGAACGTGCTGCGCGGCTTCACCGCCTTCGACACCTTCCTCACCCAGCACCCCGAGTTCCGCGAAAAGGTCACCTTCATCGCCCACCTGCAGCCCTCGCGCCAGGACGTGCCCGAGTACGCCGAGTACCTGGAGCGGATCGAGGCGCTGGTCGCGGTCGTCAACCACCGCCACGGGACCACCGACTGGATGCCGATCGACCTGAAGATCTACGAGAACTTCTACGACGCGGTCGCCCGCTACAAGCACTTCGACCTGCTGATGGTCAACTCGCTCTTCGACGGCATGAACCTGGTCGCCAAGGAGGCGCCGGCCGTCAACACCCGCGACGGGGTGCTGGTGCTCTCCGAGAACACCGGCTCCCACCAGGAGCTGTTCGACTACGTCCTCTCTGTCAACCCCTTCGACATCCAGGAGCAGGCCGAAGCGATCCACCGGGCGCTGACCATGGACCCCGAGCAGAGGCGCCGGTGGGCGGAGGGCCTGCGGGAGATCATCTTCTCCCGCAACCCCGGCGACTGGGTCGACGACCAGCTGCAGGACATCGAAGCCCTGCGCAGCTCGATCGCCTGAACGCCGCCCAGGGCGGCAGGGGGGAGACTTTTGCCCTCCCAAACCTTGGGGAGGGGTGCGTGGAGTTCGAATCCGATGGGCAGGCGCCGCCAGGCTGGCGGCGATCGCCGTCGCCGCCCTGGTGGCGCTCCAAGCCCTGCCCGGCTTGCTGGAGCCGCCCCAACCGCCGCCGCTGGCGGCCGACGTGGGTCTGCCGCGACAGGCGGAGGGCGCCGTCGAGCGGAAGCCCAGGCCCGAAGAACAGCATGAGGCAACTCGGCCGAAGAAGAGGAGGCGGCCGCACGGCCGGCAAGCGGTAGCGCCCGCGACCGTGGTCGCGAGGCCACCGGCGCCGACCGCGGCTCCAGTGCCGGCACCCGCGCCCGAACCGCCCGTCTACACCCCCCCACCGGCGCCCGTTCCGGTCCCGGTCCCACCCCCGGCTCCCTCGCCCGGCGACGGCTCGGAGGAGTTCGCGCCGCACTAGGCCACGGGCCGCCGCTATAGTCCTTCGCCGTTTTGGCAGCACCACGCGAATACGAGCTGGTCCTGATGCTGGACCCCCAACTCGACGCCTCGGCGCGCGACGCCCTGGCGGGCGAGGCCCGTGGGCAGATCGAAGCCTCCGGCAGCCTCAAGCACGAGAACGACTGGGGCCTGCGCAAGATGGCCTACGAAATCAATCACCGCACCGAGGCCGACTACCGCTGGCTGCGGTTCGAGGCCCCGACCGAGTTGCTCGACTCGCTCGACCACAACCTGAAGATCGCCGACGGGGTGCTCCGCTTCCGGATCTTCAAAGTCGATCCCGGCGCGCCCGTGATCGTCCCGCCCGCTGTCACCGCCGCCCCAGGGCCGCGCGAGCGCACCGCCCAGGGTGCCCGCGAGGACCACGGCGAGGCTCCGCCCGCCGAAGACTCAGACGAGTAGCTCGCAGCGGACCCGCTGTTTGCGGAAACCCTCTCCGCCAGGGGGGAGAGTCGCGCCGTCCACCTCCTTAGACTGGGAAACCAGCAAGCGAATGCAGAGGAGTGAGTGACTTGGCAGCTTCGAACGTGAACGTGGTGGTGATCACCGGGAACCTGACCCGTGATCCGGAGCTGCGACACACGGGTGGTGGGACCGCGGTCTGCGACCTGCGCGTCGCCGTCAACAGCCGCCGCAAAGACCAAAGCGGAAACTGGGTGGACAAGCCCAACTACTTCGACGTCACCGTCTGGGGAGCGCAAGGCGAAAACTGCGCCAACTACCTCTCCAAGGGGCGTCCGGTGGCCGTCGAGGGGCGCCTCGACTGGCGCGAGTGGGAAGCGAAAGACGGCGGCAAACGCCAAGCCGTCCAAATCGTTGCCAACACGGTGCAGTTCCTTGGCTCGCGTGACGGGTCGGGCGGCGGCAACGCCAACGGCGGCGGCGGATTCTCGCCACCGCAGAGCGACGTCCCCGCCGACATGTCCGACTTCGGCGGCGCTCCGGCACCTGCCGGAGCAGCATCCGAAGACGACATCCCCTTCTAACGGCGAGCTCCAAAGCCCTACAGAGCGCCGCCAAGCGGCGCTCTGTAGCATGCTGCGCCGATGGCACGAGCAACTGAGTCTTCATCACGGACGGGCGCGCGGCGCGGCAGGCGCGGCGCCGAGCGGTCGCGACCCCGCAAATACACGCGGGTCAACGCCGACGTCGTCGACTACAAGGACCTGAACCTGCTGCGGCGCTTCCTCTCCGACAAGGGGAAGACGCGCGGGCGCCGGGTCACCGGCCTTTCCCGCCGCCACCAGCGCCAGCTCTCGGTGGCGGTGAAGCGGGCGCGTGAAATCGCCCTGCTTCCCTACGTCGGAGAGCGCTGATGGCACAGGCGATCCTGCTTCAGGACGTCGAGTCCCTCGGCGAGCGCGGCCACGTCGTCGACGTCGCCCCCGGCTACCTGCGCAACTACCTGGTTCCCCGCAAGCTGGCCCAGCCGGCGACCGAGGGAGCGCTGGAGGAAGCCAAGCGCCGCATGGAGGCAGCCGAGCGGGCAGCGAAAGCCCGCGCCGAGCGGGAAACGGAAGCGGCCGGCCTGCTCTCGAAAACCGTGCTGACGATCCACCAGCGCGCCGGCGAGGACGGCAAGCTGTTCGGCTCGGTCGGCGCCAAAGAGATCGTCGACGCCCTGCAGGAGGCCCGCGACCTGCGGATCGACAAACGCAAAGTGCGCCTCGAGCAGCCGCTGCGCGAACTCGGCACCTTCATGGTCGAGATCGAGCTCGCCGACGGCAACGTCGCCGCGGTGAAGACGATCATCAGCGAGGAGAAATAGTCCAGCTCCGTCGCCGCAGGTCCGGCTCGGTGCGCTCGGAGCGGGCGACCGTCGGTCTTGCCGCGGTTGCCCTCGGCGCTGCCGGCGCCGTCATGGCCGGGCAGTTCAGCCGCATGCTCGCGCGCCGAGCCGGCGAGGCGCACGACCCCGAAGCGCTGCTCGAATCGGCACCGGCGGCCGCGGCCGACACGGTGGGCGTCGCCGTCCGTGGCTACGTCGAGGCGCCCCGCAGCGAAACCGTCCTCTTCAACCTCCTCGCCGGCTTCCTCGGCTCCTTTGCCCTGGTGCGACTCTCCACCTGGGGGATCCGCGACGGCCACGGGCCCTTCCGCAACGTCCACATCGGCGGCCGCCACATCCACCATTTCGTCCCCGGCATCCTGATCGCCTTCGGCTCCGGCACCGCCGCCCTGCTCACCGACGACGACGCGGTCGAGCAACGGCTGGCGATCCCGATGGGAGCCGGGATCGGCCTCACCTTCGACGAGGCGGCGCTCCTGCTCGACCTCCGCGACGTCTACTGGACGCGCGAAGGCTTGCTATCGGTCCAGCTCAGCCTCGGCGCCACGGCGATTCTCAGCATCGCCATCCTCACCCTCCGCATGCTCCGCCGCGGAGAACGCCGCCAGGAACAGGAGGGCCTGATCCCCCGGCCCCAGCACCACCAGCTCTCCTTCGGAACTGCCGCATAAACGTCACGAGAGTGTGAATTCCTTTTCGCGGGATTTGCACGGAAGGGATACGTCAGGGCATCCCTGCTCTGGTTTGCTTGCCGGGCGGCCGTTTCCCTCCTTGGATCCGCCGCCGCGCCGCCTTTACTTGAACTGATGCCGCAGCCCACGACGCACGTCCCACCCCAGAACATCGAGGCCGAGGAGTCGGTGCTGGGCGCGATGCTGGTCTCCGAGACGACGCTGACGCGGGTGATCGACGAGGTGAAGCTGCACCGGGAGGACTTCTACCTCGACAAGCACAAGGAGATCTTCGAGGCCGTCCACGACCTCTATGCGGCCTCGAACCCGGTCGACGAGCTCAGCGTCAGCGAGGCGCTGACCCAGCGCAACAAGATCGACGCGGCCGGGGGCCGCCACTACGTCTCCGAGCTGGCGGCCAAAGTCCCGGCCGCGGCCAATGCCAAGCACTACGCCGAAATCGTCCAGCAGAACTCCCTGCTGCGGCGGCTGCTCGGCGCCGGCCAGGAGATCCAGGGCTGGGTCAACGAGCGCGACGGCGAGCCGCGGGAGCTCTCCGAGCGGGCCGAGAAACTGCTCTTCGAGGTCGCCCACAAGGAGCAGGCGAGCGACTTCAAACTCCTCGGCGACATCCTCCATGACGAGGTCGACCGGCTCGAGAAGCTCTCGACCGGCGAGACCGAGCTGACCGGCACCCCTTCCGGCTTCCGCGACGTCGACGCGATCACCGGCGGCTTCCAGCCCGGCAACCTGATCATCGTCGCCGCCCGCCCGGCGATGGGCAAGAGCGCGCTCGTCGCCAACATCGCCGAAAACGTCGCCGTCAAGCGCGGGCTCCCGGTCGCCTTCTTCTCGCTCGAGATGTCCGAGGTCGAGCTGGCGCAGCGCTTCATCGCCTGCCGGGCGCGGATCTCCGGCGACAAACTGCGCAAGGGCCAGGTCTCCAAACGCGACTGGCCGAAGGTGCTGCGGGCCTGCAACGAGCTCGAAGAGGCGCCCCTCTGGTTCGACGACTCCTCCGACCTCGGCATCCTCGACCTGCGGGCGAAGGCGCGGCGGCTGCATGCCCAGGAACAGGAGCGCGGCGGCCTCGGGGTGATCATCCTCGACTACATCCAGCTGATGCGCTCCGACGACCACCGCGCCAACCGGGTCGAGCAGGTGGGCCAGATCAGCCGGGGCCTGAAGATCCTCGCCCGCGAGCTCGAGGTGCCGGTGGTGGCGATCTCGCAGCTCTCCCGCGCTCCGGAGCAGCGGACGCCGCCGAAGCCGCAGCTCTCCGACCTGCGCGAGTCGGGGCAGATCGAGCAGGACGCCGACGTCGTCGCCTTCCTCTACCGCGAGGACTACTACCGCGACCCCGACGAGGAGCCCGACGGCCTGGCCGACCTGATCATCGCCAAGCACAGGAACGGCCCGATCGGGACCAGGAAGCTGGTCTTCCTCGACCGCTATCCCAAATTCGCCGACCACGCCCACCAGGAGCCGCCGATCGAGCAGCCGGCCGGCGAAGCGCCGCCCTTCGACGACGCCGCGGCGGCGGGGCCTGACTTCTGATGCCCGCGATCGCCCGCTCCGAGCCCTTCCGCGAGCAGGCCTGCCCGCTCGGCGTCTGCGACGGCTCTGGCTGGATCCTCGGCCCCGAAGACGTCGCCCGCCCCTGCGAGTGCCGGGCCGAGCGGCTCAACCGCGATCGCAGCCGCGGCGTCGCCTCGGCGATCCCCGCCCGCTACCGCGGCGTCTCCTTCGAGCGACCGCCGGTCTCGGACATGGCGCGCGACATGACCACCCGCCACGTCGTCCAGGCCGCGCGCGACTACACCGAGAACCTCGATCGCAACCTGAAAGAGGGCCGGGGGCTCTGGTTCATGGGCCATACCGGCACCGGCAAGACGACGCTGGGGATGCTGGTCGCGAGCGAGGCCTTGAAGGCCGGCAAGTCGGTCGGCATCTACTTCACGCCGAAGCTGCTGACCCGGATCCGCCAGACCTACCAGGAAGCCGAGAGCGAGAACGCCTACTCCCGGTTCTTCGAGCGCGTCACCTCGGTCGACCTCCTCTACATCGACGATCTCGGCTCCGAGCGGCACACCGACTGGGTCGTCGAGCAGCTCTACGCGGTGGTCAACGAGCGCTACGAGAACCAGCGCCCGATGCTGGTGACGAGCAACGCGGAGGGCGACGTCGACAAGGGCCAGCGGCAACTGGAGGAGCAGATCGGGCGCCGTACCGTCTCCCGCCTGATCGAGATCTGCGGCGACCCGCTGCCCCTGTTCGGCTCCGACCACCGCTACCGAGCCCGCGCGGTCGGCTAAAGCCCGTCACAATCACCCGCGGCGATGCCAGGCGTGGTCATAGTCGGGGCCCAGTGGGGCGACGAGGGCAAGGGCAAGATCACCGATCTGCTCGCCGAGCGGGCTACCGCGATCGTGCGCTTCCAGGGCGGCAACAACGCCGGCCACACGATCGTCCGCGGCGGCGAGGAGTTCAAGTTCCACCTCATCCCCTCCGGGATCCTGCACGCGGACAAGCTCTCGGTGATCGGCAACGGGGTCGTCGTTGACCCGCGGGTGCTGCTGGGCGAGATCGACGGACTGAAACGGGCCGGGGTCAGCGTCGGCAACCTGCGGCTCTCCGCCAACGCGCACCTGATCATGCCCTACCACGTGCTGCTCGACACCGCCGGGGAGACGAAGCTGGGGAAGCTCTCGATCGGCACCACGCGGCGCGGGATCGGGCCCTGTTACGCCGACAAGGCGCTGCGGCTCGGCATCCGCGTCCAGGACCTGCTCGACGAGAAGATCCTGCGGACGAAGATCCGCGCCGCGCTGGAGCCCAAGCAGCAGGCCCTGCGCGAGCTCTCGGTGCAGCGGCGCAAACGGCTGAAGGAGGCCGGCGAGGACGCGAAGCCGATCGACGCCGGCGACGCGGTGCCCGACCCCCGCCTCGACCTGCACACGATGGTCGAGGAACACATCAACTTCGGGCACCGGCTCGAGCCCCACATCGCCGACACCGCCCGCCTCTGCTGGGAGGCGCTCGACCGCTCCGAGACGGTGATCTTCGAGGGCGCCCAGGCGACCCTCCTCGACCTCGACCACGGCACCTATCCCTTCGTCACCTCCTCCAACCCGATCGCCGGCGAGGCCTGCGTCGGCGCCGGGGTCGGGCCGAAGGACATCGACGAGGTCTGGGGGATCGCCAAGGCCTACGCGACCCGGGTCGGCGCCGGCCCCTTCCCCACCGAGCTCTTCGACGAGACCGGCGAGCAGATGCTGCAGCGCGGGCACGAGTTCGGGACGACCACCGGCCGGCGGCGGCGCTGCGGCTGGATGGACCTGGTCGCCCTGCGCTACGCCGTCCGCCTCAACCGCATGGACGCGCTGGCGATCACCAAGCTCGACGTCCTCAGTGGCATCGGGCCGCTGCGGGTGGCGGTGCGCTACCGCTCTAAAGAGGGCGCCGTCCTCGACACCTTTCCCTACCACCAGTCGATCCTCCACTCGGCGACGCCGGAGTACGAGGAGCTGCCCGGCTTCGACGTCGACCTCGACGACTGCCGCAAGGCCGAGGACCTCCCGCGCGAGGCGCGCGACTACCTCGAGTTCATCGCCGACTTCGTCGGGGTGCCGATTCGGTTGGTCGGGGTCGGGCCCGACCGCGAGCAGGTCATCTGGCTCGACTCGTAAGAAAAGATTTCCACACCTTTTAGCGGCGCTGCTCTACAGTCTGTCGGGTGGCTTCCAGTAGACGCTCTTCAAAGTTGAAGGAGCGGCTGCCCCGGGGAAGGCACGGCTTGCCGAGGGAGGCGGTGACCGCCTCCCAGCGCAACCGCATCCATCAGGCGATGGTCGAGGTCGTCTCCGAGCGCGGTTACCCGGAGACGCGGGTGGTCGACGTGATCGGCGTCGCGGGGGTCTCGCGCAAGACCTTCTACGAACTCTTCGACAGCAAGGAGGATTGCTTCCTCGCCGCCTACGACGTCCTCCTCGACAACCTCCTCGAGGAGACGACCGAGGGCTTCGAGTCGAGAGCTGGGGCCGCTTGGGCCGAGCGCGCCTGCGCCGCCCTGGAGGCGCTGCTGGAGCACCTGGCGAACCACCCTGAGGAGGCCCGCTTCGCGATCGTCGAGGTGCTGGCAGCGGGCCCGAAGGCCCTCGCCCGCCGCGATGCGGCGCTGCGGCAATTCACGGGCTTCCTCGAGGCGGGTCGTTCGGAGACCTCCGTCGAACTGCCGGGGATCACCTCGCTGTCGCTGGCGGGAGGGATCAACGAGCTCCTCTACAGCGAGATCCTGCACGGGGCGATCACCAGCCTCCCCAGCCGCCTCCCTGACCTGATGTTCTGGATCACCCTTCCCTTCCTCGGACCCGAGGGAGCGGCGGCGGAGCGGGAGCGGGCACGGATGCAGATGCTGCATTCCTGACGCTCGGGTCCCCCTAGCCGCTCCGTTTGACCGATGCTCGGGTTTACGAATAAGGCCCCGGTGGTAGTTTGACCGGCTGGAGAGATGTTCTAAAGCGATATCGACGGCAACGTGCCCATCGGACGGGCAGGCCGCAAAGGAGAGATCTAGGGATTATGCGCAAGTACCTTTTGTTGACGACGGCCCTCGCGGCCCTAATCGCCGTCAGCGTGGCAGGGATCGCCAGCGCCGGCAACAAGCCGGTGACGGTTGAAGCCGGCAACCTCGTATTCACCTTCAACGGGGGCTTCAGCCCCAGCAAGCTCCCGAAGAAGAAGCTGGCACCGATCATGCTCCAGGCTTCCGGCAAAATCGCGACCAAAGACGGCTCGCACCCGCCGGCCCTGAAGGAAGTCCTGCTCGAAAGCGACAAGAACGGGACGATCGACACCAAGGGCGTCCCGACCTGCAAGGCGGGCCAGCTGACCTCGCGCGACACCAAGGCGGCTGAAAAAGTCTGCGGTAAGGCGATCATCGGCACCGGCACCACGAACGTCGAGATCGCCTTCCCGGAACAGAAACCGATTCCGGTCAGCTCGAAACTGCTGGTCTTCAACGGCGGCACCTCGGGCGGCAAGACCACCCTCTACATCCACGCCTACATCACGGTGCCGACCCCGGCAGCGATCGTCACCACGGTGAAGATCAAGAAAATCCACAAGGGCCGCTACGGCCTGCTGTCCGTCGCATCGATCCCGAAGATCGCCGGCGGCAGCGGCTCGGTCACCTCGTTCAGCCTGTCGGTCGGCAAGCAGAAGACCCTGTTCGCCAAATGCCCCGACGGCAAGCTCCAGGCCCACGCCACCTCCGTCTTCGCCGACGGGACCAAGGCCTCGGCCACGATCACCCGGACCTGCACCGGGACCTGAGCCGGCGATGTCGAGGGGTTTCCCCTTGCGACAGCACGGATTGCAGAAGGGCGGCCTCCGGGCCGCCCTTCTCATTGCTGCCGTGGCAGTCGCGGGGACGGCCCCGGCAGCCAGAGCGGCGGCGGAAGCCATCCCCTGGGGGGCCGGCTGCATGCCGGTGCCGGAAGGCGCAACCAGGACCGCTGCGAACTGCGGCGCCAGCCTTGTTCGGGGGAAGGCCAGGGCCCCCGCAGGAGCGCCGGAGGCGGTGAAGCAGGTGATCGCCGCCGCCAACCGGATCCGCCACCGTCCCTACGTCTGGGGAGGAGGGCACGCCAGCTGGTCCAGTCGCGGCTACGACTGCTCGGGCGCGGTCGGCTATGCCCTCCACGGCGCCGGCCTGCTCGACGTGACGATGGTCTCCGGGCAGCTCGAGAGCTGGGGAGAAGCGGGGGCGGGGAAGTGGATCACCGTTTACGCCAACCGCCAGCACGTCTTCATGGTCGTCGCCGGCCTGCGCTTCGACACGCGCGGCGACCCACCCGGGACCTCCGGTCCCCGCTGGCATCGTGCTTGGGTCGCCCCGACCAGGTTCGTCGCTCGCCATCCCACCGGGCTTTAGCCCTACTCCAAATAGGAGCGCTGAAGTAGAGAGAGTTATCTAGACTGGCAGAGATGCCTTGCGGCGACGACAGCTTGCCGATGGCGGTCTTCACGGCCCAGGAGAGAGACCTGGGGCCGCTGGCGGAAGAGAGCGTCGAGCGCCTCGACCTCGACGACCAGCAGGCAGCGACGATGCAGTCTTTCCTACACGACGCCTGGTTCTTCGGCATCCGCACCGGGCACCGGATCATGGTCGAGACGAAATTGGGCCGGGAGGGAGATCCGACCGAGGTGATCGCCGACATGCAGGGCGAGCTCCGCGATCTGATGGAACGCCTGGGCGAGTCCCTGGCCACCACCGTCAGCGCCACGATCGCGGCCTGGGACTACCTGGGCCAGGCGTGGATCGCCGGCTCGCGATTCTGGGAAGTCGAGATCGCCGCCCGCCTGATCGAAGCTCAGGCGGGCGACTTCGAGGAAGGCCTGCGGCGCCTGGAAGAGTGAGCAGGGACCTCGATCAGACGCCGCAGTGCACGAGCCCGTATTTTTTCGCCAGCCCGTTCGCTTCTTCGAACATCACGACGCTGAAGACCGCCTGGCGCGGATCCGCTTCCACTTTCTTCTGAGCTTTTTCCATCGCTTTGATGAGTTCGTTGATCTTGGCTTGGTCGCCTTCCGGCGGTTCCAGGCTTTCAACGTTTTCGATCATCTTGGCGTAGCTGGGGAAGATGATCGATTCGACCATTTTCGTCTGCCGCGCGTTGCTCAGTCTTTCGCCAGGTTTGAGGGTGCTGGCGATCGCGGCGACTTTGTCGGTCCGTTCTTTTTCCCGTTCTTCGCAGAGCGCGTCCACCTTCTTGATGAACTGGGCTTTGGTCAGCGCGGTGGTGGAATCCCCGCCGCCGCCGCAGCCGCCTGCGACCACGGCCAAAGCCGCGATCAACCCTGCCAACGCCAAAACCGCTCCCTTGCTCACCCTTCGCTCCCTTCAACTTCCTTGAGTAAAGCGGGCAGCTTAGCGCAAAATCTCTTTCCGGTCTCTAATCCCCACCTAAAAGCAAAGGGAGGCCGCCTTTCGGCGGCCTCCCTTGACGCGAGGAAACTGGTCCTCGGGTTATTCAGCGGTAACTGCCCAGCTGCCGAAGGCGTTGGCCGATAGCCATTCTGCTTCGTTGGCTTTTTTCTGTTTGAAGATCACCACCGCGCCGGACTTTGGTTCCTGCCCGGTAGCGATTTCGGTGAAGAACGTGAACAGTTCCAAGTTGTTGTTGCTGTTCAGGTCTTCATATACGCAGAGGTTTCCAGGTTCGGCTTCGGGAGCCGTATCCGATCCCGGACACGCTTCGGTCGTCTGTTCCTTGGGGACGAAATTGAAGGTTGGGGCTTTTGCGAGCGGGATCACGAAAGAGATCGGGTTCCATGATTCGCCCTGAGTTTTCGGCACGGAGAATGCCCAGCGGCCGATCTCGGTTTCCCCAGAGGGCAGGGTTTCCGTAAAGCCACTAAATCCGGTTGCGCCGGTCGCGCCGGTCGCGCCGGTTTTGCCGGTTTTGCCGGTCGCGCCCGTTGCACCGGTTGCGCCATTGGTGCCATTGGTGCCATTGGTGCCGGCAGCACCGGTTGCGCCTTTGGGGCCGGGGGGGCCTGCGGGACCCTGGGCACCGGTGGCGCCTGCGAACTTCTTAGCGATTTTCTTGACTTCCTTTTTCTCCCCACCGGATAGGTGGTTGTCGGAAGCGGCGTAGGCCGCTCCGCCCAGCGCGGCGACGAGCGCCACGATCGCCACGACCAGTCCAGCCGTGCCGAGCTTGTTGTGAATTCGAGAGAGCATTCAATCCTCCCTAGTGGTTTGACAGATACTGGCGTCGGCAAGCGACGTCCTGGTCGCGGAACAATCGCGCGCAAGGCGCGCCGGCAGGAGTCCAGCTAGGTGCGAATCCACTTCGGTGGCTCGCGTCTCCGCCCTCACGTTTGTCCCCTCCGGTCCCTTCATAGATGGTCCGAGCGCGTCCCTGGCACGCCAGGACTCGAAATTAAAGGAAGGGAACGACCATGTCAAGGACTCGTGACGCAGTCGTTCTTGGGGGATTTAGATTACTTAGCTAGTCTTTGATCTATGAGCGGCAGAGCGACGGACCCCCCGATCAAGCTGGTGACGCTGGGGCCAGGGGGAACCTGCCATGAGCGAGCGGTGATCCGCTACATGGAGTTCCAGGGGATCGAGGACTTCGAGATCGAGTTCATCGCCGACTTTCTCGACGGTCTGGAGAAGATCCGCGGCCAGGAGAACGCCTTCCTGATCCAGTGCAGCGCCCACCCAAAGGTCCACGAGGTAACCGAGCGCTACTGGCGCGAGGTCTTCGTCGTCGACACCTTCATCTTCCCGACCAAGCACCTGGTGGTGCTGACCCGGCGCGAGGTCGAGCGCCCCCGCTCGCTGGGGATCGTGCCCGCAACCAAGGGCTACGTCGACCTCTCCCAGTGGGAGGAGATCATCGACGTCGTCTCCAAGCCCGTCGTCGGCGAGGAGCTGCTCGAAGGACGCTACGACTCCGGCCTGACCCATATGGAGCATTTCGAGGAGCACAGGGACGAGCTGCGGCTTGACCTCGACATCGGCGAAATCGACACCACCTGGGTCGTCTACGGGACGCAGAAGCGCTTTCAGGGCGAGGTGATCGGGATTCCGTCGCGGGAGATCCTCTCGCGACCCGGCGCCGTCAGCAGCGCCGTCTAGGCCTTCCGCGCCGCGACGAAGATCTCGAACTGGGAGTCGGTCGGTTCCTTCGGGCGGCCGTTGCCGTGGAAGACCCGCTCCAGGGTCATCCCGACCGAAGCGTAAATCTCGCGGAACTCGTCGACGGTGTAGAGGCGCTGGCGGAATTCGATCCGCTTGTCGAGGCCCTCCAGCACCTCGCCGAAGCGGAGCGGGATCATCGCCCCTTCCATGTAGCGGTCCTTCTTGTTCCAGCGGTGCTCGACCAGTTCGACCATGCCCGAGCTCGGGATCCAGGAGCGCTGGGGGAGGTGGGCGCGGGCGTAGAGGACGTTGGGGACCTGGACCAGGTTCTGACCGCCCTGCTTGAGGGCGTGGGAGATCACCTCGAAGGTGCGGTGGTTCTCCTCGTCGGTCTCGAAGTAGCCGACGGCGCCGTCGTTGAGGTTGAGGACGACGTCGAACTCGTCCTCGAAGTCGAGCTCGCGCAGATCGCCCTCGATGAAGGTCGCCTCGAGCCCCTGCTGCTCGGCGTCCTTGCGGGCGATCTCGACCAGTTCGGCGGAGATCTCGACGCCGACGACCGAGAAGCCATGGCGCACCAGCTCCAGCGAGTGCCGCCCGGTCCCGCAGGCGAGGTCGAGGATTCGCTCCCCTCCCCGAGGCCGCAGCATCGTCAGAGCCCGCTTGATTTCGGACTCGGTCCGCTCCGTCCAGGCCATTTCCGCGCTCATCCCGTCGAACGCGGTCGCGTACCAGTCCTGCGGGATCTGCTCCGAAAGAACGCTCATAACTTCCTCCTGCTAACCCTCTCCCATTGCATGGAAGAGCTTAGAGCAAATGTTGCTCAGCGGTCCTGCGCGTGGCCTTCGCGGCGATGACGGCGGACGAGCGGCCCCACGTACCCGATAACGGCCCCGATCGCCGCCGCCATCAGGATGACGACGATCAGCGGCGCGCTGAGATTGACGAAGAGGATGTCGACGTGGACGCGCTGTGAGTTCTGCAGCGCGACGATGAGGACCAGGGCGGCGAGGATCCCGACCACCCATGCACGCCAGTTGACCCCCCTCTTCTCCTCCGGCATCAACTCAGGGTAAACGAGGTGGAGCCGATCCCCAGACCGGCAGGGGGCTGCCGAGTCCTACTTCTTCTTCCCCCCGCACCTCGCCACCAGCTTCGGTTCGGAGCGGTTGACGATCCCGTTCTGGCCGGTGAAGGAGAGCTTGATCCGGC
Source organism: Solirubrobacterales bacterium (assembly GCA_036278095.1). GTDB lineage: Bacteria > Actinomycetota > Thermoleophilia > Solirubrobacterales > 70-9 > VAYN01. Next base: position 58 of record DASULS010000015.1, on the reverse strand, counting down.
GGCTGGTCTTGCAGAGCGGCTTGGAGTTGACGAGGAGCCCTCGTTTCTTGCCGCCGAA
>DASULS010000014.1:0-18077 GCA_036278095.1 Solirubrobacterales bacterium | reverse complement strand
CGCACTCGACATCGCGATCAGGCAGTTGGTGTTGGCCGGGTTGCCGACCACCAGCACCTTGACGTCGTCGGCGGCGCCGGCGTTGATCGCTTCGCCCTGCGGCTTGAAGATGCCGCCGTTGGCCTCGAGCAGGTCGGAGCGTTCCATCCCCGGCCCGCGCGGCCGAGCGCCGACCAGCAGCGCGATGTTGGCGCCTTCGAAGGCCTGCTTCGGGTCGTCGGTGATGTCGATCCTGCTGAGCAGCGGGAAGGCGCAGTCGTCGAGCTCCATCGCGGTGCCCTCGGCGGCCTTGATCGCCTGCGGGATCTCCAGCAGGCTCAGCTCCACGGGCGTGTCGGGGCCGAGCATCTGGCCGCTGGCGATGCGGAACAGGAGGGCGTAGCCGATCTGGCCGGCGGCGCCGGTGACGGTGACCTTTACAGGGGTGCTCACTGAATCCTCTCCTCGGAGTTGGGGGTTTGGAAGATCGTCAGGCCATCGCGCGCTGGAGGTTCTCGTCGATCGAGGCGAGGAACTCCTGCGTGGTCTGGTACTCCTGGTCGCCGCCCACCAGCAGCGCCAGGTCTTTCGTCATCTTCCCGCTTTCTACGGTCTCGATGCAGACACGCTCGAGCGTGTCTGCGAACTGCGAGACCTCTGGGGTTTCATCCATGCGCCCACGGGCGGCAAGCCCCCGGGTCCAGGCGAATATCGATGCGATCGGGTTGGTGGAAGTCGGCTTGCCCTGCTGGTGCTGGCGGTAATGGCGGGTGACCGTGCCGTGCGCCGCCTCCGCCTCGACCGTTTTCCCATCCGCACTCATCAACACGCTGGTCATCAACCCAAGCGAGCCGAACCCCTGGGCGACGGTGTCGGACTGGACGTCGCCGTCGTAGTTTTTGCAGGCCCAGACGTAACCCCCCTCCCACTTCAGCGCGGCGGCGACCATGTCATCGATAAGACGGTGTTCGTAGGTAATCCCGGCTGCCTCGAAGTCGGCTTTGAACTCCGCCTCGTAGACCTCGGCGAAGAGGTCCTTGAAGCGCCCGTCGTAGCGCTTGAGGATGGTGTTCTTGGTCGACATGTAGACCGGGAAGCCGCGGTCGAGGCCGTAGCGCATCGAGGCGCGGGCGAACTCGCGAATCGACTCGTCGCGGTTGTACATCGCCATCGCGATGCCGCCGTCGGGGAAGTCGTAGACCTCTAGCTCCACCGGCTCGGAGCCGTCCTTCGGCGTGTAAGTCAGGGTCAGCGTCCCCTCGCCGGGCACGACGAGGTCGGTCGCCCGGTACTGATCGCCGAAGGCGTGGCGGCCGATCACGATCGGCTTCGTCCAGCCGGGCACCAGCCGCGGGATGTTCGAGATCACGATCGGCTCGCGGAAGATGACGCCGCCGAGGATGTTGCGGATCGTCCCGTTCGGCGAGCGGTACATCTCCTTCAGACCGAACTCCTCGACCCGGGCCTCGTCGGGGGTGATCGTCGCGCACTTGACGCCGACGCCGAACTCCTTGATCGCTTCCGCCGCTTCAACCGTGATCCGGTCTTCGCTCGCGTCGCGGCTCTCGATCCCGAGGTCGTAGTACTTCAGCTCAAGGTCAAGGTAAGGGAGGATCAGCTGCTCTTTGATGAACGACCAGATGATCCGCGTCATCTCGTCGCCGTCGAGCTCGACGATCGGGTTCGCGACCTGGATCTTCGCTTCCGGGGACACCGGCAGGCGATGCTATCTGCCCGGCGCCGCCGCCCGCCCCTTGGCTGACCGGCCAGGGCCGTGCCACAATCCCCGCGATGGCAACCGTCGAACGACCGGCCTTCGGCAACCACGTGGTGGCCAACCAGCCCCCGCCGCTGAGCGACTACAACGTCTTCGAGGCCGACCGGCCGCTGGTCGAGGCGGTGCAGCGCGAGGGCGCGGACTGGGCGCGGGAGCGGATCACGGCGGTCGGCGAGTTCGCCGGCAGCGAGGGCGCCCAGGAGCTGGGCCGGCTGGCGAACGAGAACCCGCCGCGGCTGCGCACCCACGACCGCTACGGCAACCGGGTCGACGTCCCCGAGTTCCATCCCGCCTGGCACGAGCTGATGAGCGCCGCGGTCGGCTACGAGCTGCATTCGTCCCCCTGGAAAGACCCCCGTCCCGGCGCCCACGTCGCCCGCGGCGCGGCCTTCATGTGCATGTCTCAGGCGGAGGCCGGGATCGGCTGCCCGATCTCGATGACCTACTCGGTGATCCCGGCGCTGCGCACGCAGCCGGAGCTGGCCGCCGAGTGGGAGCCGCGCTTCTTCTCCGGCACCTACGACCCCACGAACGCGCCCGCTGCGCAGAAGGTGGGGGCCCTGGCGGGGATGGGGATGACCGAGAAGCAGGGCGGCACCGACGTCCGCGCCAACACGACGGTCGCCCGCCCGGTCAACGGCGGCGGGCCCGGCGCCGAGTACGAGCTGACCGGCCACAAGTGGTTCATGTCGGCGCCCCAGTGCGACGCCTTCCTCGTCCTCGCCCAGGCCGACGGCGGCATCTCCTGCTTCCTCTTCCCGCGCTGGACGCCCGACGGCGAGCGCAACCGCTTCCGCCTGCAGCGGCTGAAGGACAAGCTCGGCAACCGCTCCAACGCCTCCAGCGAGGTCGAGTTCGACGCCGCCTCCGCCTGGCTCGTCGGCGAGGAGGGCGCGGGGGTGCGGACGATCATCGAGATGGTCAACCACACCCGCCTCGACTGCGTCCTCGGCGGCGCCACCGGGATGCGCGTCGGCGTCGCCCAAGCGATCCACCACACCACCCACCGCTCGGTCTTCGGGCGCGAGCTGGTCTCCCAGCCGCTGATGCGCAACGTCCTCGCCGACCTCGCGATCGAGTCGGAGGCGGCGACGATCTCCGCTCTGCGCCTGGCCCGCGCCTACGACGAAGCGCTCGCCGGCGACGAGGAGTCCCAGCAGCTGAAGCGGATCGCCAACGCCGTCCTCAAGTACTGGATCTGCAAGCGCGCCGTGGTCCACGCCGGCGAGGCGCTCGAGTGCCTCGGCGGCAACGGCTACGTCGAGGAGTCGGGCCTGCCGCGCCTCTTCCGCGAGAGCCCGCTGAACTCGATCTGGGAGGGATCGGGCAACGTCCAGTGCCTCGACGTCCTCCGCGCCATGGTCAAGAGCCCGGCCTCGCTCGAGGCTTTCTTCGCCGAGGTCGGCGAGGGCGCCGCCGCCGAGCCCCGCCTCGCTGCCTTCGCCACCGCCCTGCGCGACGAGCTCCCCGGCGATCTGGAGACGATCGAGTCCCGCGCCCGCCGCGTCGTCGAGAAGATGGCCCTCGCCCTCCAAGCCTCCCTCCTCGTCCGCTACGGCGACGAAGCGGTCGCCGACGCCTTCTGCGCCTCCCGCCTCTCCGGCGACTGGGGCCAAGCCTTCGGCACCCTGCCGGCGAGCGTCGACTTCAGCCGCATCATCGACCGGCACTCCCCCGCCGTTTAGGCGTCGAGACCGAGCTGCGCCCGGCGCTGATCGAGAAGCCGCGCAACCCGCTCGACGACCTCCCGCGGTTCGCGTTCGAAGCGCCGGCCGGTCACCCGAGTCAGCTCGACGCCGGCGAGCTTCAGGTCCTCGTCGCGGATTCGGTCCTCCTCGAACGGTTCGTGGCCGCCGTGGGTCGCGTAGACGTCGAGTTCGACCGCGAAACGCAGCTCTGGCCAGTAGACGTCCAGCTCGTAGCCGGCGACGTTGAAGGCCGCGACGGCGGGTGGCAGTCCCGCCGCCTCCGCGCTCCGCAGGAACTCCCGCTCCAGCTCGGAGCGGGTGAAACGGGGTGGCTCGTAGATCGCGAGCGCCGTTTCGAGCCGGTGGAAGCCGCGGTGTCCCCGGTTCCGGTCGAGGACCGAGCGGAACTCGGCGAGGTCGAAGACCTCCAGCTCCTCCGAGCGACGGATCAGTCGTCGCAGGCTCCGGAAGCGGAGAACGGCCGCCAGATCGAGCGCGGTGCGGGGGACGGCCGTTACCGGGATTCCCTCCGCGAGGGCCCTGTCGGCATCGAGGAGCTTCCGCGAGTGATGGATGCGAACGGCATCCCGCCGCTTGCGCGGAACAGGAGTCGTCACATGCACCGGAACAGGCCGCGTGGAGATCAGCCCGTGGAGCCATCCCGCCGAATAGTGGCTCAGCAACGAATGTGGTCCCGAGGCCAGAACCGCGGCGAGGCATCTCCCGTGCAGGGAGAGGCTCGTGTGCCCAACCGCAAACACGCCTTGATGCAGTCGGTGAAGCCGCCCGCCTTCCGTCGCCCGCTGCACAGACCGATGGGTGAACCCAAGCCGCCGTAGTTGGCGAATCGAAACGACACCGTGCTGTCGGCGGGCCAGCAAGGCAAGTTCCTGCCCTCCCGGCAGAGCTTTTGTACCCATAAGGTTGAAAAGCTCTGCCGCGCCTGGATTCTCCCCCCTTCTAGCCGGGAGTCGTAGCGTCGCGCAGCGCCCGGCCGACTTGCTCGATCGTGATCACGCCGCTGAGGCGGCCTTCGGCGTCTACGGCCATCAGGGCGCCGAGGCGGCGCAGGTTCTGGTTGGCGAGCAGGGAGTCGAGGGGGGTGTCGTCGCGGACGAAGAGGCCGATGTCGTGGTCGACGAGGTCGGAGACGTGGGAGCTGGCGCGGGAGACCTCGGGCACCTCGTCGGCGCGGTCGCGGTCGACGAGGCCGAGGAAGCGATGGGCCGCGTCGACGACCGGGAACCAGGGCCAGCGGTAGCGGAGGAAGTACTCGTCGAGGGCGCGCTCGACGCTGAGGTCGCCGGGGATCGCGACCGGCTCGCGGTCCATCACGTCGGCGACGCAGACGTCGCCGATGCGGCTGGTGATCGCCGTCTGCATCGCCGCGCCGCGGGCGGAGCCGTTGATCACCATCCCGATCAGCGCCAGCCAGACGCCGAAGAAGAGGTTGCCGGCGAAGGCGAGGGCCAGACCGCCGGCGATGAAGGCATAGGCAAAGAGGCGGCCGAGGTTGGCGGCGAAGCGGGTCGCCTGGTTGCGGTTGCCGGTGTGCGCCCAGGCGATCGCGCGGGCGACGCGGCCGCCGTCCATCGGGAAGGCGGGCAGCAGGTTGAAGACGAGGATCAGCGCGTTGATGGTCGCCAGCCAGGCGACGAAGGCCATCAGGCCGGAGGCGTTCGAGCGCGTTTCCTGCACCGCCGCCTCCCGGAACTCGGTCCAGCCGACGGTGCCCAGGCCGACCGCCGCCAGCACCACGACGATCGCGAAGGTCACCGCCGGACCCGCCAGCGCCACCTTCGCTTCCGTCTTCGCCGAATCGGCTTCGCGGTCCATCCGCGCCATCCCGCCGAAGATCCAGAGCTGGATGCCGCTGATGCCGATCCCGTTGCGCATCGCCACCACCGCGTGGCCGAACTCGTGCAGGAGGATCGAGCCGAAGAAGCCGACGGCGCTGAGCAGCGCCAGCAGGAACGGCGTCGACCCTCCCGGCCCCAGCAGCCGTTCGTAGAAGTTGGCCATGTAGATGATCAGCAGGAAGAGGACGACGAACCAGGACCAGTCGACGCTGACTCTGATCCCGCGGACGTGGAAGAGGGTGATCGACCCACCGCCGAGCATGCGCCCATGGTAAGCGGCTAGCGTCCCCGGCCGTGCCAAGCGAAGCCGATTGGCTGCGGGAGCGGCTCGAGGAACTGGAGCGGATCGAACGCCCGTCCGCCTCCGACGGCGAGCGCCAGGCGGCCGAGTGGCTCGTCGCCCGCTTCGCCGAGCTCGGCGCCGAGGCGCGGATCGAGGCCGAGCCGGCGCACGGCACCTTCTGGTGGCCGCTCGGGATCGGCGCCGCGCTCGGCGCCCTCGGCGCAATCGCTGCCCTGCGGGGGCGCCGAGCGCTCGGAGCGTTGCTGGGCATGCTCGGCGCCGCCGGCATCGCCGACGACTTCCCGCCCCGCAAGCGCGGCCTGCGCCGGCTGCTGCCGCGGCGCACCACCTACAACGTCGTCTGCGAGCTCGGCGACCCCGACGCCGAGCGCACCGTCGTCTTCGTCTCCCACCATGACGCCCCCCACTCGGGCCTCGTCTTCCACCCGCAGATCCCGCAGATCGCCGACCGCCTCGGGCTGATCGAGCGCAACGACACCAGCCCGCCGCTGATGGCGCCGGTCCTCGGCGGCCCGCTGCTGGCGGCGCTCGGGGCGATCAGCGGGCGCCGCGCGCTGACCAAGCTGGGGCTGCTGCTTGGGCTTGGCAGCGTCGCGGCGATGACCGAGATCGGCTTGCGCCCGGTGGTGCCGGGAGCGAACGACAACGGCGCCTCCTGCATCGCCCTGCTGGCGCTGGCCCGGCGCTTCGCGGAGAACCCGCCGCAGGGCATCCGCGTGATCCTGCTCTCGACCGGCGCCGAGGAGTCGTTCAGCGAGGGGATGAAGGCCTACGGCGAGCGCCACTTCCCCGAGCTGCCGCGCGAGAGCACCGTCTTCCTCACCCTCGAGGCGCTCGGCTCCGAGCACCTGCTCGTCCTCCGCGGCGAGGGCTTCCTGAAGATGTACGAGTACTCGCCCCGCACGCTTGCCTTCATGGACGGCCTCGCCGAGGAGATGGGGGTCTGGCTCTACCCCAACCTCCGCATCCGCAACGGCACCGACGGCCTCGAGCCCCTGGCCGCCGGCTACGAGACCGCCGTCCTCTGCAGCTGCAACGACCTAAAGCAAGCCGGCCACTACCACTGGCCCACGGACGTGTCGGACAACATCAACTTCTCGACCCTGGAACGAGCTATCACCCTCTGCGACAAGGCCACGCGCCGCCTCGGCTTGCAATTTCTGTGACGAATTACGACTACGCGTGTGGCCCAAGCAGGTATAGGCTTCCGCGCCGTGCCTACCCATGACGTTCTAGTTGTCGGGGCCGGTCTCGCCGGCCAACGCGCTGCTCTAGCCGCCGCCGAGGAGGGCGTGTCGGTCGGGATCATCAGCAAGGTCCACCCGGTGCGCTCCCACTCCAACGCCGCCCAGGGCGGCATCAACGCGGCGCTCAACCCCGGCGACTCCTGGGAGTCCCACGCCTTCGACACGATCAAGGGCTCCGACTACCTCGGCGACCAGGACGCGATCGAAATCATGACCCGCGAGGCGCCGGAGGAAATCCTCCACCTCGAGCACCTCGGCGTCACCTTCCACCGCAACGAGGAAGGCAAGCTCGGCACCCGCGCCTTCGGCGGCGCCTCCGCCGCCCGCACCTACTACGTCGCCGACATCACCGGCCAGGCGATCATGCACGTGCTCTACGAGCAGCTGATGAAGTACTCCGAGCAGATCGCCCGCTACGAGGAGTGGTTCTGCAGCTCGCTGGCGCTGGACGAGAACGGCGACTGCTGCGGCGTCGTCACCCGCAACGTCGCTGACGGCCGGATGGAGCTGTTCGAGGCGAAGGCGGTGATCCTCTGCACCGGCGGCAACGGCCAGGTCTGGCAGCCGACCACCAATGCGCTGATCTGCACCGGCGACGGCATCGCGATGGCCTACCGGGCCGGGGCGAAGCTGATGGACATGGAGATGATCCAGTACCACCCGACGACGCTGGCGGGCAAGGGCTTCCTGATCACCGAGGGCGCCCGCGGCGAGGGCGCGCACCTGCTCAACGCCAACGGCGAACGCTTCATGGAGAAGTACGCGCCGAACAAGATGGAGCTGGCCTCGCGCGACGTCGTCTCCCGCGCCGAGCAGACCGAGATCAACGAGGGGCGCGGCTTCCCCGACGGCACCGTCGCCCTCGACATCACCGTCGTGCCGAAGAAGCGCGTGCACGAGGCGCTGCGCGAGATCGTCCTCGTCGGCCGCGACTTCGCCGGCGTCGACATCACCCGCGAACCGATCCACATCAAGCCCGGCAACCACTACACGATGGGTGGGGTCAAGACCGACGTCGACGGCCGCACCGACATCCCCGGCCTCTACTCGGCCGGCGAGACGGCCTGCGTCTCGGTCCACGGCGGCAACCGGCTCGGCGCCAACTCGCTGCTCGACACGCTGATCTTCGGCAAGCGCTCCGGCCGCGACGCCGCCGCCCGCGCCAAGCGGATGGACTACGCGCGAGCTTCGAAGAAGGTGCTCGAGGACGAGGAGGCGATGATCGCCGACATCCTCGCCCGCGAGAAGGGCTCCGGCCGCCGCATCTCCGAGATCAAGCGCGAGCTGGGCGAGACGATGGACGGCAAAGTCGCCGTCTTCCGCGAGGAGGCGGGCATCCAGGAGGCCCTCGAAACCGTCCGCCGGCTCAAGGAGGAGGCGAAGACCGCCTACGTCGACGACCACGGCAGCGTCTTCAACCAGGACCTGCTTGCGGCGATCGAGCTCGGGTACATGCTCGACAACGCCGAGTGCACCTGCGTCGCCGCGCTGGAGCGCAAGGAGAGCCGCGGCGCCCAGTACCGCACCGACTTCCCCGAGCGCAACGACGAGGAGTGGCTCAAACACATCGACCTCGAGCGGACCGACGAGGGTCCCGAGATCTCATACTCCGAGGTCACGATCACCCAGTGGGAACCGCAAGAGAGGACCTACTAATGGCCGATTACACGATCAAAGTCCGCCGCTTCCAGCCCGAGAGCGGCGAGGGACCCTACTGGGAGGAGTTCAACGTCGATCTCGATCCCTCGCTCTCGGTCCTCGACGGCCTGCTGCAGGCCAAAGACCGCGACGACGGCTCGCTCTCGGTCCGCTGCTCCTGCCGGGCGGCGATCTGCGGCTCCTGCGGGATGAAGATCAACGGCCAGTCCGGGCTCGGCTGCAAAACCCAGATCGGCGAGGCGCAGGAGCAGGCCAACAAGATGGCCAACGCCACCGGCACGACGGCGGCGGGGGCCGACAGCCCCGTCCTCGGCGAGGGCGAGGGCACGAGCGGCGACAACGCGATCGTGATCGAGCCGATGGGCAACATGCCCGTGATCAAGGACCTGATCACCGACATGGAGTCGACGCACTGGACCAAGATCCGCCGCGTCACCCCTTGGCTCCTGCCGCACGGCGAGCCGCCCGAGCGCGAGTACGTCGTCGAGCCGGAATCGATGATCGACATCACCCAGTCGATGGCCTGCATCCAGTGCGGCGCCTGCGTCTCCTCCTGTCTCTCGATGGAAGCCGACCCCGAGTTCATCGGCCCGGCGGCGCTGGCCAAGGCCTACCGCTTCGTCGGCGACCCGCGCGACGCCGAGACGGTCGAGCGCCTGCACGACCTCGCCGAGGATCCGCACGGGATCTACGACTGCACCCACTGCTTCAGCTGCATCGACGCCTGCCCGAAGGGCGTGGCGCCGATGGACCAGATCATGCGCCTGCGCCGCAAAGCCGGCGAGAACGGGGTCGAAGACCCCAACGCGGGTCATGACCACGAGATCGCCTTCGTCAAGGTCATCGAGAAGAAGGGGCTCTTGGACGAGGCGCTGCTGGTCCAGGAGTCCTACGCGCCCGGGATCAAAGGCAAGCTGAAACCGAGCAAGCGGGGGATCAAGGAAACGATCAAATCGCTGCCGACGATCCTGCGCCCGCTGCGCAAACGCAAGGTCAAGCTCCGGCAGGCAATCCCCGGCCTGCACCACAGCCTGCCCAAGGACTCGATGAACGACGTCCGCTCGATCTACGAGCACGCCGAGGAGCACAACGAGGAACTGAACCTGTACATCCGGGGCGAGGAGGGCGAGGACGCCCAGCCCGACGGCGCCGCGGCCGAGGAGGTCACCAATGGCTGAGAAGATCAAAGTCGCCTACTGGCCCGGCTGCGTCTCGCGCGGCTTCACCCCCGAGCTGCACGGCTCGATGGCCCTGGTCGCCGAGAAGCTCGGCATCGAGCTGGTCGAACTCGACCGCGCCAACTGCTGCGGCGCCGGCGTCATCGCCGAGCACAACCAGGAGCTGGCCGACACGCTGAACGCGCGGACCTTCGCGCTCGCCCAGCAGACCGGGCTCTCGATGATGAACATCTGCTCGACCTGCCAGGGCGCGCAGTCGGAGTGCCAGCAGCGCCTCGACGCCGACTCCGCCTATCGCGCCCACGTCAACGAAGCGCTCTCCGGCCAGGGCCTCTCCTACGAGAAGGACAAGGCCGGCTTCACCAACAAGAACTTCCTCTGGCTGCTGGTCGAGGACTACGGTCTCGACAACCTTCGCGAGAAGGTCCAGCGCCCCCTCAGCGGCCTGCGGGTCGGCCCCTTCTACGGCTGCTACATCGTGCGGCCGAAGGAACGGCTCGGCTACGGCGACTACCCCGACCGCGACATCTACCTCGAGAAGGTGATCGAGGCGCTCGGCGGCGAGGTCGTCGAGTACGACGGCGCCCGCAAGTGCTGCGGCTTCCCGGTGGTGACGATGAACCGCGAAACCTCGCTGCGCCAGTCCGGCACCCACGTCGGCGACGCGATCGACTCCGGCGCCGACTGCCTCGTCACCCCCTGCCCGCTCTGCCACCTCAACCTCGACATGCAGCAGCCGGAAGCCGCCAAGGTCGTCAACCGCGACCTCGGTCTCGCCGTCCTCCACCTGCCGCAGCTGGTCGGCCTCGCCCTCGGCGCCACGCCGAAGGAACTGGGCATGAACAAGCACATCGCCTCGACCGGCTGGGTCGAGGACCGCCTCACCGCCGGCGCCGCGGCTTAGTCGCCGGAGCAGGCGGAACGAAAAGGGCCGCGCCGAAGCGCGGCCCTTTCTGGTCCTGGGTCTATTTGCCCGCTATGTAGAGGGGCAGGTGTTCGGCGTAGGCGGTCATCGTCATCGGCGCAAAGCCGTTGAGCGTCGATGGACAGGCTTCCGATTCCGCTTCGACCAGTTTCCAGCTGCCTTTCATGAACAGCTGGGACGGACTGCCGTTGAAGACGGCAAATGAGAGTTCGCCCGGCGCGTAGACACACGTCGTCGAGCTCTGGATCCTCAGCAGCGGCACCCCTTCTCCCGACTTCGCCAGGTTGAGGAAGCCGTTGGGCCCTTCAGCGCCGGTGTATTTGAACGCGGAGGCGTCGAAGGGCGTGTTTTCGAAGCTGACGATCGCTTCGGGCCCTTCCGGGAAGGTCGTCAAGCAACCTTCGCCTAGACCGAAGGCGAATTGGAAGATGCCTCCGATGCTCGTGCCGTCTGCGTTGAACGACCCGTTGTAACTACCGTCGGTGCAGGTCACCGTCAGTTTCGGACCACTGGTCGATTCGAAGACGGCGGCTTTTTCCGGCAGCAGGGTGCCGGTGACTTTTTCTCCTTTGAACGGTTCCGCGCAGGTCAACACGCCTTCGACGGCTTCCGGTTCGACGTTGCAGAGGACGGTGCCGGTGCCGCCACCGCCTTCTTCTTCTTTTTCTTCACCGCCTTCTTTGCCCGCGATGTAGAGCGGGGCGCCTTCGGCGGTCTGCGTCAGGCTGAACGGCGCGAAGGACCCCAGCACTTCAGGGCATCCTTTGCCGGCTGCTTCGACCAGTTTCCATTCGCCGCCCAGGTTCAACTGGGTCGGGCTGCCGTTGGTCACCTGACCGCTGACTTTGAGCGGCGCGTAGATGCAGGTGATGCTGCTCTGGATCCGCAGGATCGGCGACCCTTCCGACTTCGCCAGGTTGAAGGCCCCCTGCGGCGCTTCCGCTCCCAGGTACTGGAAGCTCGAGGCGTCGAGAGGCGTGTTTTCGAGGCTGACGACGGCTTCGGGTTCTTCCGGCAGGTTCGTCGTGCAGCCTTCTTTCGACCCCCAGACGAGTTCCGTGATGCCACCGCCGGCGCTGGTTCCGTCTTCGTTGAATTCGCCGTGGTATTTGCCGTCGGGGCAGAGGACGACCAATTCCGATTCCCCCGTCACCCCTTTGAACGTGGCGGTGCCAGTCAGAGAGCCACTGACTTTGATCCCGGTGAACCCTTCGCCTTTCGGGCAGGCCAGCACGCCTTCGCTGAGGAACGGTTCGGCTTTGCAGAGGACGGTGCCGGTGCCGCCTTCTTCTTCTTCGCCACCTTCTTCTTCGGATTCTTCACCGTTGACGTGGGCGACCGCGGCGGTGGCGGCTTTGGCGATCGAGCTCGGCAGGTCGCGGTAGCCAATGTGCCTGACCGCGGCCTGGCCGCCTTCTTTGTCGACGACGAACGCGAGGTAGTCGTGGACGGTGGTGGCCACCCCTTTGCCGAAGTGGTTCGTCGCGGCGACGTCCCAGCTCAGCGTGCAGATCGGGTAGGCGTTTTTGGCGGCTTCGCCGATGTTCGGGTCAGAGCCGTAGACCTGTGACCAGTCGACGTTGACGCCGGCTTCCCAGCCCGCCGGGCGGGTGTATTTGGCGGCGCCGCAGTTGGCTTCGCCTTCGCCGCTTTCTGGATCGCTGTATTTGATGCCGTTGAAGACGTTGATCACCTGTTTCGGCGCCCACTGCTGCGCTTCCGGCAGGCTCCCGAAGGTGATCGTGCCGGCGTTTTCGCGGACATAGGTCAGCGGGCCGATCTCGCCTTCTCCACCCGGAGTGGCGACGGTCGTCACTTTGCCTTCGCCCGTCTGGCACTGGCCGTTGCTCGGCCATTCCTGGTTCGGCGTGGTTTCAGCCGGGGGACCGTAGGGAGCCTGCAGCTGCGCCCAGGTCCGTTTTTCTTTGCCGGTGCAGGCAAGCGGCGCCGAGTTGACCTGGTTCAGGAAATGCTTGAACTGGTAGGTGGTGCCGGCGCTTTCTTCGCGGACGATGCGGGTGATCGCCTGGTCGCAGTCGCCGCCGACGGCCGAGTCGGAGGCGGTACCGATCTGGCGCCAGTTCTTGATTTCACCGCTGAACACTTTCTGCAGCTGAGTCGGCGTGATGCGGGGAACCGTGCACGCCGCGTGGGCGGGCAACTGCGGCGGGTGGGCCGCGATCGCGATCGAAGTCTGCGTCACCGGTACGATCGCCACGCCGCCCCCGAGGGCGTTATTGAGGTTGGCGATCGGCGAGCCTTTTTCTTCGACCGAGCCCGCGGGCGCGATGTCGGTGCCGAGGAAGCTGAATTCTTTGTTGTGCAGGGTGCCGTCTTCGGCGCCCCAGGTGCGCAGCGCGGCGGTGCTGCTGACCGGCACGTAGCTCACCTGCGGTTTCCCGCCGGTGGCCTGGCTGCCGTTGCAGGCGAGCGGGTTGGAGGAGCCGTTGAAGCCGGATTCTTTGTCGGCCCACCTCTGCTGCGCCCGCGTCTGCAGGAACGCGCCGAGGCCTTTGGCGTTGGCACCCGAGCATTGTGGCCCGAGCGCCGCGGCGCCGGTGGCATTGAACGCGCCGAAGGCGGCAACGAGACATACGACCGCGGCCAAGATGGCAACGCGGCGGCGACCCAAGTGGGCTCGCCCGCTGGTTGAGCGTTTCATGGTTCTCCCTCTGGTTTTCGAGCCACAGCTCCCTGCCACAGCTCTGTCGACTCCGTTCTGGACGGAGCTTCTTCCTCTAATTAGAGAACCGGGTTAAAAGTTGCGACCTACTCAGCAGCTTTTCACCTGGTATTCGAACTCTTTTAGCCGCTCTTTGCGAGTCCCACCCGCCGCGCCAGCCACTGGGCGCCGACCGTGTCGGTGAGACCGTGGGCGACGATCGAGGCGATGATCGCGATCGCGGCGACGTCGAAGATCAGCGAGTTGTTGGCGACGTCGGACTTGAGGACGAAGAGGGCGAACAGCATCGAGGCGACGCCCTTGGGGCCGAACCAGGCCATGAACAGCTTCTCCGAGCGGGGGATGCCGGTGCGCAGGAAGGAGAGCAGCACTGCCGCCGGCCGGGCGACGAGGAGGGCGAAGACGACGAAGACGACCAGCGGCGGCACGCTGTGGTGGAAGCCGGTGGCGTAGATCAGGCCGCCGAAGACGAAGAAGGTCAGCACCTGGAAGATCGCGCTGGCGTTCTCGGCGAACTCGACGAAGCCGTCGGGCACCTCGCGCTCGCTCGCCCCCATCGCGATCCCGCAGAGGAAGGCGGCGATCAGGCCGTTGCCGATCGTCACTTCGGCGAGGCCGAAGGCGACGAGGGCGAAGCCGACCGCGTAGATCCCCTCGTAGCGGGCGGTGATGCCGCCACTCGGCAGCCTCCAGTGCAGGCGCCCGGCGGCGACGCCGAGGGCGACGCCGATCGCCGCCCCGACCGCCGCTTCGCCGAGCAGCTTCGCCGCTTCGGCGCCGGCGTTGCCGCCGGGTGAGGCGAGCACGAGGAAGAAGAGGACGAACGGCAGCGCCAGACCGTCGTTGAGACCGGACTCGAGGTTGAGCGTGTGGCGGACCTGGCTCGGGACCAGGCGCGAGGTGACGACCGCCGAGGTGACGACCGGGTCGGTCGGCGAGAGCACCGCCGCCAGCAGGAAGGCCTGCGCCCAGGTGAGGTCGGGGAAGAGCGCCTTCGCCGCCAGCGCCAGGAGGCCCATCGTGATCGGCATCGCGATCACCAGCGCCCGCGCCACCGGCCCCCAGTGGCGCCGCAGCAGCTCGCGCTCGACGAACATCCCGTCGGAGAAGAGGGTGAGGATCAGCGCCAGCTCGACCAGCTCGACGATCGCCTTGTCGCCGACGTCGATTTCCACCACCCCCGCGACCGCGAGGGCGAACCCGAGCACCACCGAGAGCACCGAGGCCGAGAGCACCGTCCCCTTCATCACCCCCGACAGCGCCGCGACGACCGCGAGCAGGGCTCCGAAGACCAGCAGGGCTTGACCGAAGTCGAGGCTCATGCGCCGCCCCACAAGAGAGAAACCGGCCAAGCCTGAAACCGGTCGCCGAAGGGCAGGACCCGGTCGCCGGTATAGAAGACGACACCGCGCACGAAGCGATCGCCGAGGGTCTCGCGCAGGCGCTCGAAGCGGCGGAAGTCAGCTGACCCGACGGAGTTGGACGCCTTCACCTCGACGGCCGCGACTCGGCCATCGGCCGCCTCGAGAATGAAGTCGATCTCGACTCCCTTCGACGTTCGATAGTGCATCAGCCGGGGTTCGCCGCCATCGAGGTCAGCCGCCTTGGCCAACTCGACTCCCACGAAGCTCTCGAGCGCGAGCCCGAAGGACGTGGAGTCGGAGATCAGTCGCTTGCGGTCCCAGCGCAGGAGATGGCAGAGCAGCCCGGAATCGCAGAGCAGGAGCTTGGGCGATTTGACCAGCCTCGGCCCCAGGCGGTTGTGCCAGCCCGGCAGGCGCCGCAGGAGATAGATGCGCTCCAGCAGCACCAGGTAGCGGTCGATCGTGCTGACGGGAATGCCGAGATCCTGACTGAGGGCGCTCATGTTCAGATGGCCCCGAGAACGCAGCGCCAGGGCGGTCAGCATCCTGGGTAGTTCCTCGATACGGCTGATGCCGGCGATGGCGCGAATCTCGCGTTCGAGCATCGTCGCCAGGTAGCCAGAGAACCATTTGGCCCGCCGTTTCTCGCTCTCACGCTCCACCGCCTCGGGAAAGCCTCCTTGGACGACTCGCATGGACAAGTCGTCGCGATCCACGGGATGCAGTCCGCTCGGGGATTCGTCCGGGTGCAACAGCAGCTCTGCGACCTTCAGCTGATCGGCCCCCTCCAGCTCCGCTGCGGAAAACGGCCAGAGAGTGAGGATCTCGACCCTTCCGGCGAGTGCCTCGGCCACCTCGGGAACGAAGAGTGGATTGGAGGAGCCCGTCAGGAGGAAGCGGCCCGGCCTGCGATCGCGGTCGACCGAGGCCTTCATCGGCAGGAAGATCTGTGGAACCCGCTGGACCTCGTCGAGGACGGCGGTCTCGTCGAGACCCTCCAGGAACTGAACGGGATCGGCATGAGCGGCAGCGAGAAGGCGCGGATCGTCGAAGCTGACGTAGTCGCCCCTGCTGCGCTCGACCAGGACCTCGGCCAGGGTGCTCTTCCCGGTCTGGCGGGCGCCGACCAGCATCACCACGGGGGTGTCGGCCAGAGCCGCCCGCAGCGGCTCCTCCAAAGACCTCCTCAGCATGGAGCAAATTTACCACGGCGTGGGTGATTTTCACCCACGCCGTGGGGAATTTTCACCCTGGACTGCCTGCCTTTGACCCCACCAGGCCGCGCTCGACTAGGACCTCGGCGAGCTGGACGGCGTTGGTGGCGGCGCCCTTGCGGAGGTTGTCGGCGACGATCCAGAGGTCGAGGGCGCGCTCGTTGCCGGCGTCGCGGCGGATCCGGCCGACGAAGACATCGTCCTTGCCGGCGGCCTCGACTGCCATCGGGTAGCGGCCGGCGGCCGGGTCGTCGACGACGGTCACGCCCGGCGCCGCCGCCAGCAACTCGCGCGCCTGCTCGGCATCGAGCGGCTCGCGGGTTTCGACGTTGACGGCCTCCGAATGCCCGGTCACCACCGGCACCCGGATGCAGGTGGCGCTGACCTTGATCTCGGGGTCGCCGAGGATCTTGCGGGTCTCGTTGACCAGCTTGCGCTCCTCGTCGGTGTGGTCGTCCCCCTCCGCGAAGCTGCCGGCCTGGGCGAGGACGTTGAAAGCGATCTGGTGCGGGTAGATCTGCGGCTCGGGCGGCTCTTCGCCGTGGAGCACGGCGTGCGCCTGCGTCTGCAGCTCGTCGATCGCCGCCTTGCCGGTGCCGGAGACGGCCTGGTAGGTGGAGATCACCAGCCGCTCGATCCCGGCCGCGTCATAGAGCGGCTTCAGGGCGACGACCATCTGCATCGTCGAGCAGTTGGGGTTGGCGATGATCCCGCTGTGGCCCTCCAGCGCCTCCGGGTTGACCTCGGAGACGACCAGCGGCACGTCGTCGTGCATGCGCCAGTAGCTGGTGTTGTCGACCACGGTGGCACCGGCTGCGACCAGCTGCGGCGTCCACTCGGCGCTGACCGCGCCGCCCGCCGAGGAGAGGACGAGGTCGAGCCCCTGGATCGAGTCCTCGCCGACGGCCTGGACGGTGAGCGCTTCGCCCCGCCACTCGACCACCTTGCCGGCCGAGCGCTCGGAGGCGAGCAGCCGCAGCTCGGCCACCGGAAAGTCACGCGAGGCGAGCAGCTCGAGGATCGTCGTCCCGACCAACCCGGTCGCGCCCAAGACTCCGACTCTGTATCCGTCGCCGGCCATCGCGGTCGAGTATGACTGACGGGCTAGCCGGCGACCGTCGGCCGGTGGCCGGGGCCGGTCGGGTCCTCGGGCTGGATCGCCTCGGCGCCGAGCTCGAAGGCCGCGTGCAGCACGTTGACCGCGTCGGCGACGCGGTCGGCCGCGATGACGCATGAGATTTTGATCGGGGAGGTGGAGATCATCTCGATGTTGATCCCCTCCTCGCCGAGGATGCGGAAGACTTTGGCCGCCACGCCCGGGTGCGAGCGCATGCCGGCGCCGACGATCGAGACCTTGCCGATCTGCTCGTCGGTGAGGACCTCCAGCGAGACGTCGCCGAGCGCGGCGATCGTGTCCTTGGCGATCGGCAGGTCGGAGCGGTCGACGGTGAAGGAGAGGTCGGCGAGCTGGTCGTCGCCGACCGGCTCGTTCTGGATGATCACGTCGACGTTGACGTTCGCGTCAGCCAGCGCGCCGAAGATGCGGCCGGCGACTCCGGGCTCGTCGCGCAGGCCGTGCAGGGTCACGCGCGCCTCGGAGCTCGAATGGGTGACTGCGGTTACGAACGGGTTCTCCATCGTCTCTTCCTCTGCGACGACGAGGGTACCGGGACCGTCCTCGAAGCTGCTGCGGCAGTGGATCTGCACGCCGTGGTTGCGCGCGTACTCGACCGAGCGCAGCTGCAGCACCCCTGCCCCGGAGGCGGCCATCTCCAGCATCTCCTCGAAGGAGACGCGCGGCAGCTTGCGCGCCCCGGGGACGATCCGCGGGTCGGCGCTGTAGACGCCGGAGACGTCGGTGTAGATCTCGCAGACGCTGGCCCGCAGCGCCGCGGCGAGGGCGACGGCGGTGGTGTCGGAGCCGCCGCGGCCGAGCGTGGTGACGTCGCGGTTCTCGGTCGAGACGCCCTGGAAGCCGGCGACGAGGACGATCCGGTCCTCCTGGAGCGCCTCGCTGATGCGGTCGGCGCGGACGTCGATGATCCGCGCCTTGGTGTGGGAGGAGTCGGTGACGATCCCCGCCTGCGATCCCGTCAGCGAGATCGCCTCGTGGCCCATGTCGTGGATCGCCATCGCGCAGAGCGCGCAGGAGATCCGCTCCCCGGTCGAGAGCAGCATGTCCATCTCGCGGGCGACCGGG
>DASULS010000013.1:0-32506 GCA_036278095.1 Solirubrobacterales bacterium | reverse complement strand
GACTTCGCCCGCACCGCCCAGGAGGCGATGGAGCTGGCGAGCATCCCCAAAGACTTCTCCAGCCGCTACCTCAACGACGGCTTCTCCGGCGGCGAGAAGAAGCGGATGGAGCTGCTGCAGCTGGCGCTGCTGCGGCCGGAGCTGGCGATCCTCGACGAGACCGATTCGGGCCTCGACATCGACGCCCTGCGCACGGTCGCCGAAGGCGTCAACAAGTTCGCCGGGCCCGACATGGGCGTCCTGATCATCACCCACTACCAGCGCATCCTCCACATGGTCAAACCCGACCAGGTCCACGTCATGTACCAGGGGCGGATCGTCAAGGAGGGTGGTCCGGAGCTGGTCGAGGTGCTGGAGGAGAAGGGCTACGGCTGGATCAAAGAGGAGGTAGAGGCAGGCGCCGCCGCCTGACCTCGCTGAAGCGATGGAGCCGGTGAGCGCGAAAAGCCCTGCCGCGGCCGCGCTGCCGATCGAGAAGGCCCGCGCCGCCTTCCCGGCGCTGGAGCGCGAGGTGCACGGCCAGCCGGTCGCCTACCTCGACAGCGGCGCCAGCGCCCAGCGGGTGCTGGCCTCGATCCAGGCGGTCGACCGCTACGAGCGCCGCCACCACTCCAACGTCCACCGCGGCTCCCATACCCTCTCGGCCGAGGCGACCGAAGCCTACGAGGGGGCGCGGGCGACCGTCGCCGACCACATCGGCGCCGCCGACCGCCGCGAGGTCGTCTTCGTCCGCAACGCGACCGAGGCGATCAACCTGGTCGCGCGGGCCTGGGGCGACGCCAACGTCGGCGCCGGCGACCGCCTGCTGCTGACCGAGATGGAGCACCACTCCAACATCGTCCCCTGGCAGCAGCTGGCCGAGCGAGTCGGAGCGGAGATCGACTGGGCGCCGGTCGACGACGAGGGCCGGCTCGACATGGATGCCTTCGCGGCGCTGCTGGAGCGGGGGCCGAAGCTGGTCGCCGTCACCCACGTCTCCAACGTGCTCGGGACCGAGAACCCGGTCGCCGAGATCGCCCGGCTGGCGCACGAGGCCGGCGCCAAGGTGCTGGTCGACGGCGCCCAGGCGGCGCCGAAGCTGCCGCTCGACATGGCGGCGCTGGGGGTCGACTTCTACGCGATCACCGGCCACAAGCTCTACGCGCCGACGGGGATCGGCGCGCTTTGGACCAAGCTGGAGGTGCTGCGCGAGATGCCGCCTTTCCTCGGCGGCGGCTCGATGATCCGCAAGGTCACCAAGGAGGGCACGACCTACGCCGACCCGCCGGCACGGTTCGAGGCGGGCACGCCCGCGATCGCCCAGGCGATCGGGATGGCCTCGGCGCTGCGCTGGCTCGACATGGTCGGGATGGAGGCGGTGCGCGCACACGAGGAGGAGATCGCCGACTACACGCTGGAGCGCGTCGCCGAGGTGCCGGGCCTACAGATCTTCGGGCCGCCTCGCAGTGCCGGCCGGCTCGGCCCGGTCTCCTTCGAGATCGAGGGCATCCACGCCCACGACGTCTCCGAGATCCTCGACCGCCACGGCGTCGCCGTCCGCGCCGGCCACCACTGCGCCCAGCCGCTGATGGAGCGCCTCGGGATCGCCGCCACCGCCCGCGCCAGCTTCGGCGTCTACACGACGACCGAGGAGATCGACCGCCTCATCGACGGGCTCGAAGACGCGCGTAAGGTGTTTGGTCTCTGATGGACGAGCTCTACCGCGACCAGATCCTCGAGCACTACAAGCGGCCGCACAACTTCGGCCACATCGAGCACCCCGACCTCGAGTTCGAGGACACCAACCCGTTCTGTGGCGACGAGCAGCACGTGACGATCCGCCTCGACTCCGACGACAAGGTCGCCGAGGTCGCCTTCGAGGGCAAGGGCTGCGCGATCTCCACCGCCGCCACCTCGCTGCTGACCGACGAGCTGGTCGGGATGAGCCGCGAGGAGCTGCTGCGGCTGCCGAAAGAGTTCGTCCTCGAGCTGCTCGGGATCGACATCTCGGCCACCCGCATGAAGTGCGCGATGCTCGGCCTGAAGATCGTCAAGAGCGCCTCCCTCGGCAAACCCGCCGAATGGGAGGACGAGGGCGAAGCCGGCGACCCCACCGAAGCGGCCGCCGACCTCGGCCAGCTGTAGCGAGGCCGCAAAAAAGCACTCTCAAGGTGCTTTTTTGCGGCCTCGCTGCGGCCTGCCTATTTGCCTTCCTCCGCCATCCGCGCCAGCAGTTTCTCGCTCGGCTGCATGACGTTGAAGAAGGCGCCGAAGGGGTCTTTGACGGTGGCGAAGCGGCCGGGCTCGATGTCCATCGGGCCGAAGAGGAGTTCGCCGCCGCCGGCTTTGACCTTCTCCACGGTCGCGTCGGTGTCCTCGGTCCCGAAGTAGACGCCCCAGTGCGGGGGCACCTCGTCGGGCATGCGGCCGCGCATGTCGAGCATGCCGCCGACCGGCTGACCTCCGACCCGCCACTCGGTGTAGGTGCTCCCGTCCTCCATCTCGAGGTCGTTCGCCTCCCAGCCGAAGACGGCGCCGTAGAAGGCCTTGGCGCCCTCGGGGTCGCGGGTCGAGAGCTCGTTCCAGCCGACGGTTCCCGGCTCGTTGACGAGCTCGGCACCCTGGAACGTGCCCGGCTGCCAGATGCCGCAGACTGCACCGGTCGGATCGCTGAAGACCGCCATCGTTCCGAGCCCCATCACGTCCATCGGCTCGACGATTGCCGTGCCGCCCGCCTCGCCGGCCTTTGCCAGCGTCCCTGCCGCGTCGGGAACCGAGACGTAGGTCGCCCAGACGGTCGGCTGGCCATCCTCCATCCGCGGCGAAACGCCGGCGACGTCCTTGCCGCCCTTTTTCGCTCTCCGGTACCCGCCCAGTTCGGCCGAGTTCGGCAGTTCCGGCACTTCCCAGCCGAACAGCTCGCCGTAAAAGCTCGCGCTGGCCTCGATGTCCGCCGTCCCGCTCAGTTCGACCCAGCAGGGCGTGCCGGGGGTGTAGCTGGTCCTCTCGCTCATGCTCAGATCCTCTCCTCGGGATGGATGCTGTAGATAAGACCACAGCGAGGGCGCAAACTCATCGCTTCAATGTGAAGGCCGGACCGGCTGTCCCGCTAAAATCCGACCGTAGAAGTAGGATTAAGTCTCAACCCGCACTAGCCACCGCGAGCGGGAGAAAGCGACCCTCTTGACCGACACCGCAGGAACCAAGATCTCCGTCTGCCCGGCAGCCGAGCTTTCGCCGGGCGAGATGCGCCTGGTCGAGCACGACGGCCGCAAGATCGGCGTCTTCAACTGCGACGGCGCGCTGTACGCGATCGAGGACCGCTGCTCCCACGACAACGGGCCGCTGGCCGAGGGCGAGTTCGATCCGGCCGCCTGCACGGTCGAGTGCCCGCGCCACGGCTCCCTCTTCGACCTCAGCACCGGCAGGCCGAAGACGCTCCCAGCTTTCCAACCGGTGCAAACGTTCCCGATAGCGATCGAGGACGACACCATCACTCTGGAGGTCGACTGACATGGCAACGCCCGAGGTACTAGCCGAGAAACGCGAGCTGGCCGGCATCAACGCCGACTACAAGGAGAAGTTCGGCTTCAACGACCCGGAGACGGGCTACGCCTACAAAGCCCCGAAGGGCCTCAGCCGCGAGGTCGTGGAGACGATCTCCGACTACAAGGACGAGCCGCAGTGGATGCGGGACTTCCGGCTGAAGGCGCTGGAGCACTTCGAACAGCGCCCGACCCCCCAGTGGGGCGGCAACCTCAACCAGATCGACTTCGACGACATCCACTACTTCGTCCGCGCCTCCGACAAGAACAGCCGCGACTGGAGCGAGGTCCCCGAGGACATCAAAAACACCTTCGACCGGCTGGGGATCCCCGAGGCTGAGCGCAAATTCCTCGCCGGCGTCGGCGCCCAGTACGAGAGCGAGGTCGTCTACCACCAGGTGAACGAGAAGCTCGAGGAACAGGGCGTGATCTTCACCGACATGGACACCGCCCTGCGCGAGCACGAGGACCTGGTGCGCGAGTACTGGGCGACGGTGATCCCGCCCAACGACAACAAACTGGCCGCGCTCAACAGCGCCGTCTGGTCGGGCGGCTCCTTCGTCTACGTGCCGGCCGGGGTCAAGGTGGAGATGCCGCTGCAGGCCTACTTCCGGATCAACACCGAGAACATGGGCCAGTTCGAGCGGACGCTGATCATCGCCGAGGAGGGCGCCGACGTCCACTACATCGAGGGCTGCACGGCGCCGGTCTACTCCAGCGACTCGCTGCACTCGGCGGTGGTCGAGATCGTCGCCAAACCGAGCTCACGGGTCCGCTACACGACCGTCCAGAACTGGTCGCAGAACGTCTACAACCTCGTCACCAAGCGCGCGGTCGCGCACGAGAAGGCGACGATGGAGTGGGTCGACTGCAACCTCGGCTCGAAACTGACGATGAAGTACCCGTCGATCTACCTGCTCGGCCCCGAAGCCCACGGCGAGATCCTCTCGATCGCCTTCGCCGGCGAGGGCCAGCACCAGGACGCCGGCGGCAAGATCATCCACGGGGCGCCGAAGACCTCGTCCTCGATCTTCTCCAAGTCGATCTCCAAGGACGGCGGCCGGGCGACCTACCGCGGGCTGCTGGAGATCGCCGACGGAGCGAGCGAGTCGCGCTCGAAGGTGGTCTGCGACGCGCTGCTCCTCGACGAGGACTCGCGCAGCGACACCTACCCGACGATCCGGATCGACGAGAACGACGCCGACGTCGGCCACGAGGCGACCGTCTCCAAGATCGGCGACGAGCAGCTCTTCTACCTGCAGAGCCGCGGCCTCGACGAGGAGGAGGCCTCGAAGATGATCGTCAACGGCTTCATCGAGCCCGTGACCAAAGAGCTGCCGATGGAGTACGCGGTCGAGCTGAACCGCCTGATCGAGTTGCAGATGGAGGGCTCCATTGGCTGAGCTGGCCACCCTCCCGCCTCTTCCCGACCAGAGGGCCAAGGGCTGGGAATTCACCGACATCTCGACCCTCGACTTCGACTCCTATGGAGCAACCGAGGCCGTGGCGAAGATCGCGGGTGGAGACGGCGCGAAGGTCCTGGACCTCGTCGAGGCGACCGACACGCACCCGGACCTGATCGAGAATTGGCTCGGCGCGCTTGTTCCCAGCGACGACCCGTTCGTCGCTCGCAATGAGGCAGCCCCGCGGAACGGCGTGCTCGTGTACGTGCCAGCAGGTGTGAGGCTGAGCGAGCCGATCCAGATCGAGGTGCCGGTCGATGCGAGCGGCACCTCGATCAACTGGCGAACGCTGATCGTGCTCGAGGAGGGGGCCGAGGCGGAGGTCTGGGAGCACTGGTCCTCCCCCGCCGACGACGTCGACGCGGTGCTGAACTCGGTGGTCGAGCTGAGCGTCGGCCAGGCCGCGACCCTGCGCTACGTCAACACCCAGGACATCTCCGAGCGGGCGTGGATCTTCGCCACCCAGCGCGCCCAGGTGGAGCGCGACGGCCGCCTCGACTGGGCGGCGCTCGGCTTCGGCTCGGCCCGCGGCAAGGTGCGGATGGAGACCAAGCTCGCCGGACCGGGCTCGGAGGCGCGCGTGACCGGCGGCTACGCCGGCGGCGCCGGGCAGCACCTCGACTACGACACCACCCAGGAGCACGCGGCGCCGAACACCAACTCCGACCTCGCCTTCCGCGGCGTCCTCGCCGCCGGCGCCACCGCCGTCTGGCGCGGGATGATCAAGGTCGATCCCGGCGCCCAGCAGACCGACGCCTTCCAGGAGAGCCGCAACCTGCTGCTCTCCCCCGAGGCCCACGCCGACGCGATCCCGGGCCTGGAGATCCTCGCTGACGACGTCCGCTGCACCCACGCCGCCGCGGTCGCCCAGGTCGACAAGGACCAACTCTTCTACCTCACCTCCCGCGGCCTAGACGCCGCCGCCGCCAAGTCCCTGATCATCGAAGGCTTCCTCGAGTCCCTGGTCGAACGCCTCGCCGAGGGCCCCGTCCGCGACAGCATCTCTGAGGCGCTAGAGACGCGCCTGGCCGAGATCCTCTAGTGAGTGATGAATCTTCCACCGCGGGAGGTGGAAAATTCATCAACGGCTAGGTGCTGCGCTCCTCGACGCTGGTCCGTCAGGGCCATGCGTGATCCTTGTTCGCTGTGAAGGAGGACGTACTCGAGCAGATCGTCGACGACTACCTCAACTTCAAGGGGTATTTCACGATCCACAACGTCCCGTTTCACCCGAGCAATAGCCACCCCGACTACAGCGCACGCGATGACTCCGTTCCCTCGGGCATCGACGTAATCGGCATCCATCCGAAGAAGAGGGGAGCCGAGCGCGTCATAGCCGTGACGTGCAAGTCATGGCAAGGAGGATTCCACGCCGAAAGGCTGCTCGGCCAACTGCGCGGAGAGCGGAAAAACCCGAAACGGGCGACCTGGCGACACTTTCGCGAGCTCTGGAAACCAAAGTGGAGCGAAGCCTTTCGCGACGAGGTCGAGGCACGCACTGGAGCCCGGGTCTTCATCTACAAGATCGCCGTCACGCGACTGATCGGAGATCCCGCGGGCTGGTCTTCGGACAAGACGATCGCCGCGAATCTTCCCAACTGCCCGGTCGGCTTCCTAGAGATAGAAGAGATGTGGACCACCATCCTGCGTGAGCTGACGGAACGGCCTGCGCCGAGTGAGCTAGGGCGAGTAGCGCAAGTGCTGAAAGCGGCGGGCCTGGTTACCCATCCCGATCCCCCCGCCTCTGCCTGACCGCGTTGCGGACGATCGCGCCGACGACGATCGCCACCGGGAGCAGGTAGAGGAGCCAGAGGTAGTGGCCGACGTGGGCGAGGGGGAGGATCATCGGCTCCTCACTTGTTGGCGACCGAGAGCAGGTAGAGGCCGAAGCAGGTGAAGGCGACCATCACCGCCAGCATCCAATATTGCGAGGCCGTTGCCTTCTTGTAGTCGGGCCAGTAGACGAGGGCGCGGTCGTGGGCCAGCATCAGGCCGCAGACGTGGCCGATCACGAGGGCCGCGACCTGGACGTACCAGATCGCGTTGGCGCTCAGGACGTTGTAGTCGACCCCGGCGCCGGCGGTGCCGAAGAGGTCGGTGTGGCCGGTGCCGAGCGGGTCGGAGAGCAGGTAGGTGAACTGCGCCTGCTCCTGGAAGACGAAGAGGCTGAAGTAGTGGGCGACCAGGTAGGCAAGGGCGATCGGGATCAGGGTGTGGGCGAAGCCGGTCCGCAGCTTCTGCAGCGAGGGCGCGCCGGGGACGGTGCGCATGCCGCGGACGCCGAGCGTGTAGACGAGCGCGACGCCGG
Source organism: Solirubrobacterales bacterium (assembly GCA_036278095.1). GTDB lineage: Bacteria > Actinomycetota > Thermoleophilia > Solirubrobacterales > 70-9 > VAYN01. Next base: position 25,211 of record DASULS010000013.1, on the reverse strand, counting down.
CAAAGGTCAGCAGCATGAAGATGGTGTCGGTGGCCCGCACGGCGGTGAGGAGCGAGATGCCGGCTTCGGCGAACCATTCGATGACGTTCTTGATCGCGTCGGCGTACGCCCCGTCCTGGGCGCCGTCGAAGCTGGTGCTGGCGATCGAGGCGATCACCACGGCGGCGGAGCCGGGGACGGTCGCCCAGCTCGTCGCGGCGGAGAAGGGGCGGCGGCGGACGAGGCGGCCGTCGCGGGCGCCGAAGATGCCGAGGCGGCCGAACATCCCGAAGTAGACCGAGAAGACCTCGCCGCGCTCGCACCACTCCTCGACCCCGAAGAGCGCCATCATCGCCAGCGTGTAGGCGGTGTAGAGGAGGGCGGCGACGGCGACCGGTTCGGGCGAGAGGCCGACGGCGACGCCCCCGCTGCCGCCGTAGACGACCTCGAGCCAGACGACGGCGAGCAGGCCGATCGCCGCCGGCCAGCGGCCGAGGCGCTCGGGGTAGCGCAGGTGCGCCGGCCGCTCGCCGGCGATCGCCTCGAAGGCGCCGCCGACGATGCGGCCGATCGCCCGCCACGGGTTGAAGGGGCGGAAGACGTTGCCGAGGATCGCCGAGAAGAAGGGGAAGCCGAGCCAGGCGGTGACGTAGAAGAAGGTGAGGGCGAAGTTGCGGTCGGGGGCTTCGGTGCCGTGCAGGCCCGCGTAGATCGCGAAGCCGAGCAGGAAGACGCCGATCGCGCCGCAGAGGACCTGCGCCGGGAGCCCAAGCAGCGCCCCCGAGAGGCGCTCGCCGAGCGGCCGCCGGTGCTCGTCCTCGAACTTCGGCTCGCGCCAGCCGGCGGAGAGCGCGAAGAAGGAGGCGATGAGGACGATCGAGGCCGCCCACGCGAACAGCCAGGCGGGGACCGGAAGGTCCTGCCTGGATGCCAGCGCGTGGGCGTAGGGGAGCCAGCTCACGGTTCGACCTTGAGTTCGATGATCTGTTCCTTGCGGCCCTCGAGCTCGGCCTCGAAGACGCCTTCGATGCTCGCCGACAGGTCGTAGACGACGGTGCCGCCGCCCTTAGGGACCTCCTTCATCACGTCATAGCCATGCAGGTGGACCTCTTCTTCGAACGGCACCTTGACCTTGAAGTGGATCTGGTCGCCCTTGCGGTAGACGAGTTCCTGGATCCCCCCGACCGGGTGGCCTTCCTTGTCGATGACGATCGTCGGCACCTTGCCGGCGTCGGTGGTCGAGCTTTCGTCGCTGCCGCCGCTGCTGAGGACGATCAGCCCGACCACGGCGACCACGACCAGACCAGCGCCGAGCAGCGCGGTTTTCGTGTTCATGTTTCGCTCCTTTTGTCCGCGCGAGGGAATCGCGCGATTGCCTGTTTGCGGAAATCAGGCGGGGAGCGGCGGCGGGCGCTGGGCGTGCCCGAGGGCGATCAGGAGACCGCCGGCCGGCGCGAAGGCGCGCGGCGGCTTCGGCAGCGGCACCCGTCGTGGAGCGGTCGGCTCCTCGCCGCGGCGGGCCGCGAGCCGGTCGGAGAGGCGGACGATCGCCTCGCAACCGGGGTAGCGACCGAGCAGCAGCATCGCCAGCAAGCCGAGAAGCGGCAGCACCGGCAGGAGGAACGTGACGAGCGCGGTCACGGCAGCCAGGATACCCTGCCCCACCCCGTGCGCCCCGGACGCGACGACATCGCCTCCCCCGACCTGCCCGCCGGCCTCGCCTGGATCGGGACCGAACCGGAGTCGATGCCGGCGCTGACCGCCGGCGGGCCGGCGCTCGTCCACTTCATCGAATACGCGCAGCTGAACAGCGTCCGCACCCTCCCTTACCTGGCCGAGTGGGACCGCCGCTACCGCGAGGCGGGGCTGAGCGTGATCGCGGTGCAGGCGCCGCGCTTCCCCTTCGCCGCCGAACCCGAGCAGGTTGCCGCCGGCCTCGCCGAGCTCGGGATCGAGTTCCCGGTCGCGATCGACGCCGAGCACGATCTCTGGGCCGCCTACGGCTGCGAGGGCTGGCCCAGCCTCTTCCTCTGGAGCCTCGGCGGCTCCCTGGCCTGGGCCCACTTCGGCGAGGGCGAATACCAGGCGACCGAGGAAGCGATCCAGGCCGAGCTGCGCGAGCAAGACGCGCTGCAGGAGCTGCCGCCGCCGATGGCGCCGCTGCGGGCGACCGACGGCCCCGGCACCCGGGTCACCCCCCCCACCCCCGAGGTCTTCCCCGGCGGCTCCTGGGAACGCCCCTGGGTGGCGGGCGAAGACGGAGAGGACCTGGCGCTCGACTATCAGGCGGGCGGCGCCTACGCGACGGTCGAGGGCGAGGGCGAGCTAGAGGTGGAGATCGACGGCGAGTGGCGCACGATCCCCGCCGGCCCCGCACCCGGCCTGCGCACCCTCGCCGAGCACCCCAGCCACGAGGCCCACAACCTCATCCTCCGCCCCGCGCCGGGCATCAAGGTCTGGTCGCTCAGCTTCGCCCCGGGCGTCCCCTGACCCCGGGACGACCCACCGCGAGGGCTGACCTACAAATTGTCTCCGCATACCGGAGACAATTTGCAGTCGAGCGAGATTGACCGGCGGTGCGGGCTAGGTCCGCGCCGCGAGCTCGTCGCGGATCTCGCGGGGGAGCATGAAGCGGACGTCCTCGTGGACGGTGCGCAGCTCGGAGACGTTCTCGGCGCCGCGCTCGCGGAAGAAGGAGACGAGGCTCTCGACCAGCTCCTCGGGGGCCGAGGCGCCGGAGGTGATGCCGACGGTCTCGACGCCCTCGAGCCACTCCTCCTGCACCTGGGTGTGGTTGTCGATCAGGTGGGAGGCGGCGCCGTGTTCGCGGGCGACCTCGACCAGGCGGTTGGAGTTAGAGGAGTTGGTCGAGCCGATCACCAGCACCAGGTCGCACTCACGGGCCAGCTGCTTGACGGCGATCTGGCGGTTGGTGGTCGCGTAACAGATGTCGTCGGACTTGCTGGCGACGATGCCGGGGAACTTGGCCCGCAGGGCGGCGATCACCTCGGCGGTCTCGTCGACCGAGAGCGTCGTCTGGGTGATGAAGGCGACTTTGCCGGGGTCCGGCACCTCGAGGCTCTCGACTTCGTCGGCGGTTTCGATCAGGACGATGCTCTCGGGCGCCTCGCCGGTCGTCCCTTCCACCTCCTCGTGGCCCTGGTGGCCGATCATGATGATCGTGTAGCCCTGGGCGGCGAAGCGGCGGGCGGAGACGTGGACCTTGGTCACCAGCGGGCAGGTCGCGTCGATCGTCCGCAGCTGGCGGGCGGCGGCGTTCTCGTGCACGCTCGGCGCCACCCCGTGGGCGGAGAAGACGACCATCGCGCCCTCGGGCACCTCGGTCTCCTCCTCGACGAAGATCGCGCCGCGCTTGGCCAGCTCCTCGACGACGTGCTTGTTGTGGACGATCTCCTTGCGCACGTAGACGGGGGCGCCGTAGAGCTCGAGCGCGCGCTCGACCGTCTGCACGGCGCGGTCGACGCCGGCGCAGTAGCCGCGCGGCGCAGCAAGGAGCACCCGCTTCGGGGCGGTAGCGGTGGCAGGCATACATGCAGGGTACAAGGCTTGAGAGCCCGCAAACTCGGGCATAAGTAGCCTTCCTGCATGGCAACCGAAGGACGCCACCTCGACCGACTCACCGCCGTCGACGCCTCGTTCCTGACCAACGAGAGCTCGAACAGCCACATGCACGTCGGCGGGATCCTGATCTTCGAGGGGCCGCCGCCGAGATACGTCGACCTCGTCGAGCACGTCCGCAGCCGCCTGTCGCTGGTCCCCCGCTTCCGCCAGAAGCTGGTCGTGCCGCCGCTGGAGGCGGGCCGGCCGCTCTGGGCCGACGACGTCAACTTCAACCTCACCTACCACATCCGCCACACCGCGCTGCCCGATCCCGGCGGCGAGGAGCAGCTGAAGAAGCTGGCCGGGCGGATCTTCTCCCAGCAGCTCGACCGCTCGAAGCCGCTGTGGGAGATGTGGCTGGCGCAGAACCTCGAAGACGACCGCTTCGCGATCCTGACCAAGACCCACCACGCGATGGTCGACGGAGTGAGCGGCGTGGACATCGGCACCGTCCTCTTCGACCTCGAGCGTGAGGCGAAGCCGATGCAGCTCGAAGACGACTGGGTGCCGCAGCCCGAACCGGGGACGACCGAGCTGGTCGCGCGCGGGGTGGCGGACGTGGTCGCCGCGCCGGTCGGGCTCGCCGAGCGCGCGCTCGACGCCGTCCGCAACCCCGAGACCACCGCCCGCAAGGCGGTCGAGGCGCTGGAGGGCATCGGCGAGATCGTCAGCGCCTTCGCCGACCCCGCCCCCGACGTGCCGCTGAACGAGCCGATCGGGTCGCACCGCCGCTACGTCTGGGCGCGCTCGGAGCTGGCGACCTTCAAACGGATCAAGGACACCTTCGGCGGCACCGTCAACGATGTCGTCCTCGCGGTGGTGACCGGAGCGCTGCGCACCTGGCTGCACGGCCGCCAGGTGCGGACCGAGGGGCTGGAGCTGCGGGCGCTGGTGCCGGTCTCGATCCGCAGCGAGGACGAGAGAGGCAACCTCGGCAACCGGATCGCGCTGATGCGCGGCCCGCTCCCCGTCTACATCGAGGATCCGGTGCGGCGGGTGCGCACGATCAGCGACGCGATGGCGGGGCTGAAGCGCTCCAAGCAGGCGCTCGGCGCCGAAGTGATCTCCCGCTTCAACGACTTCGCGCCGCCGACGCTGCTGGCGCAGGCCTCGCGGATCAACTTCTCGACCCGCCTCTTCAACATGATCGTGACCAACGTGCCGGGACCGCAGCTGCCGCTCTACGTGCTCGGGCGAGAACTGGAAGAGGTCTTCCCGGTCGCCTTCCTGCCGCAGAACCACTGCCTGGCGGTGGCGATCATGAGCTACCACGGCAAAGTCGGCTTCGGCCTGCTCGCCGACTACGACTGCATGGAGGACGTCGAAGTCATCAGCGACGGGCTCGACGAAGCGCTGGCCGAGCTCGAGGCGGCGGCCGGCAAAGCCGCCAAAGCCGCGTAGCCGGCGGCGCGCCCTCTCTAGGCTTTCCCCATGGCGCTGCTGATCGTCCTCTTCATCGTCGTCCCGATCGCGGAGATCTACGTGATCGTCCAGGTCGGCCAGCTGATCGGGGTGGTGCCGACCCTGATCCTGCTGCTGGCCGACGCGCTGCTGGGCTCGCTGTTGCTCAAGCACCAGGGGCGCGGGGCCTGGCGCCGCTTCAACGAAGCGCTGGCCGAGCGGCGCTTCCCCGGGCGCGAGGTGGTCGACGGGCTGCTGATCGTGGTCGGCGGCACCCTGCTGCTGGCGCCGGGCTTCCTCACCGACGTCGTCGGCCTCTTCCTGCTGATCCCGCCGACGCGGGCCCTGGCACGGGGGCTGCTGCGGCGCCTGACGGTCGGGCGCTTCACCGTGGTCGGCGTCGGCGGGCCGGGGACCTTCCGGCCGCCGAGCGGCGCCGGCTCCCGCCCCAGCCGCGACTACGACTTCGACGCCACCGCCGAAGAGGTGCCGAGCGACAACGGCCACCAGGAACCGCGGCTGCCCAAAGCGGAGTAACGCGGATGCGGGACGGGGAGCGGCAGACCGAGCGGCTCCTGGCCCGCAAGCCGACCCCCGACGACCGCGCGACCTACCACTCCCACTTCACCCATCCCCAGGTCGAGCGCTGGCTGCGCCCCTCTCCCCTGCCGCCGTTCGACCCGCAGACGATCGACGAGCTGGTCGTCGGCGACTGCACCCACTGGGCCGACCACGGCTTCGGCCCCTGGGTCCTGGTCGACCGCGAGACGGGAGAGTTCGCCGGCCGCGGCGGGCTCGCCTGGACCGCGGTGGAAGGCCTCGCCGAAGTCGAGCTCCCCTGGAGCATCGAACCGCACCTCCACAATCGCGGTCTGGCCACCGAGGCCGCCACAGCCGCCACCGCCTGGGCCCGCGACCTCGGCTTCGACCAGGTGATCGCCCTCACCCTCCCCACCAACACCGCTTCCCAGCGAGTAGCCCAGAAGGCCGGCTTCGAGCAGGACGGGGAGTGCGTGCACGCGGGACTGCCACACCTGCTGTTCCGGCTGCGGCTCTAGGCCGGGTCCCGGGGATGCCGCAGCGCGGTTTGTAGCTATGCCCGGATGGTGGCTGGGCGGCGCCCATCTAGCGTGAGGTGCATGCAAGGCGAACCGCTACTCAGGGCCGAGGGGCTGGAGCGGTCCTTCGGCGCGGGAGCGACCGCGGTGCGGGCGCTGCGGGGGGTCGACCTCGAGGTCAGCGCCGGCGAGATGGTGGCGATCATGGGTCCCTCCGGCTCGGGCAAGAGCACGCTGCTGCACATCCTCGGCGCGCTCGACCGGCCCGACGGCGGCACCACCGCTGTCTCCGGCCGCCGCTACGACAACCTCTCCGACCGTGAGCTGACCGAGCTGCGCGGGGACGTCTTCGGCTTCGTCTTCCAGTTCTTCAACCTGCTGCCGACGCTGACCGCGGCCGAGAACGTGCTGCTGCCGGCGCTCGTCAACGGCGAGCGGCCGAGTAGGTACGCGGCGCGGATCGACGAGCTGCTCGAGCTCGTCGGCCTCGGCGACCGCGCGGCCCATCTGCCGACCGAGCTTTCCGGGGGAGAGCAACAGCGCGTGGCAATCGCCCGCGCCTTACTGAGGGAGCCGCGCCTGGTCCTGGCTGACGAGCCGACCGGCAACCTCGACTCCGCGAGCGGGGCGATCGTGATGTCGCTCCTGCGCAAGGTGGTCGACGGTGGCCAGACGGTGGTGATGGTCACCCACGACCCGCGCGCGGCTTCCCTCGCCGACCGGGTGGTCTTCCTCCGCGACGGCGCCATCGCCGGCGCGGTCGCCGGCGGCGACACCGACAGCGTGATCGACGCCTTCCGCGAGGTCGAGCGCGGGGAGCAACTGCTCGGCACGGCGCCATGAGCGCCCGGGCGCTGCCGCGCGGCGCCAAGCTGCACAGCTATCGGGGCATCGGCCTGCGCTCGCTGCGGGCGCGGCCGCTGCGCTCGGTCCTGACCACGGCCGGGATCGTGCTCGGGGTCGGGATGGCCTTCGGGGTGCTGATCCTCGTCTCCACGATCCACTCCAGCTTCGAAGGCCTCTTCGACGCGATCTACGGGCGGACGACGGTGATCGTCTCGGGCAAGTCCTCGGTCGGCTCGGTGCCGGCAAGCGACCTGGCGAGGATCCGGCGCGTCGACGGCGTCAAGGCGGCGGAGGGCAGGGTCTACGGCGTCTTCCGCACCACCGACGAAGAAGGGGCGGCCAACGGCGGCCGCAGCTCGATGCTGTTCATCGCCGGGGTGAACATCGGCGGCTACAACTTCGCCAGCTCGGAAGTGACCGAAGGGCGGGACCCGAACGGGCCTCGCGAAATCGAGCTGGAGGAAAGCTGGGCCCACCAGCAGGGCTACCGGGCCGGGGACCGGCTGCGCCTGGCGACGCCGACCGGCCGCGCGCTGCTCACGGTGAGCGGTCTCTACAAGTTCCAGACCAAGCTCGACCTCGGCGGCTACGGGACCGCGGCGATGCCGGTGCGCGGCGCCCGCGAACTGACCGACAAGTACGGGACCTTCGACGAGATCAGCGTCGCCGCCGCAGGAGGCACCTCGGCGGGGGAGCTGAAGCGGCGGATCGCGGCGGTCACCGGCCCCGGCGTGGAAGTGGAAACGCCGGCGGGGAAGGGCGACCAGGCAAACGAATCGCTGGCCGGCCTCGACATCGTCCTCTACTTCTTCTCCGGGATCGCCCTCTTCGTCGGCGCCTTCCTGATCCTCAACTCGTTCAACATGACGGTGCTGCAGCGGATGCGCGAGATCGGGACGATGCGCGCGCTCGGCGCCTCCCGGCGGCGGCTCGCCGGCGGTGTCCTCTTCGAGGCGCTGATCCTGGCGACGGTCGGCGCCGCCCTCGGCCTCGCCCTCGGCTACGGGCTGGCCGAACTGCTGGCCTCGGCGATGCGGAGCTTCTTCAGCCTGCCGCTCTCGGCCCTGAAGGTGACCTCCAGCGCGGCGATCATCGCCGTCGCGGTGGGCCTGCTGGCGACGGTCGCCGGCGCCCTCTACCCCGCTCTGCGCGCCGGCCGCATCCCGCCGATCCGCGCCCTCACGGGTGGGCGGACGATCGAGCGCCCGCCGGGACTGCGGCGCGCCCTCGTCGGTCTCGCCCTCTTCTTCCCCGGCCTGGCGATCGGCGGCCTCTTCTGGTTCAGCAACCAGTCCGGCGGCGCCCTCTCGGCGATCATCGGCGTCGGCTCGACCATGGTGATGTTCGTCGGCATGGTGCTGCTGGCGCCGTTCGTGGTGATGCCGATCATCCGCGTGCTGGCGCTACCGGCGCGGGCGGTGATGCCGGCCGAGGGGCGGCTCGCCTCCGACTCGGTGCGGGCCAACCCGCTGCGGACCTCGGCGACGGCCTCGGCGCTGGTGGTGACGCTCTCGGTCGTGGTCGTCAACGGGATCATGAGCCAGAGCTTCGTCGGCTCGATCTCCGACGAACTCGACAAGCGCTTCACCCGCGACCTCACCGTCCAGCCGGCCGGCTACACCGAGTACGGCGGCGGGCCGGGGACCTCGATCGCGCGGCCGCTGCGCGAACGGATCGCCGCCCTGCCCGAGGCGGGGACGGTGACGCCGCTGCGGAGCGTCTACATGCTGCACCTGCCGGTCAACGACGAACCCGGCCTGCTCGAGGCGGTCGACCCGAGGGCCTGGCCGAAGGTGGATCGCAGCGAATACGAAGGCGCGACCACGGCGAAGGCGATGGCCGGCCTGGCCGCCGGCGGCGCGATCGTCGGCAAGGGCTTCGCCGACGACACCGGGCTCGAAGTCGGCGACAGGCTTCCGCTGAAGGGGGCTTCCGGCGCCCGCGCCGTGCCAATCGTGGCGACCGTCGACACCTTCGAGGCGAGCGGCAACGAGGTGATGGTCTCGCTGGGGACGATGAAGCGGATCTACGGGATCACCACCGACTCGGTGCTCGCCGTCACCGCCGCCTCGCCCCGCCTCCGGCCCCTGCTCGGGACCAAGATCCACCGCCTGCTGGCGACCGAATACCCCGGCTACGAAGCCGTCTCCAACACCAAGTTCAAGCAGCACTACGAAGAACAGATCAACCAGCAGTTCGCCTTCTTCAACGCGATCATCGGCATCGCGATCGTCGTCGGCCTGCTCGGGATCATCAACACCCTCTCGATGTCGGTGATCGAGCGCACCCGCGAGATCGGCGTCCTCCGTGCCCTCGGCGGCTCCCGCTGGCGCGTCCGCCGCACGATGCTCGACGAGAGCCTGCTGATCTCGCTCGGCGGCTGCCTGGCGGGCATCGTCGCCGGCCTCATCGTCGGCGTCGTCTGGATCTACTCGGTCCGCGAAAGCACCCTCGTCGGCCTCAACCTCCACATCCCGACCGGCATGCTCGTCCTCACCGCCATCCTCGGCGTCGTCATCGGCACCCTCGCGGCGATCCTCCCGGCAAGGCGAGCCGCACATCTGGACCCCCTGCAGGCGCTCACCTACGAGTGAGCGAGACGTCAGCCCTGCAAATTAGAGCCGCTGCCTTCGATTAATTGGCTATTGCTGCACAAACAGTGAGGTTTGTGGCTACGGTCGGGGTAATCGCCCCCGCGCACGGACGGGAGCTCCTAGAGGTCGAAGGGAGAAACCAGGATGGCCAAAGCGAAAGGAACCCCGCGAGTGCCTGCCAACTATGCGGCGATCGAGGGAAGCGAGCGCCGGCCCAGTCCGACCGCCAAACGCGTGGGGGCCGCTGACCCCGAGGAACGCCTCCAGGTGACGATAGTCGTCAGGCGCCGGCCGGACGGGGAGCCGGTTCCCGACTTCCAGCACTTCGCTGAGACGCCGCCGCACGAGCGTCCCCGCCTCTCGGCCGAGGAGTTCGCGGCCAGATACGGCGCCTCCCCCGAGGACCTCGAAAAGGTCACCGACTTCGCGGCCGAGCAGGGGCTGACGGTCGAGGAAGCCAACGCCGCCCGGCGCAGCGTCATCGTCTCCGGCACCGTCGAGCAGATGGCGAAAGCCTTCGCCGTCGCCCTCGACACCTACGAGCACGCCGTCGCCCGCCGGCACGGGGACAAACCGAGGAAAGAGCGCTACCGCGGACGCGACGGCGTCATCCACGTGCCGAAAGCCCTGGCCCCGATCGTCGTCGGCGTCTTCGGCCTCGACAACCGCCGCGTGATCAAGCGCAATGCTGAAGACCCGCCGAACACCCACACCCTCTCGACCGAGACGATCGCGCAGCTCTACGGCTTCCCCACCAACTCCGCCGCCGGCCAGACGATCGCGATCCTCTCGGAGGAAGGGTTCGTGGCGGAAGACATCTCCCTGAGCTTCGGCGGCTCGCCCCCGACCGTGAAAGAAGTCGAAGTCGACGCGAGCAACAACGGCGTCGCCGACGCCGAGACGACGCAGGACATCGTGATCGCGGCGAAGGCCGCGCCGGGCGCCGATATCGCGGTCTACTTCACCGAATACAGCCAGAAAGGTTGGGTCGACCTGGTCCAGCGGGTCGCCCATCCCCAGGCCGGCGACCCCACCTGCTCCGTCCTCTCCTCCAGCTTCTACGTCTCCAACGGCGACGATGCGGAAACGCTGACGAACGAAGGGATCAGCTCGAGTTGGCTGACCGCGGCAAGCCAGGCGTTCCAGGACGCGGCGATCCAGGGGGTGACCGTCTGCATCGCCTCCGGCGACACCGGCACCGATTCCAAGGTCAGAGACGGCAAGGCCCACGTCCAGTACCCGGGCAGCGACCCGTGGGTGCTGAGCGTCGGCGGCACCACGATCGGCAACGTCAGCGGCAGCTCCTTCGACGAGTACGTCTGGAACGACAACTGGGGCGCCACCGGCGGCGGCATCAGCGACTTCTTCGGGCTGCCCTCCTACCAGGAAGGCGCGGGGGTGCCGCGCTCGCTCAACGACAACACCCACGTCGGCCGCGGCATGCCGGACGTCGCCGCCAACGCGAGCGGCAACGCCGGCTACACGGGCGTCACGGTGGAAGGGAGCGCATTCACCGGCAACGGCACCAGCGCTTCCGCGCCGCTGTGGGCAGGGCTGATCGCGGTGATCAACGCAGCCCTCGGGGTCGACGTCGGCTTCGTCAACCCGGCGCTGTACCGGACCGGGTCATGGGCGTTCCGGGACATCGCCGGCGCCCCCGGGCCGAAAGACAACGGCCGGAACAGCGTCGCCGGCTATCCCGCCGGCAGCGGCTGGGACGCCTGCACGGGCTGGGGCAGCCCCAACGGCACCGCCCTGCTGACCGCGCTGCAGGCCATCTACAACCGCTCGCTGTACTTCATCGTCGACAAGAGCACCTTCGGGCGCGACGAGGTGGCCGACGTCATCGCCACCGGCGGCGGGCTCTATCCGAGCGCCTTCTGGGTGGTGCTGGAGGGGTATTCGATCAATGAGGTCGGCAGCGCCGTCCCGAAACTCTCGGGCCTCTTCAAAGAAGTCAACGGCGTCTCCGTCTTCCCCGACCCGTCCGGGGCGGAGTACGAGTATCCGAGCGACCTCTACACGCCGCAGCGGATCCGCTTCCCCTACGACATCGTCTTCAGCTCGGAAGCGCTGACCTCGTTTCCCGCCGTAGGCGAAACCCCGGCCTTCAAACCGCTGTTCGCCTCCGTCTCCCTCAGCGGCGCTCCCGCGGCCGCGGAGGCGGTCTTCGAGCTCGTCTCGGGCGCCGACCCCTACTTCACCAACATCGACCCCCTCCACGACAACGTCTTCTACCTCAGCCAGGACCTGCGGGTCTTCTCGGCAGCCAACGGGGACGCGCCGCTGCCGGGCGGGCCGACGATGAGTGGCTCAGACCCCTACGCGTTCATCCAGAGCCTGCTCGGTTACCTCAACTCGACGCCGACCTACACCAATCCGGGACCGGATCCGCTGAACGCGCTGCCCGGCCAGACGGGGTACGAGACGGCCGACTCCTCGGTGACGCCGGTCAACTCAGGCGGCCAGCAGAACTTCAACTTCGCGATCGCCCGGGTCCGGCTCCAGGACACCGAACTCAAAGAAGCCGAAGGCGTGCGCGTCTTCTTCCGCATGTTCGTCGCCCAGTCCTGCGACACCGACTTCCAGCCGAGCACGACCTACAAGAGCACGCTCGGCACGACCGGCGCCGACGCCGGCAAGCCGGTGTTCCCACTGCCCTCGGGAACCGGCCTGATGGACCCCTCGGGGCAGAGCATCCAGACGGTGCCCTTCTTCGCCACCGACGCCAACGGGACCCACGACTACGACTCGACGGTCGCCAACGCCAACATTCGCACGGTCCAGGTGCCCAGCGGGCACGACAAGGTGTGGGCCTACTTCGGCTGCTTCCTCGACGTCTACGACAGCTCGAACCAGCCCAAATGGGGCGGCACCCACCACTGCATCGTCGCCGAGATCGCCTACGACGAAGCGCCGATCGAAAACTCCAACGGCGTCACGATGAACCCGGAGAACTCGGACAAGCTGGCGCAGCGCAACCTCCAGATCGTCGCCTCGGGCAACCCCGGCTACCCGCAGACGCATCGCGTCCCGATGGCCTTCGACACGAGGCCGAGCCCCCAGCTCGCGGCCGAGCGGGGGCTCCTGCTCGACTACCCCGACGAGCTGATGGTCGACTGGGGCGAGACCCCGGTCGAAAGCCGGGCCAAGATCTACTGGCCGCAGGTCGACGCGGCGCAGGTGACCGAGCTGGCCGACAAGCTCTATGGCGAGCACCCGCTGAAGGTCGTCGAACCGAACACGATCGGCTGCGAGGTCGACGGCGGCGTCACCTACGTCCCGATCCCGCCGGGGGTCGACAAGAACTTCGCCGGCCTGCTCACGGTCGACCTGCCGGACACCGTCCGCATCGGCCAGGAGCTGCGGGTGACGGTGCGCCGGGTCAGCTCGCGGCGGCCGGCGAAAACGGCCCCGCCGCAATTCCAGCTCGAGCGCGTGCGGGGCGACGCCGGAGAGTTCGCCTCTCAGCGGGGCAAGCGGATGCCGAACTGGCGTTACGTCACCGGAACCTTCCAGCTCACCATCCCGGTCGAGGACGAGCGGGCGCTGCTGGCGCCGGAGGAGATGACGCTGGCGGTGCTGAAGTGGAGACTCGAGCACATGCCGAGCGCCAACCGCTGGCGGCCGGTGCTCGAACGCTATGTCCAGTACGTCGGCGGACGGGTCGAAGGGTTCGGCGGCGACCCCGGCGAGATCGGACCGTCACTCGGTGGCGGCAAGGAAGTGGGGACCCACGGGCGCCGCGGCAGGACCTATGCCGGCAGGGTCTGCGAGCTGATCTACGGCTGCTTCGGCGAGATCGAGGCGGTCGTGCTCGAGCGCTGCGGGCACGAGCCGCAGGTGATTCGCGTCCGGCGCCCTGGCGTGGGCGACCTGTTGCTGCGAGCGTGCCGGGACCAGCTCCGGGTCACGATCGTCGAGGGCGACGAGGGGATCGTCGAGATCAGGCTCTCCTGCTGAACCTAGAACCCCAGGGCGAACTTGGCGTCCTCGGTCATCATCTCGGGGCTCCACGGGGGGTCGAAGACCATCTTGGGGTGGACCGCGGTGACGCCGGGGAGGTCGCCGACGAACTCCTTCATCTGCTCGGAGACCTGGGGGCCGATCGGGCAGGCGGGGGTGGTGAGGGTGAAGGTGACGTAAACGTCGGCGTTCTCGATCTCGACGTCGTAGACGAGGCCGAGGGAGACGAAGTCGAGCCCCAACTCGGGGTCGATCACTTCCTCCAGCGCCTCGAGGACGTCGTCCTCGGTGAGGACTTCGGCGTGCTCGTCGGAGGTGGCTGCGGGGTTATCGCTCATGGCTCCATGGTAGCCAGGCGCTCGGCTCAGCCCGGCGGCAGCGGCTCGGCGGGCGGGCCGTCTCCCGCCGGCGCCAGCTCCAGCTGCCACCAGCCGACGTCGCGCCAGGCGCCCTGCTTCCAGCCGATCTCGCGGTTGACGCCGACCGGCTCGAAGCCGAGGCGCTCGTGCAGGGCGACGCTGGCCTCGTTCGGCAGCGTGATCCCGGCGCAGGCCATGCGGAAGCCGCGCTCGCGCAGGCGCTCGAACAGGGCCTCGTAGAGGGCGCGGCCGACGCCCTGGCCACGCGACTCGGCGGCAATGTAGACCGAGACGCTGGCGCTCCAGCGGTAGGCGGGGCGCTCGTTGAAGGCGGTCGCGTAGGCGTAGCCGACTACTCCTCCCTCCCGCTCGGCCACCAGCCAGGCGTGGGTGGCGGCGTAGCGCCCGATCCGAGCCGCCATCTCCTCCGCGCTCGGCGCCCGCTCCTCGAAGGAGACCGCGCTGCCCTCGACGTGCGGCGCGTAGATCGCGGCGCAGGCGGTGGCGTCGCGAGGGGGATCGGCGTCGCGGATGCTGAACATGGGCACGGCAATCTAGACCGCCCCGGGTGTGGTTGAGGTTCGGCCCCCTATAGAGGCCTAAGCTCAACCACACCTTGGGTGTCACTAGGCTGCCGGGCATGAGCGAGCAGGGCAAAGTGGTGCGCCGGTCGATCGGGGTCGTCTTCGACGACGGCGGCCTGCTGGCCCTCACCTCCACCCTCCCCGCGGGCGCGGGCGCGCATGGCGAGGAGGAGGTGACCGCGGTCCTCTGCGACCCCGACGGCGCCCCGCTCACCTTCGAGGAGGCCCTGCTCTCGACCGAGTACGGCGAGGACGGGGTGCAGCGGCGCGCCAGCCTCGAGCTCTGGCCCGACGTCGAGGAGATGCGGCCGGTCCGCGGCGCCGGCACGCTGATCAGCTCGGTCAACGTCCGTCGCCAGGGAGTCGACTCGCAGATCGCCTTCTTCCGCTGGGCGGTCGAGGGACGCGAGGGCCTCGGCACCTACGAGGTCGCCCGCGACGCCGATGGCTGAGGTCCGGGCGGTCGTCTCCGACTTCGGCGGCGTCCTCACCACGCCGCTGCTGAAGTCATTCGCGGCGATCCAGGACGACATCGGGATCTCGGCCGAAAGCCTCGGCCTGGCGATGCGCAACAACCTCGCCGAGGGCGAGGAGATGCCGCTGTTCCGGCTCGAGCGCGGCGAGATCAGCGAGGACGAGTTCCTCAAGCACCTGACCGACGGCCTCGAGCCGATCCTCGGCCACCGGCCCCACCTCCATCACTTCCGCCACATGTTCTTCGGCGCGCTCGACCCCAACGAGAAGATGATCGAGCTGATGCGCGAGCTGAAGGGACGCGGGCTGGCGATGGCGCTGCTGACCAACAACGTGCGCGAGTGGGAGCCGCTCTGGCGCTCGATGCTGCCGATCGACGAGATCTTCGAGACGGTCGTCGACTCCGCCTTCGTCGGCTGCCGCAAGCCGGAAGCCAAGATCTACGAGCTGACGCTGGAGCGGATCGGGATGCCGGCCGAGAACTGCCTCTTCATCGACGACATCGGCGTCAACTGCGAGGGGGCCGAGGCGATCGGGATGAACGCGATCCACTTCCGCGACGACGAGCAGGCGATCGCGGCGATCCGCGCCGCCGTCGGCTAAGCCAGCCGGTCCGCCGGCCGCAGCGCGGCGCCGTCGCCGTTGCCGCCCCGCGCCGGCGCCTCGCGCCAGCGCCGGGCGAACGGCAGCCGCCAGCTGCGCGGGGCGATCAGGGCGCCGATCTCCGCCGGCCCCCACGACCCCTGCGGGTACGGTTTCACCGGCGGCGGGTCCTGCAGCAGCGGTTCGGAGACCTCCCACAGCCGCTCGATGCCTTTGGCGGTGTTGAAGAGGGTGCGGTCGCCGATCATCGCGTCGCGGATCAGCCGCTCGTAGGCCTCCACCGCCTCGCCGGCGTAGCCGGTTTCCTCGAGTGAGAACTGCATGCTCGCCTTCTCCAGCACCATCCCCATCCCCGGCCGCTTGCCGTAGAAGGAGAGCGAGACGCGGGAGGACTCGTCGAGGTCGAAGGTGAGGTGGTCGGGCCCGTAGCGGCCGACCCGCGAGTGCGCGGGGAACATCGCCTGCGGCGGCTCGCGGAAGGCGATGGAGATGATCCGCGCGCTTTCGCCCATCCGCTTGCCGGTGCGCAGGAAGAAGGGGACGCCATTCCAGCGCCAGTTGTCGAGCTCGCAGCGCAGGGCGACGAAGGTCTCGGTGCTGGAGTTGGGATCGACCCCGGCTTCGTCGCGGTAGCCCTCGTACTGGCCGCGGACGACGTTCTTGGGGTCGAGCGGCTGCAGGCTGCGGAAGACCTTGTTCTTCTCGTCGGTGATCGGCTCCGGCGCCAGCGAGGTCGGCGGCTCCATCGCGACGAAGGCGAGGATCTGCATCAGGTGGGTGACGACCATGTCGCGGAAGGCGCCCGTCTTCTCGTAGAAGGCGGCGCGCGAGCCGACTCCGAGCGTCTCCGGCACGTCGATCTGGATGTGGTCGATGTGGCTGCGGTTCCAGATCGGCTCGAAGAGGCCGTTGGCGAAGCGCAGCGCGAGGATGTTCTGCGCCGCCTCTTTGCCGAGGAAGTGGTCGATGCGGAAGACCTGGTCCTCGTCGAGGACTTCGTGGACCATCTCGTTCAGCTTGCGGGCGCTGGCGAGGTCGGTCCCGAACGGCTTCTCCATGATCACCCGCGAGCGCTCGGAGAGGCCGCAGCTCTTCAGCATCTGGACCACGTCGGGGGCGGCGGTCGGCGGCACGCTGAGGTAATGGAGGAGGCGCATCTCCGAGCCCAGCTCCCCTTCGGCCTTCTTCACCGCCGCGGCCAGCTTCTCCGGCGCCTGCGAGTGCGGCACGTAGGAGAGCCGGCCGGAGAACTCGTGCCACTCCTCGCCGCCGAAGGCGTGGCGGGCGAACTGCCGGCAGGCGGCTTCGGCGATCCCGCGGAACTCGGCGTCGCCGATCTCCTCCATCGAGACCCCGACGATCCGGAACTCCGGCATCAACCCCGCCTGGAACAGCCGCAGCAGTCCCGGCAGCAGCTTCCGCCGCGCCAGGTCGCCGGTGGCGCCGAAGATGACGATTACGTGCGGGGGTACGTCCAAGAGTCGAGCTTAGCTACGGATACCCGATCGCCGAAGGGCGGCGGAGGCGGCGGCGGGGATTCCGCCCCCGGCCTGGCAGGCGTCATCCGGTACAGCAGGAGCATCACCAGCGAGAGCAGGCCGGTCGCCCCGGAACCCCCGGCCGCGTAGGCCCAGCCTGGGAACGAGACGGATTCACCGTTGCCGGTGACGGCCGCCAAGATCACAACCCCGATCGCCACCGCGAAGGCGACGACCATCATCGCCATCAGGATTCGTTCGATCAGGTAGCCGTTGTCCTCCCTTTTCCCGGCGCGCTCGTGCCGGTCGCGCTCGAACTCCAGATACTGGTTCCATGCCTGCATTCCCAGCTCCCACTGCTCGGCCTCGCGCTGATCCTGCTCTCTCCGCTTGCGCTCATCCGCCTCGAGCTGCTGCTGTTTCTCTGTGAGGTCGACTTCCAGCTTCTGGGTGATCTCCTTGACCCGCGCATCGACCCCCCGCTGCAGCAAATCCCTCAGCCCCTCCATGTACTGGGAGATGTCCGGGTATTCCCGCAGGATCGCGCTGGCGAGAACGATCCACGATTCCCGCGGACCTTTGGGGAGCTCGCCGATGTAGGCGTACTCGGGGTGGAGGTTTTCCGCCAGGTCCAAGACCAGCTCGCGGGTTTTCCTCTTGACTCTCACCCCCGGCCCCACGCGCGGGAGCATTCCCACCGGTCGCGACCTCCGGGGCCGTTTCTTCGGGGATTTGCCCACCTGCTTAGACCCGCTCTCCACGGCGCTACCTTGCTTCGCCGGTGAGCGGGTGGAAGTCAAAGCAGGCTTCCTTTGGGCCGCGACCACAAGTGGACGCTGCGAGCCAGAGGAATGCGCGCACAGCAGCTACGTTCCCTCAACACCTGCTTGGGTTGAGTACAAAAAGCTTCTTCGGTTTTCACTGGGTCAACGTGCATTTGCAGGTCCGTTCGCCACTGCGTTAAGCGAGACGGTGAGGTTGACCCCTCTCCCTTGTCACATCGAAGTAGCTAGATGCTCAAGGATCACCCTTGCCCGCAGGACCGGCCACAGGACCGCTGAAACGATTTTTGATCGTTGGTAACTGGATCATCTTCGCTTTTGCGGCAAAAACCTGTCCCCAGTCTCCTCGAGGAGCGGCCCGGGTAAATGGACCGCCTGCTCCGCTCAACCTCAAACCATCGCTCTGCGTCCCTGGCGCAGAACTCGGGAAATGCTACGTAACCCCTGTATCCCTGTCAAGGAACACGGCAGATGGGGACGAGGTCGAAAGAAGACACATCGTCCAGTTGCGGAGTACTGCGTGACTGCGCAGCGATTTCCCTATTCGCTACGAGGGTGACGACGGTACAGCATTTGACCGTTAATTTCCAGGGTGTTTTTGCAAGAGATCGTCATTGTGAACAACTGTATTCATTCACCCCGGGGGTCACTCACACGAGCAGCGGGCGACTTGACCATCTCTCCACTCCACATTCCTTGAGCCCGGCGGGCTAGTTGTCGCTGCCGGCTCTGTCCCAGATGTAGAGCTCGATCGCCTCGGCGGCAAGCTCCATCAGGCGGGGTGGGCTGAGCAGGCCGAGGACGAGCTCGAGGGCATCCTCCTCGGTGACGCCGGAGTCGACCGCCTCCTCGCCGCGGAAGCCGGCGGCGAGCTTCAGCGCCTCGCGGCGGTTCTCGCCGAGAGAGCCGAAGGCGCCCATCAGGAAGTCGCGGTTTGGGACCGGGTGGCCGACCTCCAGCGAGCCGTGCCAGGCGGCGAGCATCGAGAGGTCGTGTTCGTCGAGCTCTGAGATCGCCTTCGCGTAGTGGACCTCGAGCTCGGAATCCGGGATCTCGTCGACCCAGGAGCGGACCGCCTCGCCGAGCAACTGGCGGCGAGCCTCGCGGCCGATCGAGTCGGCAATGGCTCTGATGGCGTCGGCGGGGTCTATGAAGCAGAGGGACATCAGCTGAGCGGCAATTTAGAGCCGGCCGACGACGCCAAAAGATGCCCGCTAATCCCCCAGTTTGCGGGGTCGCGAGCGGCGCCGTCACGGGAGCGCCGGAGCCGTCCCTAGGCTCGGTCGGGTGCCGCTGAAGCTGATCTACGGGCCGCCCAACTCCGGCCGCGCGGGGGTCGTCCGCCGCGACTTCCTCGCCGCCCTGGAGCGGGACCCGATCCTCGTCGTCCCGACCGTCGACGACGTCTTCGCCTTCGAGCGCGAGCTGTCCACCGCAGGCGGGCGGGTGGCGGCGCTGGGCGGGGCGGCGATGACCTTCGGGGCGCTCTTCCGCGCCGTCGCCACCGCGGCCGGCGTCCCCCCCGGCCCCGAGCTCTCGCCCGCCCAGCGTCTGCGCGCGGTCGCGGTGGCGATCGCCTCGCGGCGCGAGCGGCTGGGGCCGCTGCGGCGCTCCGCCGGGCGGCCGCGCTTCGCCGCCGCGCTGGAGCGGCTGCTCGGCGAGCTGCAGGCGGCCGGGGTCGAGCCCGAGGCGGTCGAGGCGAGCGCGGCGACCCTGGAGGGCTCCGCCTACCTCAGCGACCTCGCCGCGCTCTTCAGCGGCTACGAGGAGGTGCGCCGGCGCAGCGGCCGCGGCGACGCCCACGGGATCGCCCGCGAGGCGATCGCGCAGCTGCGCCGCGACCCGGCGCTGTGGGGCGAGCGGCCGGTCCTCCTCTACGGCTTCGACGACCTGACCGAGAACCAGTTCGAGCTGGTCGCCGCGCTCGCCGAGCGGACGCAGGTGACGGTCACCCTCCCCTACGAGGAGGGCAGCGCCGCCCTTGCGGCCCGCGGCAGGCTGCTCGCACAGCTGCGCGAGCGGATCGGCGCCGCGGAGGAAACGCGGACCGAACCCGACCCGGGCAACACCGAGAGCGCGCTGCTCTTCCACCTCACCCGCTCCTTCGGCGCGCCGCGTCCGCAGCGACTAGAGCCCGACGGCAGCCTCACCCTGCTGCGCTCAGCCGGAACCCGGGCCGAAGCCGAGGCGATCGCCGCCCACGTCTCCCGCCTGATCCGCGACGGCGCCGAGCCCGAGGAGATCGCGATCGCCCTGCGCGACCCGGCGCGGCGCGGCGAGCAGATCCGGGCGACGCTGGAGGCAGGCGGCATCGCCACCGCGCTGGAGGCGGAGGTGCCGGTGGCGGGGACGAGCGTCGGCGGCGCCCTCGTCGCCCTGCTCGAGGCCGAGTTCGGCGCCCGGCGCGGCAGCGACCTGCTGCGCTACCTGCGCGGCCCCTCCGGCTTCTCGCCCGGCCGCGTCGACTGGTTCGAGCGGCGGCTGCGGCGGCGCCGGGTGCGCGACGTCGAGGACGCGCTGCTGCTCTGGCAGGGCGAGGAGGGCGAGCCGCCCCGCGACCTGCTGCGGCTGCGCGAGGCTGCCGAGCGCTCGCCGGCCGAGCTGGCGGCGGAGGTCGGGGCGCTGGCGGCGCGGATGGCGGCGCGGCCGCTGCGGGGCGACGAGGACGGACCGCCGCTGCCCCCGGGCGAGGGCATCGAGCTGCGCGCCGCGGCGACGATCGCCAACGCACTCGCCGAGCTGGCCGAGCTCGGGGCGCTGGCGCCGCGGCCCGAGGAGCTGCCCGGCATCGCCCGCGAGCTCGACTTCCGCGTCTGGTCGGGGCCGGTCGAGGGCCGCGTCCGCATCGCCAGCCCCTACCGCCTGCGCGCCGCCCGCTTCGACCACGTCGTCGTCGGCTCGCTGCAGGACGGCGAGTTCCCCCGCCGCGACCGCGGCGCCGACCCCTTCCTCTCCGACGCCCAGCGGGAGACGCTCGGCCTCGACCCCCGCCGCGACAGCGAGGCCGAGGAGCGCTACCTCTTCGCTGCCTGCCTCGCCCTGCCCCGCCGGACCCTCGCCCTCTCCTACCGCGACAGCGACGAGGACGGCGCCGCGACCGCCCGCTCGCCCCTCCTCGACGAGGTACGGGCGCTGCTCGCCCCCGCTCCCGACGGCACCGCTCCCGACCCGGTCGAGGAGGAGATCACGGTCGCGCGAGACCTGGCGCAGGTGGTCGCGCCGCTGGCCGAGGCGCCCTCGGAGGACGAGCTGGCGCGGGCACTGATGCTGAATTTGGGCCCCTATGGAGGCCAAAACTCAGCGACCGCTGAAAATGCGCCGGCGCTGCTGGCGCAGGTGGGGGTCGAGGGCGAGCTGGCGATGCGCCTCGGCGCCCGCGTCGTCGCCGCCCGCCGGGCCGAGGCCGCCTCGCGCGCCCCGGGACCGCTGACGAACCCCGCGGTCCTGGAGTCGCTCGGCGCCGTCCCCGCCTACGGCGGCACCACCCTGGAGGAGTTCGACGTCTGCTCCTACCGCTGGTTCGCCGGTCACGAGCTCGACCCGCAATTGCTCGACCCCGTCCCCGACCCGCTCGTCCAGGGCGGCCTCATGCACGAGGCGCTCGACCGCCTCTACCGCGAGCGGCCAGGTGGCGACCCGCTGCCGCGCCCCGGCTCGCTCGCCGCCTGGACGCAGCGCGGGCGCGAGCTGGTGGCCGAGGTCGTCGCCGAGCGTGAGCTCGGCACCCATCCCGCCGAGCGGGCGATCGTCCGCCGCGTCGAGCGGCTGCTGGAGCGCTTCCTCGCCGAGGAGGCCGAGCGCGAGACCGGCGGCTTCGAGCCCTGGCTGCTGGAGGCGCGCTTCGGCGAGCACCCCGACGCCGAGCGGCCGGTGCTCGACCTCGGCGGCTGGGGATTGCACGGCGCCGTCGACCGGGTCGACCGCTCCGGCGAGGGCCGCGCCGTCGTCATCGACTACAAGCTCGCCAGCCAGGTGACGCCGCGGGAGAAGTTCGAGGAGCAGGCGAAGCTGCAGCTGCCGCTCTACCTGCTCGCGGTCGCCGAGCACTGGGGAGCAGAGCCGGTCGGGGCGCTCTACCACCCGCTGCGCGGCACCTCCTCGCGGCGCCCCCGCGGGGTCGTCTCCGCCGCTGTCGCCGAGGAGCTCGGCGGCTACGGTCTCTACCCCAACGACGTGGTCGAGCCCGAGGAGCTGGAGGGGCTGCTGGACGACTCGCGCCAGCGTGCGAGCGCGATCGTCGCCCGCATGCGCGGTGGCGAGATCCGCCGCGACCCCGGCCCGCGGCCGGGCCTGCGCGGCCACGACGTCTGCCCGCCCTGGTGCACCTTCGCGCCGATCTGCCGCCGCGACCGGGCGCCGCGCTTCGAGGACGAGCGGGAGGACGAGGAGCGGTGAGCGCGGAGACCGACGTGGCGCTGGCGCGCCAGCCCACCCCCGAGCAGGCCGCGGCGATTGCCGCCCGCGGCACCGACGTGCTGCTGGAGGCGGGCGCCGGCACCGGCAAGACCGGGGTGATGGTCGACCGCTACTGCCGCCTCGTCTGCGACGGCGGGATGTCCCCCGACGCGATCCTCACCTTCACCTTCACCGAGAAGGCGGCGGCGGAGCTGCGGCAACGGATCCGGGCCGAGCTGGCGCGGCGGGCGGAGGCCGGCTCCGAGCGTGCGGCGGCGGTGCTGGCCGGGATCGGCGGCGCCTGGGTGACGACGATCCACGGCTTCTGCAACCGGGTGCTGGCGGCGCATCCCGTCGCCGCCGGGGTCGACCCGGGCTTCCGCGTGCTCGACGCGCCGGAGGCGGCGCGGGCCGCGCGCGAGGCCTTCGACGACGCCCTGGTCGAGTTCCTGAACGCGGAGGGGACCGCCAGCGGCCCCGTCCGCAGCGACGCGGCCAAGGAGGAGACGGTCGCCGCCTTCGACGTCGAGGGGCTGCGGGCGGCGATCGCCGCGATCCACGACGAGCTGCGCAGCCGCGGCATCGCCCACCCGAAGCTGCCCGAGCCGCCGCAGCCGGATCCCGAGGCGGCGCTGCGGCGCGCCGCCGAGGCGGCCGAGGAGTGCCTGGCCGAGCTGAAGGAGGGCAACGGCAAACGGGAGCTGCTGGAGCGGGCGCTGGCGCGGCTGCGGGAGCCGGGACCGGCGCCGAGCGTCGACGAGCTGCGCGCCCTCGCCCTCAACACCAAGGCGAAAGCGCTGCTCCCCTACAAGGAGGCGATCGACGCCGCCGTCGCCCGCAGCGCCGAGGCGGGCGAGGGCAGCCGCGCCTACCGCCACCTCGGGGAGCTGCTGGAGCTGTTCTCCGCCCGCTTCGAGGCGGCGAAGGAGCGGCGCGCCGGGATCGACTTCGAGGACCTGCAGATCCTCGCCGCGCGGCTGCTGGAGCGGGCCGAGATCGGCGAGCACTACCGCGCCCGCTTCCGCCAGATCCTCGTCGACGAGTTCCAGGACACCAACCGCCTGCAGCTGCGGCTGATCGAGGCGCTGCGGGGGCCGAAGACCGAGCTGGTCGTGGTCGGCGACGAGCTGCAGTCGATCTACGGCTTCCGCCACGCCGACCTCGACGTCTTCCGCCGCCAGCGCGAGGAGATCGACCGCCGCGCCGACGCCGAGCTGATGCGGCTGAGCGGCAACTTCCGCTCGCGGCCGGAGGTGATCGGCGCCGTCAACCTGCTCGGCGAGGCGCTGCTGGGCAAGGCCTACCGGCCGCTGCGGGTCGGCGCGGAGCCCACCGGGCCGGGTGCGGTCGAGCTGCTGCTGACCGCGCGCGACGGCTGGGACGCCGACGGGATCGAGCTGGAGCCGGCGATCGACGGCGGCACCCCGCTCAACTGCCTCGCCGAGGCGCGCTTCGTCGCGCAGCGGCTGCGGGAGCTGGCCGACGAAGGGGTGCCGCGGGGCGAGATGGTGGTGCTGCTGCGCGCCTTCACCCACCTCGACGCCTACGAGGACTCGCTCGAACGCGCCGGCCTGCGGCCCTACGTGGTCGGCGGCCGCGGCTACTGGTCCCAGCAGCAGGTCGCCGACGTCTGCGCCCTGCTGGCCGTGATCGCCAACCCGCTCGACGACCACGCCATCTTCGGCGCCCTCGCCTCCCCCGCCTGCGGCGCCGCCCCCGACACGCTCTGGCTGCTGCGGATGGCGGCGGGCAAGCGGCGCCACGTCTGGCCAGCCCTGGAGCGGGCCGCCGGCGCCAGTTCCGTGGTTCCTTTGTCGGGCGATACACGACAAAGGAACCACGGAATGGAGCTGGCCGAGCCGGAGCGGCTGGAGGCGATCCCGGCAGAGGAGCTGGAGCTGCTGCGGACCTTCGTCGCCCGGCTCGGCTCGCTGCGCGAGCGCGGCTCGCGGCTCTCGCTGCCGGGCCTGGTCGAGGCCGCGGTGACCGAGACCGGCTACGACCTCGCGGTCCTCAGCCGCCCGGCCGGCGAGGCGCGCTACGCCAACGTCCGCAAGATGGGCCGGCTGGCGGCCGAGTTCGAGTCGCGCGAGGGGCGCGACCTGCGCGGCTTCCTCGACTTCCTCGCCGCCCGCGCCGAAGGCGATGCCGAGGCCCAGGCCGCGACCGCCGCCGAGGGTCACGACGGCGTCCGGATCATGACCGTCCACAACGCCAAGGGGCTGGAGTTCGGCGTCGTCGCCGTGCCCGACCTCGCGCGCAGCCTGCTCGCCGGCTCGCGGGCGCCGCTGCTCGTCGTCGGCCGCGAGGAGCAGCCGCGGGTGGGGCTGCAGCTGCGTCGGCTCGGCAACGCCTCGATCAACCTCTACGACTACGGCGCGCTCTGCGAGGAGGCAAAGGAGCGCGACGCCGAGGAGGGCCTGCGCCTCTTCCACGTCGCCGCCACCCGCGCCCGCGATCGCCTCATCCTCAGCGGCGTCGTCAAACCGGAGCCGGGGAACGGGATGAGGCCGGGGACGCCGGTGATCGAGCGCCTGGTCGACGCGCTCGGGGCGCCGCGCGACGCCGACTCGGCCGTGCCGGTGGCACCGCCGGCGCCGCGGCCCGGCCTGGAGGCCGAGTTCGAGCCCTCCGAGCTCGCCGTCCGCGTCAACCTCCCCTCACCCGAGCGTGCCGCCGAGCTGCGGGCGACCCGCCGCCCGCCCGCCGCCGAGCGGGCATTGGGCGAGGGGCCGCCGCCGCTGGTCGAGCGCCGGCCGCCGATCGTCCCCAGCCGCCCCCTCTCCTACACCGCGATCTCCGCCTACGGGGAGTGCCCCTACCGGTTCTACATGGAGCGGGTGCTGGGGCTGGCCCCGATCGACCAGGGCGCGCCCAGCGACGAGGTCGCCCTCTCGGCGCCGGAAGAGCGGACGGCGCGCGGGGCGGCGGTGCATGCGCTGCTGGAGTGGAGCCAGGCGAATGGGTGGGCGGAGCCCAGCGAGGAGCTGGCGCTGCGGCATGCAGAGGCGGTGGGGTTGGCGAGGGCGGGAGTGGGGAGTGCCTCCCCGGACAACAGCGGGGAGGGTCCG